>CAZHLE010000287.1:0-1520 GCA_964533065.1 uncultured Woeseiaceae bacterium | reverse complement strand
GTACAATGGCCTTTGTGCGCTAACGATAGGCTTTAGGTTGTACCAGCCAATCAGTTCGCGCTCCCACAGTGCGCCAAATCCCTGACTCGGTGATTTCTCGGTTTTCTCGCTCATGCTTTGCCTCCGATGATTAGTTTCCCGTGCGCCACGTGCGCGGGGATGAGTTTCCGTTTCACATGCACCTTGAATATGTCGGCCAGTCTCCAACAGGTTAGCGTCATGCCCCTGGTTCGATCGTTCGACCGGTTGATCCGAAAAGCATTGCTATTTGATTCCTCAGCCGGTTCGATCGTGACGGTGCCGTTTTGGTTGTCCGTCACGACGCACCAGCCCTCGGCCCAGTCGAGTTGCTTGGCTTGTTTAGCTGAGATGTACAGCTTGCCATTAGAGCCGATTGAAACCTTGTCGCTGGTTCGACGTTCGCGGGGGGTTAATTGGGTCATGTTTCAAAACCTATCAATTCGTCGCAGATTGATACGTCCAAGGCCACCGAGGTCGCGCTCCGTGGGGCGCTGAGCGGGGGTCTTAAACAATCTCTCCCTGCCTACGTCGCGCATCACGCTCCATCGCTCGATCGAAGGTGCTCGTTGGTGGTGGATCAATGGGTACATGTCGCCAACTACGCCAAACAACAGACAATCGGCGCTCGGCATCGACAACGGCGCGCCGACTGTACAGGTGCGGATGAAACTCGTTTTTTTCCGTGATTTCGATTCCAAGTTGTCGCAGGCTTTCGACTCGTGATGCCAAATCTTTTTGTCCCTTGCCAGCATAGGGTGCTGTTTGCTGAAATCGTGCCATCGCGTATCTCCCTTCGTGCTTCGGTTCGTTCAAGGCCACCGAGGTCGCGCTCCCGGGGGAGCGCTGGTCGGAGGTCTTAAAGCTTTTCCCATAGTTGTTGGTCACGATACGTTTTTGCCGCAGTCCACGCATCGTGGTCTATCTGCCACTCCGGCAGTGCGTTGCCGCTGAAGCACGGCTCATCGTGGTAGAGCCGTATCGGGGGCAGGCCGCCAATGGTGTGGGTGATGAGTCCCGCAGCTAATCCTGCTTTGATTGCGTTGCGAGTATCTGCGGGCAGCCAAACAGCCGGGTAACCGGCGTCATTGCCGATCTGGATCGTCTGCGCTATTAGGGCAGCGATCGGCGCAGCAGGATCGTCATCCGGCACCTGGCACGCTGCCCTATAGGCCGCAAGATTAGCGGCGCGTGCCGCGAGAGCCTCGGAATCAAGCGCGGCCTGACGCGCTTCAGCATGGGTCCGAATCGCATTCGTCGCGTCTCTGTAAGTTGTCGTCGTCATCGTCATCGTTTACCTCCGTCGTCGCCTCTGCTCTGACAGGCTCGTTGCCCGTCTGACCATAGTATACCACACGCCGAATAGCTGTCAAATAGAATCCGAATTAAATCCGAATAGTTACGAAGTGGGTAATATTACGCAGTTAGGGACGGGTGTTGGATTCGATGGCCAGTAGCAGGAACAGGACGAACCCGGAGAGTAGACCTTGCACGGCACCGGC
>CAZHLE010000286.1:0-1532 GCA_964533065.1 uncultured Woeseiaceae bacterium | reverse complement strand
GGGAGGGCTGCGGACCGAGAGGGATGCTTCACGCCTCGTATACCCTGGATGCCATTTGTCGGTGGCCAGCCGCTCCCCCACCACTTGAGGCAGTGGCCGCCATCGAGGGGGGTTCGTTGTCCAGGCTATCCCTCAAGTCACATCAACCAGTCGGGCCGTCGGAAATCCCGTTAGGGCAAAGTTCCGGCGAGGCATTCCGGGGTTTCGGAAGGAACCGGCACCTTCATAGCTTCATCGGCACCTTGTGAGGTGAGCGGCGGGACCAGCTCTTGAAGACCGCACGCTTGAGCGCGTCAGTAGGACCACAAGATGCACGGTGGGCGGAACCTCAACAGAAGCCCGCCTTTTAGGCACTCGCGACCGGCTGACACGGGAATCACTCCATTTGTTTTTGGATGCCGGCGCGCGGTGCTAGAACAGCAGCGCCGGTCCGTCGTCGGGATGAGGCTGTTGGCTAAATCGATTGAGCAGATGCGCAGGCACCGTCATTGGGATGACGGCGGCCCTTCCGCTTTCAGGCCGCCCGCCGTCGGGTCGGATTGGGCTTCCGCTCGCGGCGCTCGAGCCAAGCCTTGACGCTGTCGATCTTGTACTTGCGGCGGCCGCCGATAAGCAGGGACGGCAGGCCGTCCGGTTCGTACTCGTAGCGGGCGACGGTTCGCGTCGAGACGCCGAGCTCTGCGGCCAGCGCATCGCGGTCAAGATAATCAGCCAGGAGGGTAGTCATGGGCCACGTCCTTTCTTAGGTCGAACATGGCAATTTATTGGTCACAAACTTCTCGCCAACGCACCAGTTATTGGTGCGGGACAATTCGCCGAATTATTCCGCAGCTTTCAAGAGCTCGGCAATCCGCTTCTCGGCCATGAGCGCCGTGCGCCAAAAGTCGAAGGCTTCAATGTCTGCCGCAACCCTTTCCGGCCCCTCGCCGACGCGCTTCCTATAGTCGCCGATCCAATCGCGGATAGTATCATCGCTCTTTGTGAAGAAATCAGCCAGTCGGCCACGGGCAACCTTGTCTTCAAGGCTGATCACTTTGGTCAACACATGGAAGAAGAAGGCTGCCTGCCGCTGCTTGGCCTCTAGGGATGGGTCAGCCTTAGAACCCCTTTTCTTCTTCCGGCCGCCGATCAAGCCGGCCAAAAGCGCCTGGTCGTCCAGCTCGTGCTGCGTCGCCCGGCCCGCCCGGAGCCGCTCGACGAGCAACGCGGAATCGCCGTTCTCGGCCTGCCGCCGGCTCTCGACCGCGGCCCAGAGCTCAAATACCTCTGCGAGAGAATACTCGCGCGCATTCATGAATCGCGTCCCGGAAAGGCGCTCACCTCGCCGGCATTCACCAGCTTGGAGATATGCCGCGCCCACTGCTCCAGAGCGTCGCCGATCTCGGTCGTCAGCCCCGCTACCGTCGGGACGTTGTCGCCATCGCTCACTATCACCTCTCAAGCCAAGGCCGCTCTCTTGTGCGGGATGCGGCAAAGTTTCGAATGCCTCAAGGACATTATTGCTCCGACCGGACGCTAAAGCCTTCGCCGCC
>CAZHLE010000285.1:0-1532 GCA_964533065.1 uncultured Woeseiaceae bacterium | reverse complement strand
TGAACTGCGCTCCCCGTTGACCGTTATCTGCGGATATCTAGACAGCTTCGCGGACGAAGCGTCCGTGCCGGAGGATATGCGCCAGCCGATTGCGCAAATGCGGGCGCAGGCGCAGCGCATGTCGGGCATTGTCGGGGAGTTATTGCAATTGTCCCGCGTTGAGAGCAACGGTCGCGCCGGCGACGAGGAACTGGTCGACGTCAACGCAGTCCTGGTGGCGGCCGCCGATACATACTCGGGCCTGGACTCGTCGCCGGAAATCAGGCTTGAGGTGGAGTCATCCGCGCGGATCATCGGTGTCACTCGCGAGATCGAGTCGGTGGTCGCAAACCTGATATCCAACGCGCTGCGGCATACGCCGAAAACCGGCTGTATCAGGCTGAGCTGGCGCGTGACGGACAATGGTGCCGAACTTGGCGTCAGCGACAATGGCGAGGGCATTGCCGCGGAGCATATACCGCGACTGACTGAAAGGTTTTTTCGAGTTGATCGTGGCCGCAGTCGCGCGGACGGCGGCATCGGGCTGGGGCTGGCGATCGTCAAGCACATATTGCAGCGCCACGACGCGCGGCTCGAGGTCAGCAGCACGCCCGGACAGGGCAGCGAGTTCCGCTGTTGTTTCCCCCCGGCGCGCATTTCTGCCGGAGCTTAGTCATGTCACAATACTGCAACATTTCCGTCATCTTGCCGAAACACAATGCCAGTAGCTTGCTGTCACAATTTCGAAACAGGGGCTTGGCTTGCAATGAAACGGATACTGGGTACGCGCATTGGGTTAGTTTCTCTTGTGCTGCTGGCGCCGGCATCGGGCGCGGCGCAAGGCAACTGGGCGGACCGCATCTCCTTCAGTGGCGACTTACGGCTGCGCTATGAGGTCATCGAACTCGAACTGGCCGACAAGCGTGACCGCGCCCGATATCGGGCCCGGCTGGCAATGGCCGTTCTGGCCAGGGACGCCGTCAAGGTGATCATGGAACTCGCATCCGGCGCTGATGATCCGGTGTCCAGGAACGTCACTTTCGATAGTGGCTTTTCCGCGGACGACATTGGTTTCGACCTGGCCTATGCCGACTGGCAAGCGACCGACGGCTTGCATGTGCTGGCGGGCAAGATGAAGAACCCCTTGTACCGGGCCGGCGGCAATTCCCTTATCTGGGACAGTGACCTGAATCCGGAAGGCGTGGCGCTGACCTACGATCAGGGCATGTTTTTTGGCGCTGCAGGCTACTTCTGGGTCGAGGAACGTGCGACTGACGATGACTCGACACTATACGCAGTGCAGTTGGGAGCGAAATTCAATATTGCGGAGAAAGCACGCCTGACGGCCGGCGTTGGTTACTTCACGTTCACTAACACGATCGGTAACATTCCATTCTACAATGGTTTACCGAAGGGTAACTCCGTTGACACACAACTCCTGTACCTATACGAATACAGGGACACTGAACTTTTCCTGCAGTTCGATACCAGGCTCGGAGATCTGCCACTGCAACTTTTCGCGCAAACGACGCGTAACAGCGAGGTCGACGAGC
>CAZHLE010000284.1:0-1554 GCA_964533065.1 uncultured Woeseiaceae bacterium | reverse complement strand
CCCGCAGGGCGGCATGCTCGTCTACATGTCGGGCCACGAGGGTCGCGGAATCGGTCTCTGGGCGAAAGCCGCGACCTACCTGCTGCAGGATGGCGGCGAAAACACCTACCAGGCGAATCGTTCGCTGGGATTGCCGGATGACTCGCGCGACTTCAGCGATGCGGCATCATTGATCAAGTATTTTCGTGGCGCGGGTTCGTTTCGCCTGCTGACCAACAACCCGAAGAAGGTCAATGACCTGGTCGCCGCAGGCCTCAGCAACATTACGCCCGTGAAACACGTGTTTGGCGTGACCGAGGCGAATCGACGCTACCTTGAAGCGAAGCGCGACTGGGGCCACCAGTTGGGCAACGAGGACATCGAGTAAGCTGTCGCCCGCATGGCGGCCTCCCACAGTGCGGGCTAGTACAAAATCAAACTGCGCCGCGGCGGGCCTCGAGTTCCAGCCGAACTTCGTGGGCCTTTTCTTCGGAAATGGGGTATGTCGCAATGGCCCAGATTGCAATGCCGGAGGCAAGGAACGGTACAAACGCGTCAAAAATTCGCATCATGTAAATAGCGCTGGCAGTCTGTTCACCGCCCAGCGCGACATCAAAACCGGTGGCGTTCAGCAGGAAACCGCCGGCCGCCAGCGCGGCCGCCATGCCGAGCTTGACCACCCACCAGAATATGGAGCCATACATCCCCTCGCGCCGCTCGTGGGTCTTGATCTCGTCCATGTCGACGACGTCACAGATCATCGATGGCATCAACGTGAACAGGCCGCCAAGCCCGAAGGCCATCAGCGGCGCGGGCAGTAACAGCAGCCAGGGTATATCCGGGTTGTAGCAAATCCATTTGAGCGCATAGCCAACCATGGATATACCTGTAGTAACGAAAAATGCGCGGCGCTTGCCGATCTTCGTTGCCAACCAGGTAACAAAGACAATGACTGCGAAAGTGGAGATCGCGCCCAGGGTTCCCGAATAACCTGCGTATTCGGCACCTTTCACCGTGTCGCCGCCGAAAACATAGTAGATGATGACGTAGAACTGGAACGATGCGATCAGCATAAAGCCGTTAAAAACCAGGAATGTCGCGGCACATAATTTCAAAAACGGCGCGAACTTCAGGGTCGTTGCGAAGCCGGCAAAGAAAGATTTCAGGTTGCGAATTATCGCCGCACCGGCGCCTTCAACCAGGTCTTCCAGTCCCTCGATGATTTCCGACTCGACGACCGGCGGGTGCTGGAAACGTTCGCGCAGAAAAATCGCGGGTAGCACGCCGATAGCGATGACCACGACGCTGATTATGATTGCCAGCCCCGCGGCACCATCCACCATGTTGTCGAACAGCAACTTGCTTTGCATGATCAGCAGGAACCAGGGCGCCACAACGTAGGCGAGCTGACCAATGAAGTTTTGCACGCCCATGAGGCGTGTGCGCTCGTGGTAGTCGGGTGTCAGCTCGTAGCCGAGTGCAACCCACGGGGTCGCGAACACCGTGTAGGCGAGATAAAAAATGATCGAGCCACTGAGGAAGTACCAGAAATAATACGCTTCGCTCTTGTCGGCG
>CAZHLE010000283.1:0-1568 GCA_964533065.1 uncultured Woeseiaceae bacterium | reverse complement strand
ACCTGCGAATGACCGCTTTCTCCTTTTTTGGCGATGTATTTGAGTGACCGCTGTGGGTCGATTGCGCCCCTCGTTTCTCGCACGCCTTTCAGGACACAGCCGAGCTCGACAGGCTTTGCCGTGAAGGAAATGCCGCAACTTGCTCTGGCGCGCGACCGAGTTGGCGCAGGAATGACACCACGGGCATTCTTGCAGCTAGGTGAATAGCGGCTCTGCCGTGGTTTCCTTGGCTCAAGCCGCGATGCCGATGATCGGCTTGATGCTTGCGATCGCCTTGCCGCCTGCATCCTGGGCGCATTGGAGATCGTAGGTCGCCTGTAGATTCATCCAGAACCGCTCGGTCGTGTTGAACAGTCGTGCCAGCCGAAGGGCGGTATCGGCCGTTACTCCCCTGCGCCCGAGGACAATGTCGTTGACACGACTCGGGGTGACTTCGATCGCACGCGCAACCGCGTTGCTCGACAGCTGCAGCGGAACCATGAACTCCTCGCGAAGAATCTCGCCAGGATGAATAGGGAGCAGTGTTCTCGCCATCGTCTACGCCTCAGTGATAGTCCACGATTTCGACCTGGGATGGCCCTTCAGCGGTCCATACGAAGCACACGCGGAACTGGTCATTGATCCGGATGCTGTGCTGCCCCTTTCGGTCGCCTTCCAATGCTTCCAGCCTGTTGCCCGGCGGGCTGGCCAAGTCACGCAAGGCGGTCGCGGCGTCGAGCATGAGCAGTTTCCGCCGGGCAGCCGCCTCACATGCATGAAACCGCCTAACGCGTCTCCTGTTGTGGAGCGCTTCGGAATCCTTGCATCTGAACGCCTGAATGCTCACTTACGTATCGTATACCGGGATGCGGTACGCCGCAACCGGTCTCGAGCTGCCCCTCTCACCTCGGCGCTTAGCCCCAGAGTCAACAAAGAATTCTTTCTGCCTCAAGCTGGATCGTTCTTCAGACATAGCTGTCGCCAAGGAAAACAGTGTGCCGCACGAGCGGCCGGTTAGGGTCGGATCGTGCCCCTTCAGGAAGTGCGCTCCATCATGAGAGTCCCGGAAGGACATCTCATGAACGCCGAAACGTCCCGAGCGAAACCAGCTCCGTGGAACAAGGGCAAGATCACCGGTCAGAAGGCACCGCTCAAACTCAGAGACATCTGGGCCATTCGTGTGAGGCTGCAGCTCAGCGACAACAAGCGAGACCTTGCCCTGTTCAACCTGGCGATCGATTCGAAACTGCGCGCCTGCGATCTGGTCAAGTTGCGTGTCTCTGACGTTGCTCACGGAACGCGTGTCAGCTCGCGGGCTATCGTGGTGCAACAGAAGACCGGCCGTCCGGTGCAATTCGAGATTACCGAGCAGACGCGTGATGCCGTAACGGCATGGATGTCCGTTGCTGGTCTGAGCGGCTCAAGCTTCCTTTTTCCCAGCCGCCTCCACGGGTCGCCACATCTTTCGACACGGCAATACGCTCGGGTCGTCCATGGATGGGTGGACTCCATCGGCCTTGACGGCGCTGACTATGGGACGCACACGATGCGCCGAACGAAGGCGTCGCTGATCTACCGGAGAACCAAGA
>CAZHLE010000282.1:298-1571 GCA_964533065.1 uncultured Woeseiaceae bacterium | reverse complement strand
TTCCATGGGTGAAACGGATATCGCTGGGGTCTCTCGGCTTCCGTGAGAAAAGTTTCCAACCGTGCGTGTGGTCTCAGACTCCGTGGGGGTAACATCGGACTCGCCATTTTTATCGTTCGACATTACTATTGCCTTCCCCTTGTCAGGACAAGGGCGGCCGCCGCAAAAGGATGTTTTCGGAGCTCAATACACAGCCCGGTTGTACCTCTGTGAACGCTTCGCGGTGACAGTTGCCCGACACCACGCATCACTCGAGGCCAAGGCGACGGCCAGGTCCTGCCTCGTACGACTCTTTCATTCGCTACCCTTCTCCGGCTTCCGCCGACGCACCCTGACACCTTTTCCGCTACCGAAAGCCGGTCTTCATGGGAGAACAACGCCGATGTCGCCGGGAAATTGCCCGACTGGGGCGCGGAAGTCAACATTCGCTCCGGTCACTGAACAATTTCAGGGAACCCCGCCGGGCGTACTTGCGTCTCACTCCAGGACACAGACCAGGCAGAAGCCCAATGCCCGGCTGACCGAATCCCCGTCAAGTCAAAACTACTGATTTCTGGAGCAAGTGATGAAGAGTTTAATAGCGTCTCTGTTGGCAGGTTGTTCTTTTCTGCTGGGAGCGTCGAACAACGCCGAAGAAAAATTTGTTCAGCCGGAAACCCCGGTGATATTGAGCGCTGGGCTGAGTCCCAAAGTCCAGAATGGCACGGTCTTTGAAAGCGGGTCGGCTCAGGTGACTGATGGTGCGACCCTGATTCTGCCTGAAAGTGCGGTCGTGGAAGAATATTCCGGATCCAGCGTCCGGTTTTTTTTGACAAAATCGATGCATTGTGTTGGACACCCGTCCGTTCCCATGCAAATCACCGACGCGCGGAATCATTTTGGGATCGCCTTTCAGGAAGTGGATGGCGAGTTGGTCATTTCAACTTTTGGAGAATGGAGCAACCATGGCGGCCATGCCAGCATTCGGCTGCTGGTTCTGGTCCCGATGGGTCAGAAGTTTGAGTTGCGTGCTGGACTGGATGGCGGAGAGAGCGCTGCCAGTACGACGGTGAACTTCGATGATCCTGCATTGAAGAATTGCTATTGGTACTCGGGTGTTGAGCCTCGCAAGGATTGGAAAGAGATCAAGACTGACTTAAACTACAACCGATTTTTGGCAACCCAATAACATCTTCCTGGTTCCGGTTCCTATGACGACCCCCCCCACATACTGAACATCGCGTTGAACCTGCTCAGCGGTGGGACTTGCCTTGATCACCTCGAGTATCGGCGG
>CAZHLE010000282.1:0-288 GCA_964533065.1 uncultured Woeseiaceae bacterium | reverse complement strand
GGACGGACGAAGCCTACCTCGACGCGCTTGGCTCGCAACGGATTCCTGACCTCACCACGGCGGGGGACTTTTGCCGTCGCTTCGGCAGTTCGCAGATCCTGCAAGTGATGCAAGCCATCAACAAAGTTCGGCAGTCGGTCTGGCGCCAGCAGCCGGACTCGTTTTTTAAGCAGGCCACGATTGAGGCCGACGGCTCGATGGTGGAGACTCGCGGCGAGAAGAAGCAGGGGCTTGGAATCAACCACAAGGGCGCGTGGGGCTACCATCCGCTGATCATCTCGCTGGCCG
>CAZHLE010000281.1:0-1583 GCA_964533065.1 uncultured Woeseiaceae bacterium | reverse complement strand
CGTCTTCCTGTGCCTTCTGCGTCACGGCCACCAGCGTAGTAGCCAGCACAGCATCGACGCGCTGCTCGGCTACCGCGCGCTCGACGTTTTCGCGGGTGAGTTTCTCACTGTGCGGGATCGAGCCGCAGCTGGTCACGATCGGCCTGGTCGCTCCAGTGGCCGTCGAGCCTGACAGGCGCCTGGGCGCAGGCGCCCAGCAGGACTGCGCAGCCGGGCAGCATCGCGGCATGACGGGCCATGGGCCCGCGCTTCGGAGAGATGGGCAGGCATGCAAACATGGTGAGCTTCTCTGCGGGGCGCACTAACATATTCGCATTCTGACGCAATCGCTATTCGTGCGCCTGCTCAGTCGAAGCGCAGCGCTGCGAAGGTGCAGCCTTTCGGCTCGAGCGCCGCTGACTCTGTATTTCGAGTGGCACGTCGCCAGCTCGCTCAAGCTGGGCAATGCCTGGCAGTCATGAGGCGATATCTCTGTCGGCTCTCTGATCTTGAACGGCAGCCTGTTCCTCGGCCTGGCGACCATTGGGGACGCTCTATCTTGGCTACGGCATGGCGGAGGGTGGCAGGAACGCAGCTTTGTTCTACCTGGGCAAGACGCTCGGAAAACTGTGGGCGGGGACGGATCGAGCGGTACGCTCGTGGCGTACCTCCGAGTGAGGCGGTCGTGCGCGCCAATCCTGGTAGCCCCTATCCTGGATTCGGATTTATTCCAGCCCTTCAGTCCGAGACTCTTTACCTGACACTACCGCCGTTTTTTTGGCAACAGAACGGGTGTGTGGAGGAGTCGGCGAGCTCGCTGCAATGTTGGTCGTTGCTTTGATCACCGCTTTGGTGGCTTTCTTGGTCAACGATTTGGTCGTCGCCCTGGCAGCAGAACGGGCCTTTGGCGCAGGTTTAACGTTCGCAGCGCGCGTGGGCGCAGTTTTCGCCGCTGATTTGGCCCTGGATCTGGGTGCGGGTTTGGCTTCGGATTTGGATGCTGGTTGTGGCGCCCCCCATGACCTGGCCCCGGCGGCATGGCCTACCTTGCTACAGGCCTCCTTCAGCTCGGCGAAGCTTTCCTGCAGGCATTGCTCGTAAAAATCCGGATCCGGCATCATCTTGCGGCAAGACACTGCGCTGATACGAAATACGCCGTTAAAGCTGAATCCGGTGTTGTTTAGCCCAACGCCGTCCATGGGAATGCTGACCGGTATCAATTGCAACAGTTTGGCGCCTGCCAGATACAGGTCCAGATCCGGGCCGCGCACATTCGAGACCGTCATGTTCATTTGCGGCACAATCACCTTCTCCATGAACAAATCGGTAATGTAAGGTGAGCAAATGTCTGCGACATTTATCAAGAGGTCGTGCCCGAGCAACTCGCCCTTTCTTTTCGATGCAAGTGCTGCCTCATGTACGGCAAGCAGGCGTTTGATCGGGTCGGCGATTTCGCTGTGAATTGAAACCGGAACGCCGCCCACGCGGTTGCCGCTTTCGCCGCCGCCATCGCCGCGCAGATCTATTGGCATCAGCGCCGTGAGCGAGACATCCGGCAACTCTCCCTTGTCCAAAAGATAGTGCCGCACTGCTCCACCCACCAC
>CAZHLE010000280.1:0-1610 GCA_964533065.1 uncultured Woeseiaceae bacterium | reverse complement strand
CAGCGGAAACAGCGATGCTGGCGCTGCCGTCCGCGGCGGCAGCGGTGCAGCTACTGGGGCGCATGCGCAGCATGAGCGGCGATCAACTTCAGGCGTTTGAACTGATATCGGAATCCGCGATGACAATGGCGTTGCAGCATAGTGCAAATTGCAGATCTCCCTTCGATCGAACGTATCCCTGGACCGTCCTGATCGAGTCCGGCCCTGCGGCGACCGGTACGGATTTTATCGCCGGTCTTGCCGCGCTGCTTGACGAATGCGGCGCGCTCGACGCGGTATGCGCCAAGAGCATGGACGAAGCAAACCAGCTGTGGCGGATTCGACATGCGATCCCGGACGCACAGATCGCCGCCGGAGCCAGCCTCAAGCACGACATTGCGGTGCCGATCAGCAAGATTGATGAATTCCTGCGGCGTTCCGAGCGAATAGTGCTGGAAATGCTTCCGGGTGCCATACCGGTGATCTTTGGTCACGTTGGCGATGGCAATCTGCACTACAACATTTCACAACCCGTCGATACCGATGCAGGGGAGTTCCTGCGCCAGGGGGAAGCCGCCAGCGATGCTATATACAAGCTGGCGCATGAGCTGGGCGGCAGTTTCAGCGCCGAGCACGGTGTCGGGGTGCTGAAGAAGGCTTATTTGGCGAAATATCGCAGCGCTATCGAAATTGAACTCATGCGCGCTTTGAAACGCGCCCTGGATCCGCACAACCTGCTCAATCCAGGCAAAGTAATTTGACGACCAGTTCCGGTCCGAACGGCACCAAATCGCTAACATACAGCAGGGTAAAAGGCCTCCATTTAACATATGAACGCTGAATCGCAGAAAATGCGTGCATCACTGGTTGACCAGCTGTCTAGCTTTGAACATCGCCTCGACAGCAAGATCGACGATGTCCGCCTGCTCGCCGAAATCCAGGAAGGGCTCGGCCAGCTGCTGGGCGCGAGTGGTGGCAGCGAGGCGGAAGTGCGGCGGGTCCTGCAGGAACGTTACGACAGCGGCAACCTGCGCAAAGAAACCTTTCAGCTCGTTAAGTCCATGCTGGACCGCTATGTGACGGATCATCGGCCGCGACGTAGCCCGGTAGCCAGGCCCGCGAGCCGCGCGGCATCGCCACAGGCAGCCGACACGGCTGCCCAGGTGCAAACGATTGCCGATGCGGCGCGAGAGCTACAGGAGGAATCGCATCCGCATAGTTCGACGGTCGTACTGCCAGTCCAGACTCGAGTCGAACCAGCGTCAGCCGAAGACAGGGTGCAAATCGGTTCCGTGTTACGTGACCGGTTTCTGCTCCAGGAGCGGGTTGCTGGCGGCAGTATGGGCGTGGTTTACAAGGCCCTGGACAGGCGTCTGGCCGAGGGTGGAGCAACTAACCCGTACGTTGCCGTCAAAGTGTTGTCGCCAGAGTTGGCCGAAAACGGCCCGGCGCTGCGAGCGCTGCAGCAGGAGGCCGCTAAAGGGCGTTGTCTCTCGCATCCAAATATCGTGCGTTTTCTTGATCTGGATCGTGATGAGGATCTGTATTTCATTGTTATGGAATGGCTCGACGGCCGCACACTTGCCGACATCCTGGATTCACCGGCAACGGCGAAACTGACCAGTAAGCAA
>CAZHLE010000279.1:0-1619 GCA_964533065.1 uncultured Woeseiaceae bacterium | reverse complement strand
ATAAAGATACCTGCCCAGCCAATAACGGCTCCCTGTATGAAAAACACCTTGACCACACCCGCGGGTCGCATGCCAAGCGTGCGCAACACCGCGATGTCGTTGGTTTTTTCGGTAACCACCATGACCAGGCTGGCAACGATATTGAACGCCGCGACCGCGATGATCAGTGACAGGATCAGCGACATCATCATTTTTTCAATGCGGATGGCGCGAAAATAGCTTGCGTTCTCGACCGTCCAGTCACTGCTGACGACGTCATCGCCGATCTGTTCGCGCAACTCGGCCGCGATCCGCGGCGCCGCCATGACATCGTGAGCACGAAAGCGCACCGCGCTGCGCGCATCGCCAAGGCCAAGGATCGCCGCCGCATCACTGGCGTTGACCAGTGCCAGCGAGGCATCGTGTTCCTGCAGGCCCGCCTCGAACACGCCGGACAATTTGAATCGCTCCAGCACCGGACGCAAAGTGCCATCACCCGCCGGCCGGGGAATCAACATGACCACTCCATCGCCGAGGTACAGTCCGAGTTCGCTGGCCAGCAGGCGCCCAAGAATGATGTTGCGCGAGCCCGGTTGCAGGTTGTCAAGCGACCCTTCGAGCAGGTTCAGCGGCGGCTCCGACAGGGTTTTCTCAAACTCAGGCTCCACACCGTGCACCAGGACGGCACGCAACTCCCGGCCGGACTGGATCATACCCTCCATTGGCACCAGCGGTGCCGAGGCGGCGACTCCGGGGTGTTCCAGAATTGTGCTCTGCAGACTGCGCCAGTCACCGCTCTTACCGTCAGCGGGCGCAATCTGGCCATGCGCGGACATGCTCAGCAGGCGCGAACGCAACTCGCCCTCGAACCCGTTCATTACCGACAGGATGACGATTAACGCGGCCACGCCGAGAGCGACGCCGGCCAGCGAGATCAGGGTAATAAACGATACGAATCGGGTGCGGCGCTTCGCACGCAGGTAACGAAGCCCGACAAACAGTTCAACGGGGTTGATCATCGCCTCGCATTAAAGCACATCCTGCCGAAATTCGTCTCGATTCGTGACCCGATTCACAGTTTTGCACAGCCGAATAAAACCTTTTAAATCATGTGTTTCTCGCTACCATTTGGAGTGATATAGTCAAGCCGTTCGAGAGGAGTATTTGCAAATGACCAAACTCTGGAAAGCTACATTCATTGCGCTTGTGCTCGGCGCTGCCGGCATGGCATCGGCCGACATCCTGGATATGAGGGGCACCTCCGCGCAACCGGGCTCCGTGGGTCCGGCCAGTGGCACGACACAGGCCAGCGTAGAGGCAAATTTTGGCAGTCCGATTGCGAAGAATGCACCGGTCGGCGATCCGCCGATATCCAGCTGGGAATATGACAGCTTTATCGTCTATTTCGAATATGACCGCGTAATTCACGCCGTCAAGAAACGCTAAACGGCGCAGCACGACTTCAGCGACGCCCGGGCACCAATCGGTCCGGGCGTTTTTTTTTGTGTGCTGTGGGATAATCGCCGGCCTTTTCCAACCCGCATCTTAAGCTTGGCACACGATCCCTTATTGCTGTCGCCCGCGCAGTCGCTGCCGATTTCCGGCAGCGACATAGCCTTCGGCCGTCTGCTCGGCGCCAG
>CAZHLE010000278.1:0-1631 GCA_964533065.1 uncultured Woeseiaceae bacterium | reverse complement strand
GGACATCCCTTTCCTGGATCCCCGCGTTCGCGGGGATGACGGCAATGTGGCGCGCCGCGGCGGGGTAGATGAACCTGGTGCCCCGCATTCGCGGGGATGACCTGGTTTCCGGGATTTTGTCAACGCAGCCGTGTCAAAGAACTAGCGTGCTCGATCGGACGGCTGTATCCTGGCGATACCGATAGCGTATGTTGCGTTAGGCCCCGGGGGCGGGTTATATTGATCGGGTCTTGAAGTGATCGGCGGTAGTAGCGAGGGGGGTATTGATTTTTGCCCTGGTGACAGGCTGTGCCGGACTTAACAGCCCTCAAAGTCGAGTTTAATCGTTCGGCGGCAGTTGAAAAGATAGCTCATGGAACATCGGTCATCACCGGAAGACAAGGCCTTTCGAACCGAGTTCGAAGCCGGCAGACTACCCCCGTTGGAGTTCAACCATCGTGCTCATGTTCGGTTGGCCTATATCTACCTCACGGAGCATGACACAAACACGGCCCATCACGTGATGCGGGATGCCTTACTGGCTTTTCTTCGGCATTATCAGATAGACGTGTCGAAGTATCATGACACCTTGACACGAGCGTGGATCATGGCGGTACAGCATTTCATGCAGATGTCCGCCGGCTTCGAATCATCCGACCGCTTCATGGAAGTCAATCCGCATGTACTCGGCTCCCAGGTCATGATGAGGCACTACTCTGCCGAAGTACTTTTCTCGGATGAAGCTCGTGCGCAGTTCGTCGAGCCGAATCTGAGCCCGATACCGACGTAAGGCGAAGGATCCTGAGAGGCAAATCGGCCTCAATCCACCGAACAAGTGCATGTACTTCCCTATATCACATGACGGAGACGACGATGGCACATGTCCGCAGAAAGTTCGTGAAAACACTCCTCGGAGGCGGTGCCGTTTTACTGGGCGGCGGCGCGGCAGCTCTCGCCTGGCTAAATCACAGGTTCAATCCGAGGACACACCTCATCTACCCTTTTCCCGAAACGGTTGCGACCGACTCTCCCTTACCCCTGACGCCTGCCTGCGACGATGGAGACCATGAGGTGACGGAGATGAACGGGGAAGGCCCTTTCTACACACCGAACACGCCTCTGCGGACAACCCTGCGCGAAGCGGACACGGTGGGCACGATGCTGGTCGTCGAAGGGCGTGTACTTACACCTGCCTGTGTTCCTATTGCTGGCGCCGTGCTGGACTTTTGGAGTTGTGATGGGAACGGGGTCTACGATAACGATGGATACAGGCTCCGTGGGCATCAATTTACGGATGAAGCCGGCAGGTTTCGCGTTGAAACGGTTAAACCGAGCGATTACAGGCAATTTATGGTGCATCGGACACCGCACATTCATGTCAAGGTTCAAGGGCGTGAGACCGCTCTGCTAACGACCCAACTATATTTTCCCAATGAACCGCTGAATGGCCAGGACTGGCTGATCAAGGAGAGTCTGATCATGGAGGTAGAAGAGCAGCCAGATGGGTCGCTTTTCGGGCGGTTTGACTTTGTGCTCGCATAAGGGGTGTCCCCCATTAAAAAGATCGATCCTGAGGAAGTGTCCGTATGACGTCAAAGGCGCGCTCGAAGATATTTGTGCATCTATGGTATTCGATGGAAGCCGAGGAAGCC
>CAZHLE010000277.1:0-1674 GCA_964533065.1 uncultured Woeseiaceae bacterium | reverse complement strand
GAAAATGGCACGCACCCAGTGCCCATCGGTCGGGTTCGGCAGCAGGATGAAGCGAAGGCCATAGTCAGCCCGATCGCGTTCCATCAAGCCAAACCTGTCATTTACATCGGCGACGTAATAGTCGCGTTTGTAGTCGTTGAGATTGTCGCCGAGCAGAAACGGAACGTGAAAACGTTGGCGAATCACTTCTCTTGCTGAACTCTTGTCAGAGGTATCGCGAAAAACAATTAAACGATCTGTGTCAGGCAGCGGAAAGCCGAGATGACGCAAGTGGCCGAGTGCAAACTCACGCGTATTCTCGCCCTGCTCCCGGTTAGTCACATAGAAAACAGCGACATCCCGTTCGTCGCAATAATTGCAAAACTCCAATGCACCGGGCGCCGGCGTAACGCGGTTTTGCGGGACCCATTCGTCCCAGATTGCATCATCGAAAAAGTCCCGATCCTCACTGACAAGTCGTGCCCAGTAGTCGTTTGCATGCAGGATGGTGTCGTCCATGTCGGTAATGACCGCCAGCGGCTTGCCGCCGGCGGACTGCTGCGACAAGGCCAGATCGAGTTGCAGGCGCGCAAGGTTGAAGGCCTGGTAACAGAGTGCAGCATACTCAGCCGCCGTCTGCTTCCACGCAACCGCCCACAACAAGGGATTGCGGACTGACGATTCCCGCGTCCCGGCGGGCAGACCATCCGCACCGGCTCTGGTACCGGGAACAAGCGGTGTTGCCAATCCGGCCGCCAGCAACCCTTGCAGCATGTGTCTGCGCGTGCGATGCGAATTCGCTTTGCTCGAGTCATCGGACACTTCGTGTCTCCCGTGTTGAATTTGAACCTCGTCCGGCCTCTCAGGCGGCGCCAGCCCCTGCCCACTTCCCCCGGTATTTCGTAACAATGGACCCCTCTGGCGGCGTGGCCACGGTATCATTGGCGCCAGCCCTTCGACACCCTGTTGACCAAAACATGCGTGATCGCAACACAAACGACTTCGCGGTGCCTGCCGCTTCTGTCCGCCGCCTGACGGCTTTGGCGACGGCATTACTGGTACTGGCAGCTTGTGGCGGTGGTGGCGGCAATTCGCCGAACGGTGGCAATGGCAGCAACGGCTGGACTGCCGGGGTATTCCTGCCCTCCGACTCGTTTGCCGCGCAATGCGTCGCTCCGCGCAGCGGGAATCATCCCATTACCGGACAGCCGTGGCCGGACGTCGCGGGCACTCGCACCGACGAGAATAATTTCCTGCGTTCCTGGAGCAACGAAACCTATCTATGGTACGACGAAATCACCGATCAGGATCCGGCGCTTTTCAGCAGTTCGCTGGCCTATTTTGATCAGTTGAAGACCGATGACACGACGGCATCCGGCGCGCCCAAGGACAAGTTTCATTTCACCTACGACACCGATGAATGGCTGGAGTTATCCCAGTCGGGGGTGTCGGCCGGCTACGGCGCCGAATGGATTATCCTGTCCGGCTCGCCACCACGAAAGATTGTCGTTGCGTATACGCAGCCCAACTCTCCGGCGACGCAAGCCGGCGTGGATCTGGTACGCGGCGCGGAAGTGCTGTCCGTTGACGGTGCCGACCTGGTCAACGGCAACGACGTCGATACGCTCAACGCCGGTTTGTTCCCGGCCGAACCGGGTGAAACGCACACGTTCACAGTGCGCGATCCTGGAGCGA
>CAZHLE010000276.1:0-1718 GCA_964533065.1 uncultured Woeseiaceae bacterium | reverse complement strand
AGGTGCAGCTTCACCTGCGCCGCCTCCTGCCGCAGCATCCCTTCGATGGCTTGGGCATCGGCTTCGCCTACCAGAATATCGTCGTCGCCTTGGTGGAGTTGGGCGTCGAGGACGAGCCTGCCACGGGAGGGCTGAAGGCCAGCCGCTGGGGCGTAGAATGACACCAGGGCTGGCGTCGTCTCACGCAACCGCAGGCAGAGGTGACCACCCAGCGAGAACCCCAAGAGGCCGATCTTCGCTGCCATGATGTCCGGCAAGGTCTGCGCGTAGGTCATGGTGTCGGCGATAGACCCTTGCCATGTGCCACCGTGCCTGCCGATCAGAAACCAGACATCCGGGGCAGGCCGCGTGCCGGTCACGGCAAGGTAGTTCGGGATGACGACCGCGATGCGCTTGGCCACCAGCTCTTCCGCGAACGCGTGGATCATGGAACCCCACGGCCCGCTCAGGTGGGTGGTCATCCCTTCCGACCCGGAAGCGACGATGACCGCCGCCCCGTTGCCAGCACCCAAAGGCTCGAACAGCTCCGCCTGAAGTCCCGTGGCGGCGTTCACCGAAACGATGCGGGGCATGATGAGCTCCCGGATCAGGCGGCCCGGGCCCGCGCCAGCGACGTTTCGTTCACGCCTTGGGCGGACCTGATCGACAGCAGTAAAACGGCAAGACCCAGCAATCCTTGCGCGACGAAGGCGAGGTAGACCTGTGTCCACAGCGCTGCTGTCGCCGCCACCAGCAGCCACACACCCAGGAATATCCCGAGCGACGCTGCCACGCTCGCGCCCGCGACCGCGACCCAGAGAAGGCCGATCGCGAGCACCAGGTTGTAGATCCCCATGTTGAAGGCGAGGGGCGTCGCCCACGTGATCGCCGCGATGGTTTCGGGCGGCAGCTGCGCGACCGGCAGGTGCTCTACCCAGGCCGGGGCTGCCGACGTCACGAACGGCGCTCCCCAACCAATTGTTTCCTTGTAGGCAAAGTACCCCTGCAGGGCCACGCCGGCTCCGGCTACGGCTCGAAGCCAATTTTTACTATCCATCGCCAGTCACCCTTTTCTCTGCTGCCGAGCGCCAAGCTTGTACGGATCTTGCTTTAACCATCCGCACCACCTCCCAGGCTTTTTGACTGGGCACATCACCAGAATGGGGTATGCCAAGATCCCCAAATTCGAGCATAGCTCCATAGCTATCGCGCGAGACGGTTTATTCCGGCGTATCCGCTCGATAGACTGCGCAGGCATGCCTGCCAGCTGCTAGGTGAATCCCCCACTATCAACGGAGTTGTCTATGCCAGATCTTGGAGACCAAATCATCCGGAACAGACCTATCTTCCTTGAAGTCGCTGCCCAAAATAAGGTCAAGGATCAGGCTGCGTGGAACGCGCTTGTTGACCCAGCGGCTAAGCTCGAAGCATTGAGGGAATTGGTACTTTTAATGATGGAGAGCGCTGAGCGGGATGGCGAAAAACTCGGCAAACTGTTCAGGACTTTTGGCACTGAGGACGGCGGGCAAACCGTTTTGCGCCGCAACCTCGTTGTCGCAAATGGCGCAGACATAGTCATTGAGAAGTGATACCGCGTGCAAGCGTGGACTTCGAGGAACATCCAGCATGAAGACACTTCGAGAAATCAGCGCTGAGCAAGGCTCGAGCAGTTTACGAGATGTCGCAGGACGATACTCAGCCAGCACGCTGCGCAAGCTGATCGACGTCGACAGCAGCAG
>CAZHLE010000275.1:0-1742 GCA_964533065.1 uncultured Woeseiaceae bacterium | reverse complement strand
AGTCCTGCCCCGTCCGACCCGCGACAAGTTGCATGGCTGCAGGAATTTCGTTCTTGCCGCGATCCAATATCAATAAATGGACGTGATTTGACGTTGCTATGTAATTCAGTACACAGAGGCCGTAACGTCGACACGCTCTAAAAAGCCACTCTCGCCAGGCTCTGCGGTCGCGAGCAAATCTGAGCAGAAATTGCCGTTGGTGACATCGGTGAGTGATGTGCCAAACGTGTCCGGCGCAATAGGTTCGATTGGCTCGTGGCATGGGTTCGCTGTAGCCGGCACAGAAAGGGCAAGGAATTAGCCGGATTAAGCACCGATAAAAGGCGTGTTTCGATACTCATTTTTCGGTCGATTAGTTAGTTACGTTGGTCCGACCCGAATGCTGGTTACGTTGGTCCGACCCGAATGCTGCCGTTAGTGGGCGCCGCGCAGCAGAATCGCCGGGGTGGGATGCAGACGATGGAACAGGTAGTGTGCGCCGAGGCTGAGTGACAAGCCGCTCACAGCGAGCGCCGTTACCGCGCCCAGCCACAGCAGGTCCTCTGACGGCAGCTTCAGTCGCAGGTGCAACAGCGGCAGCGCGATTGCCGAGCCAAGCGCCACGGCAAACGCCGACGTAATGAATGCCAACAATAGATACTCCATGCGCAGGCTGCGCCGGATTACAGCAAGGCGCGTGCCCAGCGAGTGCAACACAGTTGCGTCATAGATTTGTCGTGTACGGCCGGCGGCCATGACGCTGATCAGGACCAGCAGGCTCGCCGCAAGACTCACACCTGCGACCACCGCGAGTCCGGCGGTCGCCTTTCCTAGGATGTCACGCGCGGATGCGAGCAATGTCGCAGTACGCACAGTGATGACCCCGGGTGCCGCGGCCGCAATACGCCGCTCCGCGATGATCGCATCTGCATCATCCATATAGGCGGCGCCTACGTGCCGATGAATGAAACCGTCCAGCGCCCCGCCCGAGAGTATGCCTTCGAACCAGAACTTGGTCTGGATTCCCTTCTGGCTATAGATTGCGGCAATCCTCGCATCAAGCGTCCGGTCTTCGATGAGAAACGTGACGACATCATCGACTTCAACTCCGAGTTGGTGCGCCTCGCGATCTTCCATCGCCAGTTGTGGCAGCCCGCGCACTGGCTCCGGCCACCATGCCCCGTCAATAAGAGTGACTGCATCGATGTTGTTGGCGGAATAACTGAGCTTGTACTCATCCCGCGCAGCAGCACGACGTTGCCCGTCATGGAGCGAATCCAGTTCGTTCAGGCTGCTCCCGTTGATTGCAACAATGCGGCTGCGCACGAGCGGCGCCGTTTCGACGCGCTCGGTACCCGGCAATTCGGCAATGACGTTGCGCACGGTCTCGAGCTGCGGAGCGGCGATGTCATAGAGGACCAGCGCAGGCGATTCGTCCGGGATCGTACTGTTGAGTGTCCGCACCAGTGATGCGACGACGACGGTGCAAACAACCAGCAAAGTCAACGCCGACCCCAGCGACAGAAGGGAGGCGCGCAACGGCGTGCCCGGGCGATGCAGGTTCGCGAACGCCAGGCGCAGATCGAAGCGGCGCGCCAGCCACGGGTGATCGTCGAGCCGCCGCGCGACCCGGCGTATGCCACGGACCATCAGGTCCAGCAGCACCAGCAGGGCCCCGACTACGGCGACGAAGCCGAGCCCGAACAAAGCATCGGGCATCGCGGTCAGCACCAGCAAAACCAATACTGTGCCGCATGCCAGCG
>CAZHLE010000274.1:0-1781 GCA_964533065.1 uncultured Woeseiaceae bacterium | reverse complement strand
AGCCATTCCAGCACCGGCCGCGAGTCCTCTTGGTCGTCCATTCTCGGTGACAGCAACTCCGCAATGCTGCCGGAGGTCAGTTTTTCCAGCAGCGGTCCTACCGAACTGACGATCTTGTCGAAATAGGTGCGGTCGTACTTGAACGCCGACATCAGACCGTCAAGCACCGGATCGTACTGGTCGGCCGTCTGCAAGTACTGCATCAGGGCGATGGCCTGCGGCTGGCGCCCACGCATGGCGCTCGGCACATGCCGACCTTTGGCCTGCTCGGCGAGTTCCGCGACCTCCGTCTGCCAGTTTTCGGCTCCCTGGCGGCTCAGGAATGCCGCGGCGTACTCAATGAACAGTGGCTCGATGTCGTTAATGTAACGCCGGACCTTCTCGTAGTCCGGTTGTTGACCGAGTGCGACCAGCGCCCGCGCAATGATATTGACGAACCGCCAGGCGAACTCCTTAAACGCAGCGGCGTTGCCCTCGCGTGGTAACTGGTTGGCGATGCGCGTCGCCACTTCGGTGATTCGCGAAAAACTGCCAATAGCGTTGTAGCGAGCCGAGGCTTCCGGATACCCCAGATGAAACATAGCAAAGTCCAAAGCGCGACCGTTGCGTTCGGCCTCTGCGTACACGCGCTTCAACAGATCGGCATCGCCCTTTGGGTCGAAAACAATCACCACGTCGCCGCGCCGGATATCCTGAGCGATCAGCAGCTCCGCGAGCCGTGTCTTGCCGACACCAGCGTGTGGCCAACGCGCTCATCGAGATTCATCCACACGTCCTGCTCGTGCAGCCCGACCGCGTGTAGCGCCGGGTTTCCGCCCACTAAGGGCAGCGGCGCCAGCGGGTTCCACCAGCGCCGGCTGGCGAACAATCGCGTAACTGTTGTCAGAAGCGGTACTGATTCCCAGGCGACTTCCTGCCGACGTGCCCACCGGTAACATTGCCCCGGCCTTACATAGCGTTGCACCTCCGGGCGGTAGGTGTCGCGCAGGCGCTGCGTATGCTGTTGCGTCCACTCAAAGCCACGGCCGAGAAACAGCTTTTGTCGACTGAACGGCACGCGGCGCACGGCCAGCCGATAGCTGGGCATGCGTTTCAAGCGGCGCTGGTACCCTAGGACTCGGCACGCCTGCCGCGTCCGCCAGGCGGCAAAACCGAGCAGCGAGAAACTGGTCGCATACGCAATGCCCGATGGCATCATGAGCGCCCACGGCGCCGCTGCTGCAATCACGGCTATGGCCAGCGCCGCCAACACCGACCACAGTTCGACCGGAGGACGTAACAGTGCATCAATTGCGTAACGAGTCATTGCCAGATGCGGCCATCGGAAACGGCGAACGGGTAATGCATCACTCCCAAGGCCTTGGCAATGTCGGTGCCGGCTGCAGGCGTGATCGGCAAACCGTCCGCGATGCCGGCGATCGCATGGAGATCCTCGATGCTGGCCGCATCCACGAGCATACCCACGGCGCCGATGTCGAGCAGCCGTTGTCGATATTGGGCCAGCCACTCTTGAGACCAGGGATCGGAACCGATCAGGAAAAACGGGCGGGCGAACGGAGTTTGATGTTTCCGAATCGAAACTTTGCCCGGGCTCAGGCCCGGAGATCGGATGGGCAGCAATTGCTCGATGTCGGCGGCACCGTGATTCGGGCTGGTTTCCAATGCCCGTTCTCGTTTGACGTGCGCCAGTGGCGCGAGGAACTTTGCCAGCGGCTTGGTCTGGCCATTGTCATAAATCACCGTCAGCGAGTCCGCGACGGAGAATTCAGTGACCAGGCACA
>CAZHLE010000273.1:0-1811 GCA_964533065.1 uncultured Woeseiaceae bacterium | reverse complement strand
GCATGGCTGGAAAACACCAGCCGGGACCGCCGGCGGCGTCGGTCCAGTCCGGCGTCGTATGCCATGGGTAGATGCCGGATATAACTGTCCTGCGTCAGAAGGTCCGCTTCTCGCAGTATCGGTTGCATACCGTTGGCCAACATCAAGGCATGCACTTGATTGATATTCGCCTGCAATCGCACGAGATCGGCACCGCGAACGTAGAAAGCCAGTTCAAGCGGATACAGCTTGTTGCCCTCAGCCATTTGACGTTCGACGGCTACGGCGTTTTCTCGGGTCAACGCCGCTTCGGCCGAATCACCCACCGACGCATGCCGCACCTGGGCGATGTGACTACGAATCTCGTGTTGCGGCCGGAAGACGAGCGTCATAGCCATCACAGTATGCTCTGGCAGCCGATCGAACAGCGCGAAGATGTGATCGCCGCTGCGACGTTCCGCGGTGATGTGACCGATATCCGGCGCACGGCGCAGGGCCTGCACGCTGACCACCGTATGCGGTTGCTCGTCGAACCACCACACGCCCCCTTCCGAGCGCGGCGGCGACAACGTCAGTTGTTCCGCGAAGTCGTAGCCAAAAGGCAGACAGCTATTGTCCGGCGAGCTGGCAAGTCGCAATAACTGATCGATGTCACCGTTGGCTGGTCGCGCCGCCGGATTGAACCAGGGCAGCAACCATGCATAAAGGTCGCGACCGTTCGCTCGATGCACCTGAACGCCGGCGGATGCCAACGCGGCGATCCACTGACTGGCGACCTCGTTGAGATGCGCGGCCACCTCCATTGCCGACGGCGCCTTGCCATGCTTCGTCAGTCGGCGATACAGCGTCGCGCGAATCACGCGGCGCTTGCCTTGCCAGGGTGACCCACTGACTGCCTGGTCGATGAATAAGCCACCGGGCCGACTGATACGTGCCAAGTGTTGCTCCATCACCAGCATTTGATGCCGGCTGAACCCGCTGCCCCGGACTCGCGGGTCAAGGTGCACTTTCAGTTCATCGCTAATACCACTGAGGCTCAGTTCGTCCTGCACGTAAACCTGCAGAATCCACGGATCACTCATCTCCTCTGGTATCGCATCGGTCAGTGCTGTCTGCAACGCATCACGCAATCCGGACATGAATGCCGGCGTTCTCGCCTCGCAGCCGACCGGATTCAGCTCAAACAGGGCTCCGACGCTCACGCCGTCCTCCAGCAGGAACAGCTGATGCTCGGGGTCGTACTCGACCCACGGCAGCAAATCGGTAAAGGCACTTGGCTGTCGATACAACCGTTGCACCGTACCTATCTGCAGCGGCGCCGCGAAATCCTCCATCAGTCGCTGCCGTCGTTCCGCGACGCGGATCCAAGCACCTCACCGGGCAAGGCGTATTCGACCTGGCGGTACATCGGGAAGGTCGTGGCATAGCCCGGCACCGGCACGCGATCCTGTCCCGCAAGATGGGGAAACACGAACATCACAAGGGTCGGATTGGGCAGACGCGGGAAGTGGGTGTCGAGTTCGTTATAGGCATCCCGCACGTAGCCGGCCAAATCGCCGATATCGGAATCGAGCGGGCGACTTTTCAGTTCCTGCCGCACCGCCAGGGTGTCGCGCATGCCGATGTCGCCGAAATGCCGTTCATAGATGGTCTGCATGGTCTCGCCATCTGGCGGCAGCAGCGTGTCCTTGCTGCCGGCACAGCCGGCCACGCTAATCCAGACTGTGAGCAGCGCCAGTTGTATCGGGTATCGCATGATTGAGTCTCCTGCCGTTGGGATCGCGGTCAATGGTCAGTTGCCGGTCGACATGGATGGCGACCTCGGCACCGGC
>CAZHLE010000272.1:0-1833 GCA_964533065.1 uncultured Woeseiaceae bacterium | reverse complement strand
ATCGCATGACGGCACCCGTGAAGTTTTTCATCGCCGGAACTCAGCGCACCGGCACAACTCTGATTCGTACCTCCTTGAGCAGTCATCCGGATATACTGTGTCGCGGCGAGGTGTTTCTGCTGGGCAAGAAACCGTATCGAGACGAGGGCGGATACTGGCACTACTCAAGAACGCGCGCCAAGAACAGAATCAAAGCACTCGTCGCCCCATCGGCGTCAACCGCCGACTACCTGAACGATCTGTACGGTAATCCGGCATATGCTGCAATCGGCTTCAAATTGATGCTGAAACATTGCCAGGCGAGACCGTATATCTGGACACATTTGTTGCAGCACAACGTCAAGGCAATCCTGGTGCGCCGCCGCAATGCGCTGAAGACGCTGGTGTCACGACGATCAGCGGAGCAATCCGGGGTCTACCACGTCTCCCGGTCGTTAAAGAAAGGGTCCTCGGTCGAAAAGTGGGTCGCACCAAAAATCAACATCAATACCGCGACGTTGCTCGATGACCTGCAAGCGATCGAGTCGGAATACGTCACCTGGCATTCACGGCTTGTTTCCGCGGTGGAGTTTATATCTGTCGACTACGAGCAATACGTGCAAGACCAACAGGCAGGCAATGAATCCATTCTGGCGTTTCTTGGTGTACGTAACGTGTCACTGGGATCGGATTTGAAGAAAGTCAATCCGGACGACCTGAGTACGCTGATTGAGAACTACAGCGCCGTTGTCCGGATCCTCCAGAACACACAGCAGGCTGAGTTCCTGGAATAGAGAACCGGTTGCAGGGCCTGCAGCTAGCGTAGCGTGGCAACCGGCCGATCCATCTCCCGCATGTCGGGGGCCAGTCGGGGTGCGCCAAATCGATCGCATAATGCCACCAGCATGCCCAATAAGGCGAAAACAAAGTGCCAATAATCGACAAGCCCGAAGCGCATGAACTCCACTTTGATCTGATCCACAAAGAATATAATCATGACAATTACCCCGATTTTCGCAAAGCCCAGGGTTTGTGGGTCATTGATCGCTTTTTTCGAAAGTTTCCAGCATCTGTACAGTGGCGTAACCAGGAATATCATGAATGCCGTCAAGCCCGTTATGCCTACGGTGAACAACAGAAATAGATACAGGTTATGCGGGTACAGGATATTTATGTGGCCCTTGTATGCTCGTGGACCCTCATCGATAAGGGCAAGTCGCGGGCCGTTGCCGAAAATGGGCTTTTGCTTGATTGCGTCCCACGCCATCGGCCAGACGACCGAACGCGTATCGGGTACGCCTTCCTGAATTTCGGTATCAGTCAGTCTGTCGAAGAGCCTGTTGAAGCCCGTGTAATTTACAGTTATTGCAGCGGAGATAGACAAGACTATCGTCCCTACCATCGCAAAACGAAGCGTTCGGCCGGTTCCCAGCAAATGACGGAACATCCACAAGAAAAGGATCCCCGCACCAAGAAGTGTGAGAAAGCCGCCGCGGTTGCCTGTCGCTATGAGCATCGCAAGATTGGTACCGGCGAGGCCGATGAGCCAAAGGCGGTCCTTGCGCTGCAAATTCGTCAGAATCTGGTGCACGATCAAATAGATCATGATCACAAAATACTCCGCTGTGACTCCCACGCCACCAAATGGACCTGTCAGCCGGTCGCCACGGACATGCATCATCGAGAATTCTTCGCGGCCGAATAATCTGAACCTGTCGTCTGGCCCTACTGCAATCTGAATAATGCAATAAATGACGACAAAGACATTCATTACCAGAAAAACGTTGATTATTCCGTGCACTGTCGGAAACCTGAACGTCAGGTCGTAGGTGATCCAGAACACCATGAAGGCCG
>CAZHLE010000271.1:0-1833 GCA_964533065.1 uncultured Woeseiaceae bacterium | reverse complement strand
TTCGACACGATTTCGATTCCACCTGTTGTTTTCCCCTCCATGTCTTCGCATCGCATCGGCATCATTGGCGGTTCTGGTCTGTATCACATCGACGGTTTCTCGAATCAAAAATGGGTCAAGGTAAAAACCCCTTTTGGCCCCACCTCGGATGATCTGCTGACCGGCGAACTGGCCGGGCGTGAAGTCGTATTTCTGCCGCGGCACGGACGTGGTCATCGCATCCTGCCCACGGAGTTGAACCATCGCGCGAACCTCTGGGCGATGAAGCGGCTCGGCGTGGCCTGGGTCATCAGCGTGAGTGCCGTCGGCTCGTTGCAGGCGAATTACAAACCCTGTGACATCGTGCTGATCGACCAGTTTGTGGACCGCACCAAGCAATCGCTGAATCACACCTTCTTTGGACGCGGCATCGTGGCGCACATTGCGTTCGCCGATCCGATCTGTCCGGAGTTGCAAAAGCTGCTGCTCAAATCGGCGCGGGCGTGCCAGGCGCGCGTCCACAACGGCGGCACCTACGTGAACATGGAAGGCCCGGCCTTCAGCACGCGCGCGGAGTCGCTGACGAATCACCGGGCCGGCTACGACGTGATTGGCATGACGAACCTCGGAGAGGCGAAGTGCGCGCGTGAGGCGGAGATCGCCTATGCCACGATGGCGATGGTGACGGATTACGACTGCTGGAAAGCGGACGAAGAGCACGTGACCGTGGAGTTGGTGATCGCGAACCTGAATCGCAACGCCGAGCAGGCAAAGCGCATCGTGCAACACGTCATTCCGGGCATCCCGGAGCAACCCGGCTGGCCGTGTCATTCCGCCCTGCAAAACTCCATCCTCACCGCGCGCGAATTCTGGCCGAAGAAAACGGTGCAGGAGTTGAAGCCGCTGCTGGGGAAATACATTTAGGACACCTTTGTTTGTTAGCGGCTTGTTCCCAATGTGTGGTTTGCGAAAAACATGACGACACGCTCAAAGCTTGCTTACATGGGCATGGGCATTTTGTTCTGCATTGCCCTGCTCATGGTGTCCAAACCAGACCGACCTTCAGTGGAAGGTTTGAATGACAGGCGACACGCCGAAACCCCGGTGCCGACATTACAAGCCAAGAGAAGAGAAGCTGTAGAACCTGAAGCACCTGTCGCGACAGACTCGGCACCCGCAGGAATCGAAATTCAGCAGGAAGGAGACAGTATCGATGGCGTCGCTGCGGAGCCTGTTTATTCAAGTCTGCTGCGCCAACTACTGGACGCACCAACTGTATGCCTTCGCCCCGAAGATCTGAAAATGCTTAGTAATGATGAGGTTCGCCGGATCATCGCCGAGTATGAGCAGATTGAATATCCATCTCAAAAACGCGGGCTTACATGGGCGCTTGGTTTTTCAGGTTCCGAGGCGGCAGCGGACACGCTCTTGCACGCCATGAGCGGTGAGTACTCAAATCGCAAATTACCCGTAAAGGAAGAAGGCAGTGCGCTGTTGACTCTGTCGATGCTGGGCATTCTTGCAGAACATTCGCCTCGATCGCTTGATTTTCTTATTTCGGGTCTTCGAGAAGATTTCTGGAAGGGCCGTGAGCCTTGGCTGTCAGAACCGATCATTGCTGATTCGCTCCATTGGAGACTCGTGACGAGCAGCATCAGTGCATTGGGAGCGAGTGGCAATGAATCCGCGCTAAGAATGATTGCCACAACTTTGGAATTAGAAGGCCAACCGTATCAAAAGAACGTCTCTAGCGGTGTGCTTTCCGCCAGGTTCTATGCAACCATGCGCCAGGAGCATGGTCCGGAATTTCTTTTCAACGAAGTCTTATATGACGGAAGCATAATGATGTCGGCA
>CAZHLE010000270.1:0-1836 GCA_964533065.1 uncultured Woeseiaceae bacterium | reverse complement strand
GCCGGTACACCCTCGCCGAAAGGCAGGAATTCCGGTGTGCCATTCGCGGGTGCCCAGCCTTTGACATTGGCATGCCACATGACTTCGTTGAAGACGCCGTGATAGCCGCCCTCGACCACGATGTGGTTGTCCTTGCCGCTATAGGCGCGTGCGATACGCAACGCGGCCATGACCGCCTCGGTACCGGAGTTTGAAAAACGTACGAGTTCGGCCGCCGGCACCATCTTGCTGATGCGCGTCGCGACCTTGTATTCCATTTCGGTCGACAGGGCGAACACTCCGCCCACGTTTATGCCGTCGCGTGCCGCCTGGTCTACGCGATCGTCGCCATAACCGAGGATGATCGGCCCGTAGCCGAGTCGGTAATCAATGTACTCATTGTCGTCGATATCCCAGATACGGCCGCCCTTGCCGCGCCGGATGTAGATCGTTGCGTCGTCGCCCCAGTAACGGAAGTTGGAGGACACGCCGAGTGGAAGTTTATTGATGGCTTTTTTGAAATGCAGGTTTGAGCGCGCGAGCGAGCGCATAAAGGCTCCCGTCTGTTTTTAGGGCGGACAGGGTCTCACGAAATCCGCTCCGGGTCCAGAAAAATGAATGAGTATTCATTCATTTTATGGCATCATGCCGCCATGACAGCCGTCACCACAGCCCCTTCCCGCCGCGCCGAATCGCGCGCCGCAAGGCGTCAGCAGCTCATTGAGGCGACCATGAAGTGCATTGGCCGCAAGGGTATCGGCAGCACCACGCTGGGCGATGTGGCCAAGGAAGCCGGCCTCTCACAGGGTATCGTGAACCTGCATTTCCGCAGCAAGGACAACCTCCTTAAGGAAACCCTCCTGTGGCTCGCCGGCGACTACAAAACGCAGTTCGAGGCGGCGCTCGAGCGTGCCGGCCCTAAACCGGCCGAGCAATTGCACGCCGTGCTCGCGCTCGACTTCAAACCGTCGATCTGCAACCGCGAGAAGCTCGTGCTCTGGTTCGCGTTCTGGAGCGAAGTCCGGGCACGTCCGACCTATCGCAAGATTTGCGAGGCCTGGGATAACTATTACGATGATGTCGTACGCGAGCTCTGCACCGCGATCATTGAAGAAGGCCAGTACACCGTGTCAGCGACGGCCGCGACCAGCGCGCTGACCGCGATGACGGACGGGCTCTGGCAGGCCTGCCTCGTCAACTCGCAATCCTGGAGCCGGCAGGCGGCTATGGACGCCGTCATGAGCTACCTGCAACACGTATTCCCGAAACACTTTCCCGTGTGAGGTCACAGTGAAAATCGAGTTAAGCAATGAAGCGATCCAATGGGCAGAGATCGCGCGTCAATACGCGGATGAGTATTTGCTGCCGCACGAAGTGGAGGCCGAACTCAACGACGGCGAACTGCCGGCAAAAATCACGAAGCGCAACAAGCTGCGCGCCATCGAGCTCGGCTTCTCTGCCATGGATGTGCCGAGGAAATACGGCGGACTCGAGTTGCCGCTGGAAGTACAGGCAGCCGTCTGGGAACAACTGGGCCGTATTACAAATGCCCTGTCCTGGTGCTTTTCCGAACCACAGACCTGGATGTTCGACGCCTGTTCCGAGGCACAGATCGAAACCTACGTACTGCCGCTGATGCGCGGCGAGCGCAAGGATTGCTACGCCATTACCGAGTCTGGCCCCGGATCCGATGTGGCCGGGCTAGCCGCTACGGCGCACAAGGACAGCGACGATTACATTCTCAACGGCGAGAAATGGTATGTGACCAGCGCCAACCTCGCAGACTTTTTCTGGTTCCAGGCCTCGGTGCCCGATGAAGACGGTGCCGAAGCATTGTTCCTGGTCGATCAGGGCACG
>CAZHLE010000269.1:0-1920 GCA_964533065.1 uncultured Woeseiaceae bacterium | reverse complement strand
TCGACACCATGACCGAGCGGTTGATGTGGGCAGGGCTGCAGGCCAAGCCGCGGCCATATCGGGTTATCATCGCTGGATGAGGCTTTTGGATAATCAGGTCGTCGTATGCCCAGAGTGCCGTCTCAGCCACGACGGTCCGCCCAATATCCTTCGACCTTGGCCCTCGCTTTTTCTTTCCTGGCTTTTGGTTAGGTGTCTTGACCAGAAAATCAGCGGCAAGCGCTCTCTCCAAATCCTCGATGGAGACATAGAGCCGCTCAACATCACGCACCTCTTTCGTCGGAATCCAGCCCTCTTCGGCTAAACCAGAAGTGGATGCGCTGTAGATCCAGGCTTCCAATCGATCCCGAATTGCCTCACTTAGCCAAGCCTCGGCTGCCTTTTCGCTGTAGTTGCCGCCCTTCTGCACGCTGTCGCAGGCGATGGCAAATAGAACACTCGGCCGCGGCGGCTCCGACCTTCTTATCTCATCGATTACGTTGCGGAGTTGCTCGTCATAGTTTGAATCGCTGGATGATAGATCATTATCCCCAATTTTCTCGGAAGGTGGCGCAGCTTTGTCATTTTCAGACATTTGGCAAACCGTATGCTCTCTATCATCGCGAGGCGCCACACCGTCGACAGGGCTTCCAAGCGCCAGCCCGAAGCGGATCATCCATTCCAACATTGATGCAATGTCGACTACCACGTCTCGCTCGTCGGTCTTGTACATTCTCCGGCGTGGACCGAGGTCGATCCGCGGTTTTTCGATGTCGAGTAGGGTCCGAAAAATCTCACTGGCCGTCGGGCGCCCTCTAGCCTTAGCTCTAGGGTCGTATTCATCCGGCGGGCGCCACGCCTTCACTGCGCCAGCACTGATAGCATGCGATAGCGCAGCTTCTGCAGCGTCGATGGGTACACCGAGATGCTGCGCAACATGATGGGCTGCAACCAAAAACGGGATGTCGGACGCCGTTCTTTCCGCTATGGGCGTGGTTGTTGGAAAGTTCGCAGCGATCGCTTGGTCGAGGCTGACTTCGGTCATGCAAATGTCTGCCAGATCAAAGTCGTTCATGTCCGAACAGGCTTCGTCTCCCGGAATTATTGGGAATGTTCGATCAAGATTATCTTGTTGAACTTTGTACTCGGCCAAGAAAGGCGGCCTGTACCAAGATCTTGGGTCAAGATTCCAGATCCCCTTACGAAGCCAATCCTCAGACTCGTCCAGCGGCCAACCGGAAGCCTCTTGAACCTTCCGGCGAGCCTGAATTCCGCCGATCATCTTGACCGGCGTTTCCGCCACTTGCATGTCGATCTCTTCAGAATCTTCGCTCATGCTCAGTGCCTCCGATATGCCGCCAGTAAGGCGATTATTCGCGCCTCGCTGGCTCACTTTTCGCTACTGCCGCACGCTCGCCAGCTCGACTACCTCGCCGGCCGGGCGCGGCGATGTGCAGAACCGCGCCCACTCGGCCATCATCCGCGCCCGCTTCTCCAGCAGCTCGCCGCGCCGATAGGCCGCTTCCACCTTGTCGCCGATGGTGTGAGCCAAGGCCATCTCCGCGACGTCACGGGGATAGGCCGTCCGTTCAGAGCACCAATCGCGGAAGGTCGATCGCGCGCCGTGCGGCACGGCGTCGACACCCATGCGGCGCATGACGGCCAGGAGCGCCATGTCCGACAACTGGCCACCACGTGGCGCCGGGAAGACCAAGTCGGTGCCGGCGATGCGTGGCAGGGCCTCGAGGAGTGCCAGCGCTTCGCCACTGAGCGGCACCCGGTGCGGTTTGCCCGCCTTCATCCGCTCGGGCGGTACCGTCCAGAGCTTCGCCGCGAGGTCGATCTCCGACCAGCGGGCGCCGCGGGCTTCGCCGCTCCGGCAAGCGGTCAAGACGACGAACTCGAGGCACCGCGCCGCCACACCGTCGCGCTGGCGAAGGG
>CAZHLE010000268.1:0-1941 GCA_964533065.1 uncultured Woeseiaceae bacterium | reverse complement strand
TGTCGATCAGCAGGAAGCTGATGCCATCCTGCCGTCGTGCGCTGTCGGAGGAGGTGCGAACCAGGCAAAAGATCCAGTCGGCATACTGTGCCAGCGTGGTCCAGGTCTTGGTGCCGTTGACGATGTAGTGGTCGCCATCGCGATCGGCGCGCGTCTTCAGCGAGGCGAGATCCGAACCGGAACCCGGTTCGGAATAGCCCTGGCACCACCAAACGTTGCTCGCGAGTATATCGGGCAGGAAACGCTGTTTTTGCTCCGCGCTGCCATAGGTGTAAATGATCGGGCCGACCATGCCGAGGCCGAACGGCACGATCACGGGCATATTGGCGTCCGCCATTTCGATCTGAAACAGGTATTTTTGCACCAGGCTCCAGCCGGTACCGCCATACTCGACCGGCCAGTTGTATCCGGCCCAGCCTTTGGCGTTGAGCGCCTTTTGAAAGCGTACCTGGTGCTCGCGCGACAGCGGCACGCGCTGGCGCTGTTTTTCGTGAATATCCGCTGGAATCTGGTCGCGGAAAAACCTCCGGACCTCGTCGCGAAACGCGATTTCTTCTTTGCTGAATGTAACGTGCATGCGGTGACCGTTGTCAATGGGTGGGGACTGCAAAAGGATGCAGCAATCGGCGCGCAAAATAAAGAACAACGCAGCGAGTTCGGGCAGAATGTCGCTATGACTAAAGACGCTCTTGGCCGGCCTTTACACGACTTGCGAATTTCCCTGCTTGATCGTTGCAATTTCCGATGTCCGTATTGCATGCCGGAAACGGAATTTCATGCCGACTACGAATTCCTGAAGCGATCGCAAAAACTCACGCATGCGGAAATACTACAGGTCATTCGTGTTGCTACCGAACTTGGTGTGTCAAAAATCAGGCTGACCGGCGGTGAACCGTTGCTGGACAAAAAGATTGTCGACCTGGTCGCGGGCATTGCCGCAATTGCGGCCGTTGAGGACCTCGCGATGACGACCAATGGCATGCTGCTGGCACCCATTGCGCAGCGGCTGCGCGATGCCGGAATGCATCGGGTCACGATCAGCCTGGACAGTATTGACCCGAAGATCTTCAAGGCGATGAGCGGCGGGCGTGGCGATCTCGGCAAGGTGCTGGCCGGTGTTGCGGCGGCCGAGCAGGCCGGGTTCACAACGATCAAGATCAATGTGGTTGTGCAACGCGGCGTCAACGACCACGCGGTGCTCGATGTGCTGCAGCATTTCCGCGGCTCCGGACATATCGTCCGGCTGATCGAATTCATGGACGTCGGCAATCGCAATGGCTGGCGTATGGACCAGGTGGTGCCGTCGCGCGAGTTGCTCGAGCGCATCCAGCAGCGCTGGCAATTGACGCCCGTCGGGCAGAATTACCCGGGGGAAGTTGCAAGGCGTTATCAATACGCGGACGGTGCTGGTGAGATTGGTTTCATTTCCTCGGTGACCAAGCCGTTTTGTGGCAGTTGCAGCCGCGCGCGGCTGTCGGCCGATGGTGTGCTTTATACTTGCCTGTTTGCGACCCAGGGCACGGACCTCAGGCAACCGTTGCGCAACGGCGCGACTGACACGGACTTGCGCGATATCCTGTCGCGCATCTGGCTGCAGCGCGCCGATCGCTACAGTGAGTTGCGGCGGCCGGAGGTGGCCGAGGCGCATGCACAAAGCAAGGTCGAGATGTACCGCATAGGTGGATAAATGAGCAAGTTGAGCCACGTGGATGAACACAACCGACCGAGCATGGTCGATGTCGGCGACAAGACCGCGACCAGCCGCGAGGCGTGTGCGCAGAGCATCGTCGTGCTGCCCGCTGCCGTGCTCGCGGCGCTCGACGGTGACGAGATCAACACCAAAAAAGGCCCGGTTTTCGCGACCGCGATCATTGCCGGCGTGATGGCGGCGAAAAAAACCCATGAGCTGATCCCGTTCTGCCATCCGCTCGGCCTTGAGAA
>CAZHLE010000267.1:0-1952 GCA_964533065.1 uncultured Woeseiaceae bacterium | reverse complement strand
TGATCAAACTCTTCAGTTTAAGAGTTTCGTCCACCGAAATGGACTACAAAGTTTGCCGAGCTCTTGCGACACTGACGTGCCGGAAGCCTCATCAGGGTTTCCTGATGACGCGATTCCTAACCGCCAGCGCCCACACAAATTACTTAAATGGATAACTTTTTAAAGAGCTGCGGGTCTGTTGAGCCCCCGCGAGAGGGGCGCATTATACGCGCAAAGATCAGACCGTCAACAATTCTCAGGAGCTTTTTGCGAGAAAACCATATCTTTATGAAAATCAGCGGCATGAACCGAATTGGTTCACGGTGCACGTGGTCCTGACCGAATTTGATCGGGTGCATACCCGGGAGAATCCGCAGGCGTTACCGCAGCTTCAAGCTTTCAGTCGACACGCAATCGGCAATAGCGCCGCTTACCGACCTGTATGACGCCTGCAAAACCGCGCTCGAGGTTCAGTTCGAGATCATCGATGCGGATTTGCTCGATCTTCACGGCGCCCTGTCCGATCATTCGGCGCGCCTCGGAGGTGCTGCTGGTCAATCCGGCCATACGCAAGGCCGCTACCAGGCTGCAACCGTTGCCGTCCGCAACGACCACATACTCCGGGATGTCATGCGGAAGCGCGCCAAGGCTGAACTGATCGATGAATTGCCGCAGCGCACTCTGTGCGGCAGAAGCGCCGTGAAAACGCGTCACAATCTCCTCAGCGAGTTCGAATTTGACATCCCGCGGATTGCGCCCGTCGGCAACGGACTGACGCAATGCAGCGATATCCGCCAGGCCACGAAAGCTCAGCAGCTCGAAATAGCGCCACATCAGCTCGTCGGAGATGCGCATCATCTTCCCGAACATCTCGTTCGGCGGTTCGGTAATGCCGATGAAGTTGTTTAGTGACTTGGACATCTTGTTGACACCGTCGGTGCCTTCCAGCAACGGCATGGTCAACACGACCTGAGGTTTCTGACCGTGTGCCTGTTGCAGGTGGCGCCCCATCAGCAAATTGAACTTCTGATCGGTACCGCCCAACTCGACGTCGGACGCCAGCACGACGGAGTCATAGCCCTGGATCAGCGGATAGAGAAATTCGTGAATCGCAATCGGGCGTTCATCGTCGAAGCGCTTGCGAAAATCATCCCGTTCCAGCATCCGCGCGACCGTATACTGCGCTGCGAGCGTGACCAAGCCGGCGGCCCCGAGGCTCGCGATCCATTCTGAGTTGAACCGGACTCGAGTGCGATCCGGGTCCAGGATCTTGAATACCTGCTCACGATAAGTCGCTGCATTGGTTTCGACGTCTTGCTCGGTCAATGGTGGCCGCGTCGTATTCTTGCCCGTCGGATCGCCGATCCTGCCGGTGAAATCGCCGATGAGAAACGTCACCTCGTGGCCAAGTTCCTGAAACTGGCGCATCTTGTTCAGCAATACGGTGTGCCCCAGATGCAGGTCGGGAGCGGTCGGATCGAACCCTGCCTTGATTCTGAGAGGTTTGCCCGCTTGCAAGCGATCGCGGAGTTCACTCTCGATCAGAATCTCGGCGGACCCACGCCGAATGATCTCCAAATCTTCCAGATTCCCGGTTGCCACTGCGCAAAACTCCCACGGTCAGAATCAATATTGTTAAAAAACATTGACGCAAGTTTTTTATGCGGCTATTTTCGGCCGCACTCGTTGCCTGCTTCGAACTCTAAGACATAATTCATGATGTACCTTGGAAAACCAGGGAGGCGACACGCGCGTTCACGCGCTTTCGCACCAGCTCGTATCACCGGCACTGCCGCCCTCATCACTCTCACGGCAATCGCCTTTCTGATCGGGAATCGCGATTCCGGTCCGAACTCCGAACCGGGGAATAACAAGATTTTCGATCTCGCGCTCCCTGCGGGACATAGTCGGCCCTCCGCCGCGCCTTCGACCGTTGCCGTGCGCCCACGGCTACCCTTCGAACCCCTGGTCCC
>CAZHLE010000266.1:0-1967 GCA_964533065.1 uncultured Woeseiaceae bacterium | reverse complement strand
TGCGTCTCGACGGGATGGCCGGTGAGGGGCTGACGCAGAGTTACAAACTTTGGCACGACTTCCAGCAGGCGCGCGACCTTGTCCATCTGTTGCCGTGACAGCTGCCGGTCGCCGGATATCAACTCCGTAATGAAGCGGGCCGATATTTTTGGCGCCTGGCCGTCCAAGCCGACCGACGTATAGTCAGCGATTGCGTAGTGTGGAACGACCAGGATCAGGAGGCCACGCTCGTGTGACGTCCAACTGAGGATATTGTTCTGGCCCAAAGACCAGTGCTGATGCAGGCTCTTTTCGAGGTCGACGAGGTTGCTGCGTTGCCGCAAACCCATACCCTGGGCGAGGCCAGCGAGCTGATCGAGGTAGGGCGAAAAATCAGCGATGCGCCGTATGCCGGATTGCGATAGATCTTCAAATTCCATGGAGAGCCCCAAACGCCGATCGAAATTAATCAACTAAAGCCGAATGCGCAAGTACTATTAGGAAGTCAGTGTATCTAATTTAAATTTCAGGCTTTACTTGTTTTCGGCAGCGCAAGCATTTTACATAAGTTTCAGGTTCGCACAGGGTCTAATAGCAGATGGTTTCAGCTCCGTGCATCGATGAACTCTACCAGCTACGAGCACGACTCGGTGCCGCGATCTACGAGACCCCGCTGCTGCGTTGCACGGGACTTGAGGAATTGCTTGGTCACGCTACCACAATTTTTGGGAAGCTCGAGTTTCTGCAGCGGACGGGCACCTTCAAGGCGCGCGGTGCGCTGGCAACCGTGAGCGAGCTCAGTGTGGCACAAAGAAAAACCGGCCTGACCGCGGTTAGTGCCGGCAACCATGCGATTGCCACGGCGTATGCGGCAAGATCGGTCGGCTCAAGCGCGAAAGTCGTCATGACGCGATCGGCCAATGCCACGCGAATCGATGCCTGCCGGCAATTTGGCGCTGAGATTGTGCTTGTCGACACGGTACACGAAGCGTTCTCGGTCGCGGCCGAAATTCGGGATAAAGAAGGTCGATTCCTGGTACATCCGTTCGAAGGGCGGGCGATTGCGGCTGGCACGGGCACGATCGGACTGGAAATTCACGAGCAGTGCGCCGATTTCGACGCAGTCATCGTGTCGGTCGGTGGTGGTGGTTTGATTGGCGGTATTGCCAATGCCCTCAAGAAGCTACGGCCTGGCTGCGAGGTGATCGGCGTTGAGCCTGACGGGGCTGATTCCATGCGACGGAGTTTCTCGGCGGGCGAGCCGCAGGCAATCGAATCGATCAGGACGATCGCGGACAGCCTCGGTGCACCTTACGCACTACCATACTCATTCGCGCTGTGCCGAGAGTACGTTGATGAGTTGGTCACGGTCAGTGACGAGCAAATTCGCAAGGCCATGGGCGTATTGTTTCACGCGATGAAAATCGCCGTGGAGCCGGCCTGTGCAGCGACGACCGCAGCCATCCTGGGTCCGCTGCGTGAACGCCTGTTGGGTCGAAAGTGCGTACTGGTCATGTGCGGCAGCAATATTGATTGGCCAACCTTCGCCAACCATGCCATGTTGCAGGGTGACCATGCTACTCGATGAGCTGAAGGCTATTGTTGGCCCTTCGGGTTGGATTACGGACCCGTGGCAACTCGAACCGCATCTTTCCGAGCGCCGACGCCGGGTTCATGGCCGGGCGCTGATCATGTTGTCGCCGGATTCGACGGCGGAAGTGTCATCCATTGTGCGCAGCTGTGCGACAGCGGGTGTTGCGATTGTTCCGCATGGTGGCAACACCGGCCTGTGCGGAGGTGCGATTCCGGACGATAGTGGCGAACAGGTCCTCTTGTCGATGGCACGAATGAACAGGATCCGAAGCATCGACGTGGACGATTTTTCAATCGTGGTTGATGCAGGCTGCATCCTGGCCGATGTGCAACAGGCCGCACGTGACGCAGGTCGCCTGTTTCCGCTGAGCCTGACTGCCGAGGGCAGCTGCCAG
>CAZHLE010000265.1:0-1974 GCA_964533065.1 uncultured Woeseiaceae bacterium | reverse complement strand
GAAAAGGAGTTTCAGCATGGCAACCTGTGATTGCGTTTTGGGCCGTGAATAGCCTGGTGCTTTTGCTAACCGAGCATAAACTTCTACAGCTGATGTGTCATTCCGACCTGATCGCAGGCCGTATCGGGCGTCATCGAGCAAAACCTGATCTTCAACATCATGATGGGCGCGTTCGGCTGGGATTGACCAAGCCCGGAAACAGGCATTGACCGGGCTACTGACTAGCCGTGTTGCTGTTCCCGTGCGCGTGATCCTTTTCGGCTTGCCAGGTGAATGCGATCAGGATCATTGCGATGACGCAGGCCGCGGCGATCAACTCGAAGCCGGCATCCCACCCAGCCGCGTCGACGACCATGCCAATAACCACGTTAGCCGCCACCGCTCCGCCGACATAGCCGAAAAGCCCGGTAAATCCTGCCGCGGTTCCCGCTGCCTTCTTCGGCGCGAGATCCAGTGCGTGCACACCGATGAGCATGACCGGTCCGTAAATAAAGAAGCCGATGCCAATCAACATCGCTACATCGATATGCGGATGGCCCGCCGGGTTTTGCCAGTAGACCAGCACGCAGGCCAGTGTCAGCAATAAGAAAAGTATCGATGCCGGCGCGCGTCGCCCCTTGAAGACCTTGTCGGACATCCAGCCGCAGAACAGTGTGCCCGGGATACCGGCGAACTCGTAGAACGCATACGCCCAACCGGAGTCACTGAACGAAAATTGCTTGGCCTCGCTAAGGTAGGTCGGCGCCCAGTCGAGCACGCCGTAGCGTACGAAATAAACGAATGCATTCGCCACGGCGATGGTCCACAGGAGCTTGTTGTTCAGGACGTATTTCAGAAAAATTTCCTTCGCCGTGAATTCGTGCTCATGGGTCTCGCTGTATTCGAACACCCTGGGATAGTCATCACGATGCACTTCAATGGTCGGGAGCCCGGCCGACTGCGGCGTGTCCCTGACAGTCAGGAAGATGAACGCCGCGATCGCAATGGCGAAGAAGCCGTGCGTATAGAGAATCGCGTGCCAGTCGGCGAAGACCGCCATAGCCAGAATCGCGATCGGGCCGACCATGCCACCGCCGATATTGTGCGCGATATTCCAGATCGCCATCTTGGTGCCGCGCTCATTGGTCGAGAACCAGTGCACCATGATCCTTCCCGAGGGCGGCCATCCCATGCCCTGAAACCAGCCGTTGGCGAACAGCAACACAAACATGATCGTTACCGAACTCGTAGCGACGGGAACCGTGCCCATAAAGATCATGATCAGCGCCGAACTCAACAGCCCCAACGACATGAATGTCGAGGCATTACTGCGGTCGGACACGCTGCCCATGATGAATTTCGACAATCCATAAGAGATAGCGACCCCGGACAAGACCAGGCCAAGATCAGTCTTTGAGTAGCCCTCCTCGACCAGATAGGGCATTGCCAGCGAAAAGTTTTTCCGCACCAGGTAGTAGCCGGCGTAGCCGATGAATATCCCCAGGAATACCTGCAAACGAAGACGCCGGTAGGCCGGGTCGACCCTGTCCGCCGCTAGCGGCTCGCGATGCGCTGCCGGTTTCAGAATACCAATCACGAGTCAGTCACCGAGTCCGGCTCCCCGATCAGGTGCATCGATGGGCCTATTCCCGTGTCTGCACTGCAGCGAACAGGTCGATCATATGACATAAAGAACGCTCCGGATATCGATGGGGACGAAAGCTTAAAGGAGCGCGCGATCCGCAGCCGCATTAATCGGCGCGCTGCGACTGTCTACGCCGCCTTTTGCCTCGGCGAGCCACGGAAAAGGTGGGCGTTCTCAACCGGTCGATGCAACACCCTACACTTTCGGTGGAATAGGAGGTTGCATTAAAGTGTACTTCTGCGATCCGCATAGTCCCTGGCAACGCGGCACGAACGAGAACAGCAACGGACTACTACGACAGTACTTCCCCAAGGGCACCGACCTGTCGGGCTACTCGCAAGCACACCTCG
>CAZHLE010000264.1:0-2049 GCA_964533065.1 uncultured Woeseiaceae bacterium | reverse complement strand
GCCTCCAGTTTCGCGAATTTGCGGTTGCCGGCAGTGAGTTCCTGCGCCGCCGCCTGCAGCGCCTTGTAGAGCGCTGCCGCAACAGTGCTCTCGGTGCTGCTCAAATAGCCGTTACGCGAACTCATCGCGAGGCCACTCGGCTCACGAATAATCGGCCCCAGCTCGATTTGCACCGGCAGCCCGAGGTCCAGAACCAGGCGCCGGATGACGAGCTGCTGCTGGTAGTCTTTTTGCCCGAACACGGCGATGTCAGGTTGCACCAGGGCAAACAGGCGCAACACCACCGAGGTCACGCCGTCAAAGTGACCGGGCCTCGCGGCGCCGCACAGCTCATCGCATAAGCCAGGAACGGAAATTCGCGTCGCTTGTTCAAGGCCAAGGGGGTACATGATTGCAGGCTCGGGCGCGAACAGCAGGTCAACGTTCTCCGCACGCAATCGCGCCGCGTCATCCTCAAGGGTTCGCGGATACGCCCTATAGTCCTCGCCCGGCCCAAACTGGGTCGGATTGACGAACACGCTGACGGCCACGCGGTCCGCATGCCGTTTTGCGATCCGCACGAGGCTCGCATGGCCATCGTGCAGATTGCCCATCGTCGGCACCAGCGCAATGCGCTCGCCCGCGGCACGCCAAGCCGAAAGTTGCTGCCGCAAATCCGGCCGGGTCGATATCGTTAACATGTCACAGATCCGGCGGGGTTTTCGGTCACGAAAAACAATGCTCGGGCGCCGGGTATTCGCGGCTCTTGACGGCCGCTATGTAAGCCTTGATCGCGGCGAGCGGCGAATCGTGACCACTCTGGAAGTTCTTTACGAATTTCGGCGTACGGCCCTGCGTGATATTCAGGATGTCGTAGAGAACCAGGATCTGGCCATCGACATCCGGGCCGGCGCCGATGCCTATCACGGGCACGGACAATGTCGCCGCGACGGATTTTCCGACTTCATTCGGCACGCACTCCAGCAATACGATGTCCGCGCCAGCATCCTGCAGGGCAACCGCTGCGTCGAGCAAAGCCCTGGCATGGTCCGGCTCCCTGCCCTGCACCTTGAAACCACCGATCTTGTGCACTGATTGCGGTTTGAGACCTAGGTGTGCGCACACCGGGACATCGTGCCGGGCAAGGTGTTCGACGATGCCCGCCTGGCCCACGCCGCCCTCGAGCTTGACCATTTTCGCACCGCCTTCCTGCATCATCCGAACCGCGTTTTCCAATGCTTGCTCCGCGCTCGTGTAACTCATGAACGGCATGTCGGCGACCAGGAATGCATGACGCAAGCCCCTGGCGACCGCGCGCGTGTGATAGATGATGTCATCCACCGTCACGGGCACCGTTGTGTCGTGCCCTTGCACAACCATGCCCAGGGAGTCGCCGACCAGGACAACATCGGTCCCCGCCGCATCAACCAGCGCCGCGAAGCTCGCATCATAAGCGGTCAGGCAACCGATGGGCTGCCGGTTCTGCTTCATTTGGCGCAGGCTCGAGATGTTCACCGGCGGATCGGTCATGCCGCGTTGTTCAAGGTGTGTATACATCGCTGGCAACACTAACATCACGACGGTGTTATTGGCTATGTAAGGCCTTGGATGCTGCGCCGCTGCGTGCTTCTACGGCAGATTGTCGAGCAGGAACTGTTTGACGTTTTCACCCATTACCTTGCGAATCTCGTCTTCCGTGAAACCCGCCTGCAGCATTGCGTCAGTCAGTACAACCAGTTCGCTGGTATCGAAAGTCACGGCTACCGTACCGTCGTAGTCGGATCCAAGCGCCACGTGCGAAACGCCCATGAGGTCAATCGCATCGCGGATCGCGCGCACTACACCGGCAGGCGTCACATCGCAGACCGCAGCGTCCCAATAGCCAATGCCAACCAGGCCGCCCTTTTGCGCAATATTCTGCATCAGGGCGTCATCCAGGTTGCGCGCCGAATCGCAGTTTCCCTTGATGCCACCGTGCGAAAGAATCACGGGTGACTTCGAGAGTTGCAGCACCTCAGCAACCATGCGTGGCGAAGCGTGCGCTACATCGATAATTGCGCCAAGCGCATT
>CAZHLE010000263.1:0-2065 GCA_964533065.1 uncultured Woeseiaceae bacterium | reverse complement strand
CATCGCGGAGCGCGCAAGGGCAAGGGTCGGTATTTCGGACCGTACCCAAGCACAGGCGCGGTTCGCCAGACCCTGAATGATTTGCAAAAGCTCTTCATGGTGCGGCAGTGCCAGGACAGTTTTTTCAGGAATCGCTCCAGGCCGTGCCTGCAATACCAGATCAAGCGTTGTACGGCGCCCTGTGTCGGCCTGATTTCAGAGCAGCAGTATGCGGCGGATATCGCCGCGGCGATCGATTTTCTCGATGGCAAGAACCGGGCTGTGGTGGCTGCATTCGTAGCGCGGATGGAAGCTGCGGCCGCGAACCAGGAATATGAGCAGGCGGCGCGGTTTCGTGATCAGGTTGCACGTCTCAAGGAAGTGGAGGCGCGGCAGCTGGTATCGCGAACCAGCCGCCAGGATCTGGACATTCTCGGTTTCGCATCGAACGGCGCAATGCATGTCGTCACTGTGTTGTTCATACGTAACGGAGCCGTGCTGGGCAGTCACGACCATTACCCGCGGCTGGCCGGTGAAACCGATCGCGCCAGGATCCTGAATGGTTTTGTCGCGCAGTACTACCTTGGCAGGGATGTACCGGCGGAAATCATCCTGGATGCAGAGATTGAGGATGCCGAGCTGCTGGAAAAGGAACTCAGTGCGCGTGCCGCTCACAAAGTGGCTATCCGGCACCGTGTACGGGGCGACCGCCAGCGCTGGCTGGCTATGGCAGAGACCAATGCCGAGCAGGGCCTGAATCTCCTGGTGGCGAGCAACGCAACGCTGCGACGGCAGTTCGCCGCGCTCGCTACAGCGCTCGGTGCGGAAGACGATGGCATACAACGGCTTGAGTGTTTCGACGTCAGTCACACGTCCGGTGAGGCGACGGTTGCCGCTTGCGTTGTATTCAATGCGGCAGGGCCACTGAAGAGCGACTACCGTCGTTTTAACCTGACGCCTGCTGCGGCCGGCGACGATTATTCGGCGCTGGCCGAGGCGTTGCGGCGACGGTATGCGCGCGTGAAGAAAGGCGAGGTGCCGTTACCCGATGTGCTGTTTGTCGACGGTGGCAAGGGTCAGCTGTCCACCGCAATGACCGTGCTCGACGAACTTGAGCTTGGCTGGCTCCGGGTGGTGGCCGTCGCCAAGGGGCGCGCCCGCAAACCGGGCGCAGAACAGTTGTTCGTGCCGGGTAGCAGTTCGCCCCTCTTGCTCGCGGCCGATTCGCCGGCCTTGTTGCTGGTGCAGCAATTGCGTGATGAAGCTCATCGATTCGCGATCACGGGCCACCGCCAGCGACGAGGCAAGGCGCGCACCCATTCGCGCCTCGAAGAGATACCGGGACTCGGGCCAAAAAAGCGCCGCGAGCTACTGCGCCAGTTTGGCGGTCTGCAGGGTGTCATGGGCGCCGGCGTCGACGACCTGAAAAAAGTGCACGGCATCGGTCGTGGACTGGCCGAATCCATATACAATGATCTGCACCAATGAAGCTGAATCTCGCCATATTGCTGACGCTGTTTCGAATTGCTGCGATTCCGGCAGTCGTTATTCTTTTTTATAGCCCGCTGGTACTGTCGCGGCCGATTGCAGCCATACTGTTTGGCATTGCTGCAGTTACCGATTTTTTGGATGGCTGGGTCGCACGTCGCTACGCGCAGAGCTCCAGTTTCGGCGAGTTTCTCGACCCGGTCGCGGACAAACTCATGGTGTCTATCGTGGTCGTCATGCTGGTGCAGAGCGACCCCGACTGGTACGTCCATATTGTCGCCATGATCATCATTGGGCGCGAAATCACCGTCTCGGCACTGCGCGAATGGATGGCGATCATCGGTGAGCGCGCCAACGTCAAGGTGTCGTGGTCGGGCAAGGTTAAAACCGTGCTGCAGATGTTTGGCATCGGCTTCATGGTTTACGAGAATGCTTTCTTCGGTATCGACATCTATGCCATCGGCTTCATATTGCTGCTCGTGGCGGCCGGCATGACCTTGTGGTCAATGAGCGCGTACCTGCGCGCCGCCTGGCCCCATATCATCGGTCAGGATGCCGCCTATGCAGGGGCCGGAAAGCCTGAATTGCCTTGACAGGC
>CAZHLE010000262.1:0-2144 GCA_964533065.1 uncultured Woeseiaceae bacterium | reverse complement strand
TCCAGTCGTCGCTCCGCTCCATCGCAGCGCAGGTGTTTTTCGGATTCGTATAGGTGACGGTGGACTCGTCCCACTCGATACCCGAAGTCATCGTCAGCAGGTCGCGCAACGTTATTTCATTCCAGCGCGGATCGCGGTCGCCGGACGCAAGCTCCGCGAAGAACGGCATGATGGGGATATCGACGTTCGCTAGCTCCCCGCGCTGCAGCGCAATACCGATCAGCGCCGAGGTCACGCTCTTGCTGACGGACTGCATCGTGTGCAGCGGCCCGTGCTCAAGCCAGGGGTGCCAGTCCGGATCGTAGTAGTTAAAGGGTCCACGCGATTGCTCCTGGTCCCGGAACAAGCTGTCGTAGTCATGCCGGTAGTTGCGCTCGTAGACGAGAAACCCATTGCGAAAGATGAGCATGCCATCGACAAAAGGACCAACAGAAACATTCGAATTGCCGTCATTTTGGAATAGTCTCAGGTACTGGTTCGCGGTGATAAGCGAGAAAGTAACCCATGGCAGCGATAAATACCGCCCTGTTGTCTTTTGGCATGTCGGGCCGAGTGTTTCACGCACCGTTGATTCAGCATCATCCGGGCTTCAATTTAAGCGGCTGCTGGGAGCGTAGCAACAGGATTATCAATGAATTCTATCCGGCCGCGAAAAGCTACTCCGCGCTGGAGGAACTGTTGACCGATGCAACGATTGATCTCGTGGTCGTCAACACGCCGACGGCGACGCATTTTGAGTTCGCCAAAAAAGCCCTGCGCAAGGGCAAGCACGTACTCGTCGAAAAAGCATTCGCGGGCAGTACCGAGGAAGCCATCGAGCTTCGAAGCCTGGCAAAAAAAAATCGTTGCAAGCTGGCGGTGTTTCACAACCGCCGCTGGGACAGCGACTTCCTGTCAGTGCGCAGTGTGCTGCAGCAGGGACTACTGGGTGACATCGTGGAGGCCAACCTCGCCTTTTCGCGTTACAACCCAGAGTTGAGTCCCAAGGCACACAAGGAAGTGCCGAATCCCGGGGCCGGCATTGTCAGGGACCTCGGCCCGCACATCATCGACCAGGCCTTGCTGCTGTTCGGCATGCCGGATGCCGTGTTTGCCGACATCGGCATCACGCGCGAGCACTCCCGTGTCGACGACTACTTCGACATCCTGCTGCGCTATGGTGATAAGCGTGTGCATGTCAAAGGTGGCTATTTTTACAAGCAACCGATCGCCGAGTACACGCTGTTCGGAACGCTGGGCAGCTTCAGCAAGTCGCGCTCCGACGTGCAGGAGGCGCAGCTCGACCAGGGTATGTCACCGGGCGACAGCGAATTCGGCAGGGAGCCTGACTCGGCGGCCGGCAAACTCTGCCTCGGCCCTGCGGGCAGCATCGAGGTTCAGGACGTCCTGTCGCCGCGCGGCAATTATCTGCAGTTTTATGATGGCCTGTACCAGTCGATCGCGCGCAACCTGCGTGCGCCGGTCACGGCCTCCGAGGGCGTCCGGGTCATGCAGGTTATTGATGCGGCATTTATGAGCCACAGCGAGGGCCGGCTTATACGTTTATAGGCGGCAATCGAGCGCTTCGCGAATCTCGTTAATGCGCTTGACCGTGTCGCGATAGCCCGCTTCGATGGCGCGATCAAATGCGGACCAGTCCAGCATGTCGATGCCGTCGAGATCGGGTGTCAACAGGATACTGCTTTGCTCGCGATTCTCGGCGGTGACGCGCTTCGCGCTGATGCTGCCGGCTGACAACAGCAGCTGCAGGATGTTCGGCGCACGGCCGCTGCGCACCAGCCGCAGGCGCGCCGGGATCGACAGTTCGTCGACATCGGTGCAGTTGGCGAGCGCCGTTTCACTGCCCACATCGACACCAATCACGTGCCCACGGCCAAGACCACGCATGACATCGACCGGTAAACGATTTGCGGCACCGCCATCCACAAGGATCTGATCGTCAAGAAAAACCGGCGGCAGGATTCCGGGAATCGCAATTGAGGCGCGCAGGAATTTCCACAGCAGACCCGACCGGTGAACCACCATGTTCGAGGTAACAAGGTCGGCAGAAACACAGAAAAACGGCAGGGCGAGATCTTCAATATCGATATCGCCGATCTCACCTCGCAACAGTCGAGACACACGCCTTCCCGCCGACAGTGAAA
>CAZHLE010000261.1:0-2298 GCA_964533065.1 uncultured Woeseiaceae bacterium | reverse complement strand
GCGTGATGCTTATGCGCCGCCTGAAACAGGGTCGGACCTCAGTAAGTCATTGATTCGTTTAATCGATGCTTCCTGACCAACAGATCCTTATAAATCAATATGTTTTCGAGGTCCGACCCGGAATGTACGGGGCGGTCAGGCGGCGACCTTGCCTTCCTGCAACTTCTCAATCGGCTGCTTTTTCGGTGACGTCACGTCGCGGAACACCAGCATTTCCGCGATCCGCTCGGAACCGCCCGGGTAGAAGCCGTGTTCCCTCTGAAACGTTTCCGGGTTACGGAAAGTGCCGAAGATCATGTCCCACAGCGGCAAGTCAGCGTAGTTATAGCGATGTACGCCCTTGCCGTGATGCAGACTGTGGCTCTCGGGACGCTGGATGATGTAGCCAAGCCAGCGTGGCGTGCGCCAGCTCATGTGCTGGAACATCGCATTGAAGGTCAGGAAGAACGCCCCGACGAGTCCTGCTTCCAGGGTCAGCCCGAGCAGCGGGAAAAACACAAAGCTGCCGATCGTCGTGAACATGAACGCATCGAATGGATGCAGGTAGTACGCGCCAAACGCATCGAGACTTTCCGCACTGTGATGCATCTGGTGTCCGGCACGCCACAGCCAGTCGAACGTATGCGCGGAACGGTGATACCAATAGTGTCCCAGTTCGTAAACAAGCGCACCGACCAATGCGCCTGCCCACGTGCCAAGACCGCTGCCATCGATCAGGTGAAACTCACCGAGCACCGTGCCCCAGAACACTGCCACGTATCCGGCGATGTAGAAGGTCGCGATGGTTACCAGCGTTGCACGGACCCGCCAGAAACGCGTGGATCCGTGCTTACGCCCGCGGATCGCCCAGTCGATGACAATGAACGCGGGAATCAGCGCAATCGTCATGGGTTCCAGATATTCAAACATGCTGTCACTCCTGTATGGATACATCGATTGGTAAACGGCCACCGGCAGTGAGCAGGACATTCCTGCCCGCGACAGCAGCGGCCTGAACGGTTGGAAGAATCGTGATTCGCAGAATCGCGATGGCGATTCGATTTCAGACATCAGCTCTGTCAGCAGTTCGCTCATCGCCATCAGCCACTGGCCCTCAATAACGTCCAGTAGCGCGATGGCAAAGGCCAGCCAGACCAGCCTGCGAGTGATGGCCACGTTCGATTCCTCCGGTTGCCGGCGGCTGTAGTTGCCGCTCGTACCAAAGGAGGCGTAACTATTGGCGGAACGATGTTCCGGGGCAGGTTACATCGGGGAGTAGCGGCAGTATCTTCCCGTTTTTATTGTATTTTCCAGATGCCGCCCGGCGTCCGGCAGTTGCTCGTCGATGCGTTGAATGGCGTCTCTTATGCGTCGTCGGACATTGACCCGGGCCCGTTCGGCGGCGGAACCGCTGCGACGATCGCGACCCCCCAGGCCGAATGCGCGAGACAGCTCACGCGCTATAAAGTCGAGCTCGCTGCGAACGGCATCCATGCGGCCCTGGTCGTTGAGTTCACTCGCCTCGTCGAGTTCTTCCTCCAGCTCACGAACGCGTTCGCGATACTGACGACGTGCCTGTTCGTCCAGCGCCGGCCCGGCGTCGCCGCTGTCCAGCCCCTCGCTTCCGCTTCCAGTGAGATCCAGAACATGAATGTCCTGATCCGGTTGTGCAACGAGCCGCGCCAGAATCTGCAATCCCTTGCTGTCGCGTACCAGCGCGGCTCGATTGCGGAAACGCACAGACCACACGTCACCTTCAAGGCGCAGGGAAAGGCGATTGCTATCGATATCGATTGCGGCAGCCTCCGGCACGGTCGCAGCATCGACTGCCGCTACGCGTGTTGGCCGCAATTGCAAGCGCCGGGCAATTGCGTCTGACTCCGCTGCGTAGCGTCGTGCCGCCGTCGTATCGCCGAGCTGCTCCGCGAGTTCCGCTTTGCCTTCATAGATTCGAGCGATCATCGGTTGCGCACGCATGCCTAGCGCGATATCGAGCGCTGCGTTGAGATGCCGGGCGGCCTCATCATAGTGCTCGAGCGCGACACACAGAATTCCCATTGTGTAGGCAACGGGTCCGGCCCAGTGCGTGCCCATGAGACCCATGGTCGAGCAGCGCGATTCGTAGGGCCGCAATTTTCGGAGAACTCGTGAAGCCAAAGCCAGGTCACCTTGCATCACGGCGACTTCGCCGAGCCGTGCCACGCAGAAACGGTCACCACCGGCGAAGATGCGTTGAATAAGGTGCTCGTCGGTTATTGAACGCCCGGCTTCGGTCTTGCCGGTTCGGTAGAAGTAACTGGCAAACACCGGACGCGCGTA
>CAZHLE010000260.1:0-2332 GCA_964533065.1 uncultured Woeseiaceae bacterium | reverse complement strand
CCTGGCCCGGCGATTTTAGAGGTCCCGGCGGCCGGTCACAACTGGCTATTCGACAATGATCGTGATGACGGGCGACGCGACGGGCGGCTCGTGTGGGATATGCAGGTGGTCGCCGAGCAGCAACTGCAGCGTATGCTTCCCCGGGGCAAGGCTTAACTCGGTCGAGGTGCGCGCGTCGCCATAATGAATATGGTTGGCATCCGCGGGGATCGGCAAGCCAGGATCGGGTAAGCCGGTATCCACAAGCAGGTGGTGATGCCCGGCATTTTCGCCGGCCGTACCCGCCGCGAGCAGTTGCATGCCCTCGATGCCAAACTCGATACGGAACGGGTTCTTCACGGTGCTGCCGTCCGCTGGCGTGATGAAGTAGACGCGCGCTCCGTCCGGCGCGGGGCTGCGCGGCATTCCAGCCTGTTCGCTGCTGGTTTCCGCGGGTGACGTGGCGGGTTCTTCCGCCGCCCGTTCGCCGCAACCGCCTAGAACAAAAGCGCCGGCGAGGCCAAGGCTTGCAAACAGGGCTCTGGTATTCATTTAAGGTGTCCTCCGACAGCGGGTCAGATCGAGAAAGCAGCGATCAGGAATGTGGTCGCTATTATGACCGAAAATCCTGTGATGTAAGAGAATGCCAACGGAATGAATTTCAGCAGTGTGACAAATCGACCCTGTCCGTAAACGCGGCGCATGGCGACAAAAACATAGGCCGGAATATACAACGACGTTGCCACGACCATAATCGTCATCGCAACTCCCGATATCTGCAGCAGCGTCGCCAGGCGCGTCAGGAGAATCTCGAGCGTCAGCAGCAGAAAGACGAAGGAGTGAAAATGCACAAAAAATAACAGGTGCTCGACGTAGTAGCGGCGCGACATCGGGTACAAAGCCTTCATGACCAGTGCCATCAGCGGCAACAAAACGATCAACGCCGTCGGCGTGTTGTTGATAACCTTGGCGCCCAGGCTCTTGCCCTTATCGGCGACTATTTGCTCGCACACCTGCTGCATGCGCTCGACGCTCAGCCGGCGTTCGAGAAAAGCCGGTAGCCCCACGACATCATCCGCCTCGATATCGCAGTCCTCGTCGTCGTCGCCGGAATCATTGAATGTAATAATTGCGCTGCCTTCATTGGCGGTGAGCTCCGCGTCGCCTGCTGGCTCGAAGAGCAGGCCGAATTCTTCACGCGGATCAAAAAATGCGACGACGAAAAAAATCAAGCTCATGACCAGGTACATGCGAAACGGCGGCATGAATCTCGCGCGTCGGCCCTGCAGGTAATCGCGCGTCAGGCGACCGGGCTTTAACAACAAGGGCAAAACGGTTTGCCATAGTCGAGAATCGAACTCGAACAGGTCACCGAATGCGTCGCTGATGAGTTCCCAGAGACTGATCAGGCGGCTCTGCGAGCGCTGGCCGCAATGGCCACAGTACTGACCACGCAGCTGTGTGCCGCAATTCAGGCAGTTTGGTATTTCGCTGAGCGGAACGTCCGGTGCCGGATCTGTGCGCAGCACTCGGCCGCTGGCAGTGGCCGAGGCAGGAAAATGACTGGCCAGGTGGTCTTCGATGCCTAAGCTTGCGTCGTCTAAAAAAGTCTGCAGCGCATCGTCACTCGTAAACCTGTACTGGCAGATTCGACCGACGCGACCCTTGTCGTCATCGGCGATCGCAAATACGTGGCAGTGGGCCACGCCCGCAACAAACCGCGCGGTGTGTACATGTGCGTCGAGCCACTGCTCGCAGGCCGCAATAGCGTCGCGGTCTACAAAGAGTGTCACTTCATAGACGGGCCCCGAGCGAATTGGCATGCTTCATCTCAGACTGATGGGTTTTTTCTTGCGAGTGACTTTCTTCTTGCTCGTACGAACCAGTTCCTCGGGCGAAAAATCGTCGACGTCGAGCAGGCTCCTTACCTTTTCATGGTAGTCGCGCAGCTCCGCGGCTTCACTGCTGTTGATGATGCCGGCGTGCTCGGCAGCCGCGATCTGCTCGCCTGTAGATTCCGCCTTGATGGAGCCCTGTTTTATCGCCTGGCGCAGCCGTTTCTCCAGCGGCGCGAGTTGTTCGGACAAGAGCAAAGCCTGCTGCAGCAATCCCAGCGGGTTGCCTGGCTCGATGCTGGTATAGGCCTGTTGGCTCAGGCGCTCGCGCGCCTCGCCCGTCGTCGATATGAGTTGCACGACTTTTTGCGCAATTTCATCGGACGGCGCAGAGTAGGTGCGTCCCCGTGGAAAGATGAACATTCTGAGCAAGGCGGCGGCCCAGCGGTTCGGCAGGTTGCGCAGGAACGCGTGCAGTGACTCCTGCGCCTGGTACATCAAGGTGCGTACCGACCATT
>CAZHLE010000259.1:0-2340 GCA_964533065.1 uncultured Woeseiaceae bacterium | reverse complement strand
AAGGCGGGCATGAACGACTGCGGCGCCCTGGACGGTACCCATGCCTGCGCCGGACAAGCGCCCGAGGACAGCGACAAGAACGAATGGGTCTACGTGCCCGAAGGCACATGCGCGAAAATCGTCGGCGGCAAGGTCGCTGCGGTAAAACCCGCGACCTGACGGCGAAGGTTCGAACGACAAGGCTCGACCCGATGATTTCCGACTGCGCCGATGCCGTCCGTGCCGATCTACTCTCCCATCGGATCGGCATCGGCGCACGTCTGCCGCATTTCGCGGAACTGCTGGCGGCAGCAAAGCCGACGGGGTTTGTCGAACTGCTCGCCGACAACCATCTGGAATCCGGGAGCCCGACACAGGAACTGGCCATCGCCCTAGCCAAAGCCTACACGAGCACGCTTCATTGCGTCGGCATGTCGCTCGGCTCACCGGATCCGCTGGACCGCCAATATCTCACAAAGGTACGCCGACTCGGCGAGCAGCTCGGCGCGATGGTCGTTTCCGACCATTGCGCGTTCACGCGACTTCATGGCCAGAACTATCACGACCTCCTGCCTCTGCCGCACACCACGGAGACATTGAATCATCTATGTGCTCGGATAAGCCAGGCACAAGACCTACTTGGTAGAAGGTTGGCGATAGAAAACGGCAGCAGATATGTTGAACAGCCCGACAATGCAATGCCGGAAAGCGAATTTCTTCAGGCGCTGTGCGAGCGCACTGATTGCCGTCTGATCCTCGACATCAACAATGCCTACGTCAATCAGGTCAACCTGGGCGAACCGGCGGCGAACCTGATTTTCCAGATACCGGATCGATACATCGCCTACCTGCATGTAGCCGGACACCAGCGGCAGGATGCCAGGTTGCTGGACACGCACGGCGCACCGGTCGCAGAAGAAGTACTGATGCTGCTCAAGGCATTCATGGATCGCGCCCCGGGCATGGCAATCTGCCTGGAATGGGATCGCAATTTGCCGGGTCTGCCGATGCTGTTGACGGAAACGAAACGGATTCAGACATACCTGGAGGCCAATGATGCCTGCCGTGCGGCTTGAACATTGGCAACGCATGGTCGTAGCGAACATAGACGGCTATTCCGGCGCCGCTCCGATTCGCATTCAGTCTGCCCTGGACGTGTACCTGCAAAACTCCATTGGCGCACGGCAAAACGCATTGCGCAGTAACTATCCGGTCGTCGCAGAGATACTCGGGCATCGATATTTTTCCATGCTGACGACGAAATACATCATCCAACATCGCTCTGCCGACTGCAACCTTAATCTGTACGGCAGTGATTTCGACAAATGGCTTGGTACGAAAGTTCGACACAGTCCGGAATTGTCGAGCATGCCCTATCTCCCGGACCTGGCATCATTGGAGTTCGCGTGGTCACGGGCTCTGTGGGTCGCCGCGCCATCGGCCATCGCAAGCAATCCTGCAAAGCCACAGGAAAGATCGTCTCTAATCAAAAACCCTACATTATCCCTGGTAAGCTCGGTATACGAGATCGATGTGCTATGGCGGCGACATCGCGATAACGCCAGACCCGAAGAGATACGCAGTTTGGAACGGCGGCGTTTTTTCGCGATATATAGAAAACCGGAGCATTCTCCAACAATGGAACGCATCGAAGACGCGGATACCGTTTCGGACATCACGATGATGGATACGATGCCTGAAATCTCGTTCGATCGCGACCTGCGGAGGATGACCCGGGGAAAACTCTCAGAATATATTGAAAAAGGCTATGTGATCAGTCATGTCGAATGATAACGGCGACGCAGTGTTCACTGCCGAACAACTCAACAAATTGTATCAATATGGACTCAGCATCGTGCGAGATCGCGATGTTGCCTATGATTTATTGCAAAGCGCGCTTCTTGGGTTCCTGGAGGTTTCCGGCAAAGAAATCAATGAACCTATCATGTACATACGTAAAAGTATACGTAACGCAGCGATCAACCTGCACCGATCAAATTCAAAGTCGGGCGTAGAGTATTCAGAAAACGACGACCAGGTCATAGACACCGATCTTCGCAGTCTGGAACAGACAATTGTTGATCAGGATGACATCGAGAGAGTGTGGGTAAAATTAACAATCCTGGAGCGAGAGATATTATTTCTGTGGGCCGTGGAGGGTTACACCATTGATGAGATAGCCACACTGACCGGAACCTCCAGAGGAACCTTGTTATCCAGAGTGCACCGTCTTCGTCGGCGGATACAAGCGATATCAGGATATTACAAAGATACGCAGAGAGGGGAGAAAGCACTATGAAGACCCCTTTGAAGCTGGCCGTTCAACACCGTTTTGAACATGAGCACCTCAACGATGAGCGT
>CAZHLE010000258.1:0-2374 GCA_964533065.1 uncultured Woeseiaceae bacterium | reverse complement strand
GGTGCTCGCGGGGGTGCTGCTGGTCATGGGCCTCACCGGGCTGCAATCGATGTGGACCTGGGGCTGGGTGATCATCGCTTCGCTGCTCTCGGGGCTCTGCGGCTACCTGGGCATGCGCACCGCGACCAACGCCTCGGCACGCACCGCACACGCCGCGAAGCAATCGCTTAACGACGGCCTGCGCGTCGCCTTTCGCGCCGGCGCGGTCATGGGCCTGTGCGTCGTCGGGTTCGCCCTGTTGGACATCTCCATCTGGTTCCTGATCTTCACCTTCCTGGGCCTGGCCACACTGGTGCTGCTGCGCTGAAATTCCCGCCCACCTGTTGACCGCTGCCCTGCAACGCTCGACGCGCCGCCAGCCGGAAACGGATAACGACAGCACCTCCCCCTTGCCAAGCACGCAATATTCATGCCAAAAGAAACTTTTCGAGCAAAGCATGAATCACGCCGGCAACTGCGGCGAATCTATCTACTTGGCCGACCGCACTTCGGGCGGATACTGTCATGCCTGCTGCTGATTCTTGCCGCCACTGGACTGCAACTGACCCTGCCACAAGGCATACGTCATATCTTCGATCAGATGCTGGACAGTCGCGACACCGGCTTGATCCATCTGGTCGCGCTGGTTCTGTTAGTGGTTTTCATTTTCCGCTCATTCCTGACTTTCGCCGGGCAGTTCATCCTGCAAACCACCGGCGATGCCATTGTCGTTGAACTCCGCGATCAACTGTTCCGCAAGCTCCACTCCCTCGACCTCGACTATCATCATCGACAGCGCGTCGGCGATCTTCTATCCCGATTGTCCAACGATGTTGGCGCCATCCGTAACATCGTAGCCGAACTCAGCATTTCCCTGATCGTCAGTTTTTCCTTGTTGCTCGGAGCAGCCACCGTCATGCTGCTGATGAACTGGAGGCTCGGCATCATCGTTCTCATGGTTGCTCCGTTGGCCAGCCTCGTCAGCATCCATTTTGGTCGGACTTTACAGACATTGTCGGCAAGGATTCAAAATGAACTGGCCCGATCCAATGTTATCGCCCAGGAATCGCTGTCCGGCATGGAAGTGATAAAGGGATTCGCGCGAGCGCCGCGCGAGGCGCAACGCTATCGGAGGGCGCTTACTCGCTTCATGTCGGTAGCGATCAAAACACGCCGTGTCGATGCTTTCTTCAACGCGCTGGTCGGGTTTCTGATGTCGGCCGCGATCATCGTGATTTTCTGGTTCGGCGGGATCGAAGTCATAGCCGGGAGCCTGAGCGCCGGCACCCTCGTAGCCTTCCTCCTGTATTCTCAGAATGTCACTCAAAGCGTTGGCGCCATCGCCCAGCATTATGCTTCCTTCAGGCAATCCATGGGCGCATCGAGCCGAGTCTTCGAAATTCTCGATATCGCTCCCGATTTGCAGGACAAACCCGGAGCCGTGGAGTTCACCGACGACAGCGTCGCCATCGATTTTCAAAATGTAAGCTTCGAATACCGAAAAGGCGAGCCTGTGCTTCGCGATATCGATCTGCGAATAGAATCCGGCCAGACAGTCGCACTGGTCGGTCACAGCGGAGCAGGAAAATCGACCCTGCTGAAGCTTGTCCCCAGATTCTACGACCCCAGCCATGGATGCCTGCGCATCAACGGTCGCGATCTGCGCGACTATCGCATGGATTCGCTGCGCGAAGCCATCGCGATTGTCTCGCAGGATGTCTTCCTGTTCGGCACCAGCATTCGCGAAAACATTCGCTATGGCAGACTCGACGCCAGCGATGCTGAAGTGGAACAGGCTGCTCGTGCCGCCAACGCGCATGAATTCATCGAGCGCCTTCCGAACGGCTATGACACCCGCGTCGGTGAACGAGGCTTGCAGTTGAGCGGCGGCCAACGGCAACGTGTTTCAATCGCTCGTGCCTTGCTCAAAAACGCCCCAATCCTGCTTCTCGACGAAGCCACTTCCTCCGTCGACACCGCTTCGGAGACATTGATACAGCAAGCTATCGACCGACTCCACGGAAACCGCACAACCCTGATCATTGCCCATCGCCAGGCCACGGTCCGCAATGCCGACCAGATCATCGTATTATCCGGCGGAGTGATCGTGGCTCGCCCGAGCTACGATGATCTCTGCACGGACACTGGCGACTACTTCGAGTCGCTGCGGCAACGCTATCTGTCGGAGGAAAAAAACGAAGAAAATTCGTAAGACCGAATTCCCGCCGTCGCGGCAATGACCAGTTTCAAGGGGTCCCGGCAACGTGGCGAATCTCAACGCGCCTTGGTCGGCCGCTTCCAGCCCGGGATGCTGATCTGCCTGGCCCGCGACACGGTGAGCTGCTCTGGCGGTGCGTCCTTGCCGATCACCGAGCCGGCGCCGATGGTGGCGTCG
>CAZHLE010000257.1:0-2395 GCA_964533065.1 uncultured Woeseiaceae bacterium | reverse complement strand
GATGTTGCACATAAGCATGCGCCTTGGCCGCCGCCGCGAGGGCAAGGGCGCCTCGCGGCGACAGGCCGATATCAATGTCCGGTGACTCGCGCGTCTCACGCACCAGTTCCTGGATGTAGTCCACGAGTGGATCACTCATGTGTACTTTCGACGCAAGCTGCTGGAGCCTCCGTAGTAGTTCCGGAGTTAATGCTGCGCCGACATCGGCCAGCATCGCGCGACGATCATCGCCTACGATCAACTGGCGTTCGCTGGCCGCATTCGGGTAGCCGATCTCGATCCGCATGAGGAATCGGTCGAGCTGAGATTCCGGCAAAGGAAAGGTACCGATTTGGTCCGCCGGATTCTGCGTCGCGACGACGAAAAAAGGTGCCGGCAAGGCGCGTGTCGTGCCATCGACCGATACCTGGTATTCCTCCATCGCTTCGAGCAGTGCGCTCTGCGCTTTTGGCGTGGCGCGGTTCACTTCGTCGGCAAGAATCAACTGGGCGAATATTGGTCCGGGTTGAAACTCGAACTCGCCCTTGTCCTGACGAAAGACAGACACGCCGACGATGTCGGCGGGCAACAGGTCGCTCGTGAACTGGATGCGTCGAAAGCTTAGCCCGAGAACTCGAGCCAGCGCCTGTGCGAGCATTGTCTTGCCGAGCCCGGGCAGGTCTTCGATCAGAAGGTGGCCGCGAGCGAGCAGGCAGGACAGGGACAGTGCGATTTGCTCGTCCTTGCCAAGAATGATAGCGCCCAGTCCCTTGCGAGCCCGTTCGAGTGCGACGCGATCAGCATCCTTGTTTACGGCCAGTGTTTCGATCGTGCTGCCACCCGGCATATGGGGCTCCTGAAAATGGTTGTTGAGGTCGGAAATTGGAGTCAGACCCCAAGATTAGATGACGATATCCTCGCTAATCGGAGTAATGAATGCACTTCAGGTGCGCCGGTTTGTGACGCAGTCCTCATACTAATCCCGGTTCAGGCAAGCTCCGCCAATTTTTGCAGCTGCTCACGAAGCTGCTCAAGCGTGCGAGCAAAGTCCGCTTCGCGCTGCTGTTCCTGTGTGACCACATCGGCGGGTGCATTACTCACAAAGTTTTCATTACCGAGTTTTGCGCGTGTGCGGCCGAGGTCCGCCTCGGCCCGTTGCATCTGCTTTTCGAGCCGGCTGCGTTCGGCCGCGACGTCGATCAGGCCCAGCATCGGTACCAGCAGGCGCATGTCGCCAAGTAACGCCGTTGCCGCTGCCGGCGGTGTATCGCTCTCATGCAATATCTCGATTGTCGTGACTCGGCCAACGCGTTGTAACAGCTGCAAGTACTGAGCAGCGCGCCGCAAGTCGTCGGCGCCCGCACCCTGCAAGACTACCGGCAATGCCTTGCCCGGCGAAATATCCATTTCACCACGGATTTGGCGAATTCCAAGAATGAAATGACGGACCCATTCGATATCGGCGACTGATTCGTGCTCAGCCGCGTCGTCCGGCGCTATCGGGAAAGGCTGCAGCATGATTGTGTCGCCCTGAATTCCAGCGCGCGGCGCCACCTGCTGCCAGATCTCCTCAGTGACGAACGGCATCAGCGGGTGAATGAGCCGCAGTAGTGATTCAAGTATGGTGATCAGCGTATGTCGCGTACCGCGCTGCAGGGCCGGGGAAGATTCTTCAGATTGCAGCACCGGCTTCGACAATTCCAGGTACCAGTCGCAGAACTCATGCCAGGTAAATTCATAAACCGCATGCGCCACCAGGTCAAGGCGATATGCCGCCATCTGTGTATGAACTTCGGTGATGGTATGGCCGAGCCGCGCGTATATCCATTTGTCGGCGGCACTTAATTCGGCAGTGCCACTGTCCAGCGTTTCGGTATTCATCAGTACGTAACGCGCCGCGTTCCACAATTTATTGCAAAAGTTCTTGTAGCCGTCGATACGACCCAGGTCGAAGCGAATGTCGCGTCCGGTGGTTGCCAGTGCCGCAAACGTAAAACGCAGCGCATCGCAACCATACGCATCTATGCCTTTCGGGAACTGCTTGCGGGTGGCGCGCTCGATGGTCGGTTTCAGGTGGTCCTGCATAAGTCCCGAGGTACGCTTCTCGAGCAGGGCCTGCAAACTGATTCCATCGACCAGGTCCAGCGGGTCCAGGGTATTGCCCTTGGACTTCGACATCTTCTGTCCGTCCTGGTCCCGGATCAGCCCGTGAATGTAGACCTCGCGAAACGGCACGTCGCCCATGAACTTGAGGCCCATCATTATCATCCGGGACACCCAGAAGAAAATGATGTCGAATCCTGTGACCAGCACGCTGCCCGGATAGAACTTGTCGAGCGATGCTGTCTGCTGCGGCCAGCCCAGCGTGCTGAATGGCCAGAGCGCGGACGAAAACCAGGTGTCGAGCACGTCTTCG
>CAZHLE010000256.1:0-2418 GCA_964533065.1 uncultured Woeseiaceae bacterium | reverse complement strand
GACTGTCTTTTCGTGGAGTGGGAGCGCGAATCGAGCGTATTGCTGGCACATCTGCGCGAGAACTCCCTTCGCGGCGATCTGACCTTTATTGACCGGGCGCAGGCTGTCTTCGACGTCCGGAATCTGTTCGCCGACGAACTCGGGGTAGGCGACATTGCTTCGCGGCAGTTGGAATCGCTGCTCAAGGAGCACGGCTACAGTCTCAGTTACGGTCTTCTTTCTCAGATGAATTATGCAGTGACGGTGCTCTTACCGCTGATGCCCGACGCGTTGCAGTCGGGCGTGGGTAAGCTGCAGGTGCGGCGAATTCGTAACCTGGAACGAATCGCTCGAGAGATATGGCAACAACGCATTGTTGGATCCGATGCGGAATTCGACGAGGTTTTCGCCGCTTTGTGTCGACGCCATGACAGCATGGACTGGCAATACGACCAACTGCAGCAAGCGATCGAAGTCGAAATCGCCGAGGCGGCCGATATCGGCATCCAGGTCATTCGCATGGAATTCGAGTGCCGTTTTTCCGGTCGTGAACTGGAAATCCCGGAGTTCGTGGAGCAGGAGGACTCCGTTGACGAGGATTTTCCCGTATCGCTACGCGATGAACCGGCCATTCCCTCAGAGGCCGAAATTCAGGCCGAAACGATGGCTCACGCGAGTGTCGCAGCTCGCGTCCCGGATGCCGGCGAGTCGGAGGGGCCGTCGTCGGCGCCGTTGGACGTGGCAATCGAATTTCCACTTGAGGAACGCAACAAGGAATGGTTCGGTCAGATCGGCACCAAAAACCGCGGCCTTATCCCGATGGAACTGCTCAGAAGCAGGGCCTTCAAGCTGGCGCAAGGTTTGGCTACCCGACACGGCCTCGGTGACCTTATCGCGCCGGTCAGCGACAACGGGCTTGGCTATGTGGTCCGTGACCTACCGTCGCCGGCGGTGATCGATCAACTCGATGACGATCTGCTGGCACAGGTAGCGACCATGTGGTGGCAACTGAGCACGTTCGCTGAAATGAGTATTGCACCGGTGGAGCTGTTGGCCACGCTGCTCGATGAAACCTCCGACCTTTTCGGGATGCTGCAGGCCGGCCGTGCCAACGGTCTCGTGAAAGAGGTATGGACGGTCGATCCGGGCTACCTGGCGTACCGGTTCTGGCGTCAATTGAGCCATGAGGACTGGCTGGATTGGCTCGCGCTCGCGCACAACTACCGTGAACTGCATCGCGTGGCTCGCCGGCTGAACACGCCGTTGTGGAGGACCGAGACATGATGGGCAGCAAGGAAGCCGAGCTGACGTCCGCCGTGATGTTTTACGCCATCCGTTGCCTGGCAGAAGGCGATCAGTCGGCGCTGCGAAGCATGAACTTCGGACCACGCGAAGTGGAAGCGCTGCGTGACATGAATATTGGTGATCTGTGTCACGTCGAGACGCTGCGCGCGCATTGTTTACGCATTGCCTTGAATCGCGATGTGTACTGGCCCATGGTCGCGCATCTGCGGCACCGCCGCGAGTCGGAAGAATTGCAAAAAACCCTGATCAGCCACGATGCGCCACTGGAAATGATGCAGACATTCTTCGGCATGAGCGGGCGTGAGTATGCCCGGCTGCGCCGGATGCTGGTGGTGGACACCGTCGCGGGTCGCCCGCCGGAACCGAACGACAACGAAGCACAGAAATTATGGGACGCCTGGAAAGCGCGGAACGACCAGCTTACGGACGGCGTTTTGCCGCCCGGCGAGTATCTGGCGATTTCCCAGGAATCAGACGTGCCCTTGCGTGCTGTATGGAGTCAGACACGTCGATGGGCCGATTACGCCTAGCTGACTGAAGGACCACTTCGTCGGCCAGCGAGAAGAGCAATAGACCGATGAACAACAGGTTTTGCGATATCCGGTCACAGACCCGTGCTTTGGACCGGTTGATCAAGATCGCGCAGGCCGATCAGAACCGCATTGGGCCTCGAAAAGGAACGTGGGCCTTGCTGATCCGAAACTTCGACGAAGACGTGACGCCGGCACAACTCGTTATCGATCCCGTGTTGGAACCGGTCGACAAGGTCGTGTGGCTGATCATGCACCATCACGCCCGCCGCGCTGTGACAACGCTGCCCCGTTATCCGGAATTGGCGCGCCAGGCCAACGTGACCACCAGCGGGACAGTATCGCGAGCCATGGCAATGTTGCGATGTACACGGTGGCTGACAATTTGCGAGCGATCTTGGGGCCATCGCAAGCGGCGTCGCGGAAACGTCTACGTGCTGCATTCTGCCCCACTGGCTTTTGCCGATACGATGTTCCTCGATCCAGGCTACCTCGAATTTTTGGATCGAGCGACCCGACACCATCGAAAACGCATACGGCCGGTGGCGAAGCGAGTTCTCGGCGATATTCCGTATCAGCCCCACTAAGAGCGAGTGTTGCGACG
>CAZHLE010000255.1:0-2426 GCA_964533065.1 uncultured Woeseiaceae bacterium | reverse complement strand
GAGTGCTTCGAAGTAGTGCTTGCCGGTGACGTCGAAGCGTCGAAGTCGGCCGCCATTCGCGGCTTTCTCGCCGGCGCATCCGCCGGCTGGCGTGATGCGCGCCGTGCGCGCCGTTTCTCGCCCGCGACAGTGGTCCTCGTGACCGATACCTGCGGTGACGTCAAGGAAGCCGGGGCTGGCAGTATTGACGCCTGGGGCGTCAGCTGGGGTATGCACACCGCCGACCAATTACGCGCTGCGGGCGCGCTGCGTGTCGTCACGCACCCGGAGGAGCTGTGGACGTCATTCATCGAAAAAGGCATCAACGCCGAGGGAGGGCTTACATGTCGGCCGACAACCTGATCGCGGAAGGCTATAACTGCTTCGAGACGCACAAGACACCGTCAGGACAGGTCATCTACCTGCCCGACCCGAAAGCGGTTATCGCGTTGATCCAGAGCGGCAAGCTGAAAGACCACATCCTGCTCGCGGAGGGCGGCACCACGACCTTCCTCGCGCCAGCGCTCAGCATGGGCGCGATAGCCGTGATCACACTGTCCGGAGCGCCGGAATCTCACCTCGGCATCCTCTCGCGCGAGTTTCAGATCCCCTGCATCATGACTGCCTACCTCAGCGCCAGCCCGACGCGGTATGTCACTGGCGGTGAAAATGCCGCGCATTTCGCCGCAGTGGTCGCCGCGCTCGACGGCAAGACAGTGACCTTGGATTGCCAGGATTGCGACACCGGTCGCATCAGACTCGTCGCGTGAGGGCCCCGACCATGCCCGCTAAATATCTCGACCGCTACCAAACCGACGACGAAGGCCTGCGTTTCCAGGAACTCGTCTACACCGGTAACTTCATCGATCTCGAGCCGGTTCCGGACGGCATTCTGGGCGATCGCGTGATGAAGAGCCGAGCCACGAGCAAGGTGCTCGCGCAGGTCGACGAGGCCGCCGTACGCGCTGACGAGTTCAGCCTCGACGAGCTCAACGACCTGAACAACTACTTGGCCTGGAACATCTGGGACGTGCTGGTGATGCGTGCGACAGAGGGAGCGTCCGGCATGATTCCGCGCCAGGAGTATGAGTGTCTCGCGGTGATGCACGAGTTCTACCGCTGGCCAGAACTGCTGCGCATGACCACTGACGAGGTCGGCGTGCAAGGGGTGATGGACATCGGCAGCTCCGCGCGCAGCGAGATCGGCACCAAAATCAATTGCGTGCACGACTGGTGTATCGGCGCGGTCGGGTTTGGAATGGGGCGCTGCGCCCTACTCGCGCTGGAAGCGATCAAGGCCGACGACTACATCGAGGAGAGCTCGGTCATACTCAAGTTCATGCAGCGCGTGCAATGGGCCAAACGCCGCGACGGTTGGATCTTGAACTCGCAGAACCGTTATCGCTGCCAAATCCACGAACCGGCGGTTCTCGCCATGCTGCAAGGTGCGTTCGAGTACTTCGAGCACGGCAGCCCCGCGCATGACGCGTTCATCCAGTTCAACGCCGCCGCCGAGCTGCTGTCCTTCCTCGATCATTTCGACTGCCGCCTGGGCCTCGGTGACACCGGGCCGTATCCGCTCGCCAATGGCAATTTGCTGATCGTGCGCGATCTATTTTGCAACGAGGACATCTACCACTGGAGCGATGTCTGCGACCACGAACAGGTCCCCTACTGTTACACCGTAGTGCTCGAGATTGATGCGAACGCAATGAATCTCGAAGAGCTGCGCGTCAACGACATCTCGACGACGTTCACCCGGCCGAAGAACTACATTCCGCATATCGTCGGTGGCGCGGTCTTCGTGCGCGAAAAATGGGACACCCCGATGGGCGAGGTTTACCCTGTTCCGGTCGCCAAGCTCGGCGCACGCCTTGCCGGGATCCAGGCGGCGACGTTCAAGCTCTATACGAAACTTGCACGTATGTCGCGCCGCCAGCTCATCACCAACGGTATGTACGTCTACTACATCGGCATGATCATGCCCCACCTGCGTCGCGCGGGGACCTACGACAAGGCCTGTGTGGACTATGATTTCTGGGAGATCGACCAGCGCATCTCGGATTATTACTACGAGATCGGCAAACGCGGCTTCGTCAAGGTGACCGTGCCCAACAAGATTTTCTCTGGCAGCGGCTACCTGCCATTCGGAGCTGGCGCGGACCGGCGGCGTTCAAAATACTTCTGGGGCTGAGACCATGACCGAGGCTGACGCAGGCTTGAGCGAGCGCGATTTCGCGGTGCTCAATGCCATCCATCTCAAGCGCCTGGTCGACGACGCCCAGCTCGGGCTGCTGACCGGCTTCGACCAAACCGAGATTGCGCCGCTCCTCGAGCGTGCCGCCGCAACCGATCTCGTATTGACCATGGACAGCGGCCACATGTTGCTGGCCGCCGGTACTGATGCTGTCCGCGCGCACTACGACAAGGCCTACGCCGGGCTGCGC
>CAZHLE010000254.1:0-2471 GCA_964533065.1 uncultured Woeseiaceae bacterium | reverse complement strand
CCGATCGCCTCGAGGCGGCGCTGCTCGACCGTCATCTGGCCGAGAAGCCGGGCGACCCGCAGGCCGCGCTCGGTTACGGCCTGATGCGCGACGGCTATGGCCCGCGCCTCGCGATCTTGAGCAAGACCATGCTCTCTCAGGGCGACTCCGGGTGCAGAGCGGAAATAAGTCGTGGGGAATAGCGCGATCACACCCATTGAAATCCTTGACAATTCCGACTGGTCGAGCTGTGTGAGCGGGATGTCGAAGGCGAGTATTTTCAGATCTTGATTTTATTTGCCATTTGGCTATGATTGATAGGCAATATGGCGATCACCTCAGATTTATCAGAGGTAATTCATGGTACTGACTGTCACAACCATTTCAGCTGACGAACTGACCAAACTTATCGGCATCGACGTTGATACTGCCTCTGGACTTATTGCCGCGGTTCGAGAGGGACTCCCTTTTGATGTGTTTGTCAAGCTGCAGCACGTTTTAGAAATACCGGCGGCCTTACTCGCTGATCTCCTAGGTATTCCGCTGCGTACCCTCAATCGTCGCAAGCATGAGGGACAGTTTAAGCCTGAGGAATCCGATGGGCTCCTTCGCGTGGCTCGGGTCATCAGCCGGACATTTGATGTATTCGAGGATCGCGCCGCGGCGATTCTTTGGCTGAAAATGCCGGAGGTCGCCTTTGACGACGTCACGCCTTTATCCCTACTGGATACCGAGGTCGGGGCGCAGGAGGTGTTACGTCTGCTCGGCCAACTCGCACACGGCGTGTTTCCGTGATCCGAAGTTGGCGTTTGGTTCAGGCTGACTATACCGCCCATGCCTTCGATGGGGAAGGCGCTCGGCTCTACGGCGGCCGGTGGAACTCACCTGGCCAGTGCGCCGTCTACACGGCTGGCAGTCTCGCTCTGGCGGCACTCGAAGTGCTGGTGCATTTGAAGAGCCGCGTGACCCTCTCTCGTTATATAAAGAGCTGGATTGAATTCGACGAGACTTGGGTCACGACCATAGCGATAGAGGATTTGCCTCTAAATTGGCGTCAGGGACGAGCACCCGTGCAAACGCAGGTACGGGGGGATCGTTGGTTAGAGGCGGGTGACACACTGGCCTTGCAGGTCCCGAGTGTGGTCATTCCTGAAGAGTGGAATTATGTGATCAATCCGCTGCACCCGAAGTTCGCTGAAACGGTTCGCGGCCAGCCAGAACCCTTTCAATTTGATCCGAGATTGTCAGACAACTCGTAGCGGAGACCATTGCAATGCCGTATTACAGCTGATCAAGCAAAGCTTTTGCATCTCGCAGATCAGCCGTGTCAAACCCTTCCGTAAACCCGCTATACACGTCGCCCAGTAACCGCCGCGCGTCGTCTCGCTTGCCCTGAGGTTGTCAGAGTCGCGCCCGGCCATGGCGGTTTAGCAAGGCGGAGTTTGTCGACCCCATTGCGTTTCACGCAACGCAATGGGAATCGTTCCAGTGGGTGACGCGCGAACTCAGATTCCAGGTGCGGGGTGATACCGGTATCGTTTCGGGCTATGCCACGTTTCGCGGCAAGCCGAAGGATTGTGGATTTCGCCAGCGGTTCATGGGCTTTACCCAGACCTGGCTGCGTGGTGCTGACGGCTGGAAAATGCTTTGTTTGCACCAGGGTCCGCTGCACGGCCAGATTGACGGCGCCTCACCGAGCTGAGATGCCTTACGAAACAGGAAACCAGATATCGCGCCCGCTAATGCTCGTCTAAGGCAGCGAGCAAGGCTTTCGCCTCTTGTAAGGTCCGCCGTCTCAAAGCCCTCGGTGAACCATGCGTACACCGGCGCCAGCAGGTCGCGTGCCTCGCTGCCCTTACCTTGCTGCTGCCATAGCCGCGCCAAGCTCATGGCGGCGCGCAGTTCAAGGGATTTGGCCTGCTGGCGGCGGTGAGCGCCTGCTGTAGGCACGTTTCTGCCTCACTGGCAGCTCCCTCTCTCTGCATGAGGAGGAAAACACCTTTGAGCCGATACAGTTCGGCTTCCCATCGCCGCTCCTCATGGGCCCGCACCATCCTCAGGAGAACCGTGGGAAAGAGCCTGGCTGTGCTGGTGTTAGCCATCAACGTTGGCGCCGCTGAGCCCTCCCACAGCGCCCAGGTGTTGCTCCAGCGCTTCTAGGCGTGTCAGAAACTGCTGGTCTCGCTCGTACACCTTGCAGGCCGCTTCGTACGAGGCGGTGGTCTTTGTACAGACCAAGGTTTGCGGGTTGCTACTGCGGTCGGTAACATGCGTTAGATCACAGCCATGGCGATCGATGATCTGATGCAGATGTTGCCGACGATCCTTGCGCACGCGAAACCGGTGCACGGCCTCCTCTGGATCGGCGAGAAAGGCGCTCAACTCGCGGCAGTCCTGGCAGTTGCAGGATAGCTTGGCCGGGCGACGATAATCCGTGGGCCGGACCGGCGCGTGCTCGACGCGTGCCGCCAACTCGGACCGGCAAACCGCTA
>CAZHLE010000253.1:0-2492 GCA_964533065.1 uncultured Woeseiaceae bacterium | reverse complement strand
CCTGTTCGAGCTCGCGCTCCGGCATCTGGCCATGACCGATGCGCACTTTGGCTTCGGGTACGAGCTTGCCAATCCGTTCGGCCATTGCAACGATATCGTCGACGAGGTTGTGAATAAAGTACACCTGTCCACCGCGCTTGATTTCGCGCAGGCAGGCCTCGCGAATCAATACCTCGTTCCATTCTGTGACAAAGGTTTTGACGGCCAGCCGCTCCGACGGCGGCGTCGTAATCAGCGACAGCTCGCGCAGGCCGCCGAGCGCCATATTCATGGTGCGCGGTATCGGCGTGGCGGTCAGGGTCAGCACGTCGATTTCGCTGCGCAATGACTTGATTGCCTCTTTATGGCGTACGCCGAATCGATGTTCTTCGTCGATTATCACCAGGCCCACGTCTTTGAAGTCCTTCGTATACTGCAGCAGTCGATGCGTACCGATGACGACATCGACCTTGCCATCGCGCATACCGGCAACCACCGACTTGACCTCGTTGGCGGAGCGAAAGCGGGACAGCACCTCGACGCGCACGGGCCAGTCCGCGAAACGATCCGAAAAAGTCTGGCCGTGCTGCTGTGCGAGCAGGGTCGTCGGTACCAGTATCGCGACCTGCTTACCGCCGTGGACGGCTGCAAACGTGGCCCGCAAGGCCACTTCAGTCTTGCCAAAGCCGACGTCGCCGCAGACGACGCGATCCATGGGCCGGGCAGTCCGTAAATCATCCAGTACTTCATTGATGGTTCGTTCCTGATCCTCGGTCAGGTCGAAGGGGAAGCCGGCCTCGAAAGCCCGATAGTCAGGTTCAGGCCAGTGAAAGTGATGTCCTGCGCGAGCTGCACGCCGCGCGTAGACATCGAGCAGCTCGGCCGCGACATCGCGAATCTTACGGATCGCGCGTCGTTGCGCCTTCGCCCATTGGTCGCTGCCGAGACGATGCAACGGGGCGTTTTCGGGCGAGGTTCCCGTAAAGCGCGTAATCAGGTCCAGGGCGTGTACCGGCACATACAGCTTGTCCCCGTCCGCGTATTCGAGTTGCAGGAACTCGCCGACAATGCCGCCTGTTTCGAGCGTTGCCAGGCCACAGTATCGGCCCACGCCATATTCGGCATGTACGACCGGTGATCCCGGGACCAGGTCGTTGAGTTGTCGAATGATGGTTTCCGGATCACGTTCGATTCGCCGTTGCCGGTTGCGGCGCCTGGCACGCTCACCGAACAGCTGCTGCTCGCCGATGATGGCGACGCGACTTGCCGGCAACAGTACGCCGTTTTCGACCGGCGAAACGGCAATACCAATACGAACCAGGCCGCTACGAAACGATTCCCAGTTGTCGACCCGTGCGATGTCGAGATTTCGGCCCGAAAGTAAATCGAAAAGTTGTTCACGGCGACCAGCCGAGTCGCAGCAAAACAGCACGCGACCGTCAAAGGATTCCAGGAAATGCATCAATGCCGCGGCGGAATCTTCGTAGTGCGCTTCAATTTTCAATGCGGGTGGCAACTGAGTTGGCAGGTTACTGACCCCGGCCGCTTCGGCAAGCGTTTGCGGCGAGTACCTTGCTTGCGGCAATTTCTGCAGGGCATCCTGTACTGCCTGCGGCGTTAAAAAGGTTTCGGTGGCAGTCAGGATCGGCCTTTCCGGGTCGAGCCGCGACAACTCGTAGCGCTCCTCGATTTCAACCCAGCTCTGTCCCAGAATCGCACCGAGCCCATCGGGAACGACGACCAGGCAGTTCCCGGGCAAATAGTCGAGCAGACTCGCTGTGGTTGGAAAAAACAGTGGCAGGTAATACTCGATGCCGCCATGCGCGATACCTTCCGATACTTCTTTATAGACACGCGATTTCGCGGGCTGACCCTCGAATCGCTCCCTGTAGGCGGCACGAAAAAGCTGGATGGAATCGGGATCGAGCGGCACTTCGCGCGCCGGCAGTAGACGGATTTTTTCGAGTGGTTCGTCGGACAACTGCGAATCAGCGCCGAAGTATCTAATGCTCTCAATTTCATCATCGAAGAAATCAATTCGGATGGGCCGGTCCGAGCCCATCGGATAGATGTCGATCAGTGAGCCGCGCACGGCAAATTCACCGTGCTCACTGACCTGCGGCACGCGCAGGTAGCCGGCGGCAGTTAGTGAGTCGATAAACGGATTGCGCGGCAGCGATTGCCCGCGCTCAAGCGACAACGATCGAGCGGCCACGTAGTCGGTCGGTGGGAGGCGCTGTAGCAGGGCTGGCGCCGACACAACGGTAATGCCGTGGTGTTGCTGCCTGAATGTTGCGAGAACCAAGAGTCGATCCGAAATGATGTCCTGGTGAGGCGAAAAACTGTCCCAGGGCAGGGTTTCCCACTCGACAAAGTGCTGCACGGGAACGGCACCGGCCGCGAAAAAGCGCATCTCGGCCTCGAGCAGATCTGCATGTCGCGGATCCTCGGCGACCACCAGCAACGGCACCGCTGCTCGCTCTGCAAGCTCGGATATCGCCAACGCGGCACTG
>CAZHLE010000252.1:0-2502 GCA_964533065.1 uncultured Woeseiaceae bacterium | reverse complement strand
GGGACTGGTCCATAACACCTTGGAATTACGTCACATTATGTGCACGAGGTCCGCCCTGTCGGCAGAACTTTCAACGCTCCACCGGGTCTATCCCGGGGGCGAGCGGTTGTGCCCGGATTTCATCAGGACGCAACCGCATGTCGAATGAGGACACGGATCTTGAGCTGGTCAAACGGGTGCAAAAGGGTGAGAAAGGTGCGTTTGACCTGTTGGTACTCAAGTATGAGCACAAAATAGTGAACCTGGTAATGCGCTATGTTCGCGATCACGAAACAGCGCTGGACATCAGCCAGGAGGCCTTCATCAAGGCCTACCGGGCGCTGCCACGATTTCGCGGCGACAGTGCTTTTTATACCTGGTTGTATCGCATCGCTGTCAATACGGCCAAGAATCACCTCGCATCGCAACGGCGCAGGCCGATGGATGTGGAACTCGATCTGCAGGGTCCGGAGCAATATAACCTGCATGCGAGTCTCAAGGAGACGGATACTCCTGAAGCCATTTCGCTCAGCAAGGAATTGCAGGAAATTCTGGAGCGTGCCATCCACGCCCTGCCTGAAGACTTGCGAACAGCAATAATTTTGCGCGAACTGGATGGCATGAGTTACGAAGAAATTGCGGAAACCATGGATTGTCCGGTTGGCACAGTTCGATCGAGGATCTTCAGGGCCCGCGATGCGATTGGTAAGAAAATTGGAACCCTGATTCGCTAGACAGGCAGGTAAGAGAAATGAACGAAGGTATAAAGACGCAGATTTCCGCATTTGTTGACGGGGAATTGCCGGAAGCTGAAGCGCAGCTGCTGCTGCGGCGCCTGAGTCAGGACTTTGAACTCCGCCAGCAGGCAGCCGAATACCTGGCGCTTGGCCGTGCGCTGCGTGGCCAGCGTAGCATCGCGGCGATTGGTGATCTGCGCGGGCGTATTGCCGCCGCAATCGATGAGCGTGCGGGTGATGAGGAATTCGCTGCTATCGAGGTACGCGGGCGTCGCTACCTCAGACCATTGACGGGCTTCGCCATTACTGCGACCGTCGCAATCGCTGCCATTTTCGGATTGCAGCAAATGATCGGCGCACCGGGTGACGGGACGGCGGTAGTGCCCGCGACTGTGGCGGAAGCGCCGGCGGGCGATGCATACACGGTGCCCGATATCGAATACTTCCAGCGGCATAGCCAGTTCTCGATGGAGTCGGGCTACAGCAATTTCGAAACGCGTCGCGTTAGTTTTGAACTCCGCGACGAGGCCGATCTCGAATCCGCCTTGCAGGAAATCGAGCCCCGTGAAGAACCGGAGCCAGATCCGAATTCCAGCGGGGATCAGCAGGCGCAGTAGCGCCGGCGATGTCTATGAAATTTGATTCCGCTGACCGCATCGTGTTGGCTATGGCACTGGTAGGGTTCCTGGTAGCCGGTGCCGACGCTCGCGCGGCAGAGGATAACCCGGGAGATTGGCTGCAGAGAATGGCGATTGCCGTGCGCACGACCAACTACGAAGGCACGGTGATCCGGATCCAGGACGGCGCTGCCGAGGCGATCAAGGTAGTGCACGTTGTCGCTGACGGCGTGGTCAGGGAGAAGGTCATCGTCCAGGAAGGCGATGGCATGGAAATCATCCGCAACGGCAACGAAGTGTATTGCATTCTGCCGGACCGAAAGTCGGTGCTGGTGCAGGATTGGAACGACCAGAGCACGCTGTTTTCGACATTGCCAACCAGCGATATCCAGTTTGGCAGCGAGTACGACGTCGCGATCGTGCGTGAGGAGCGGGTAGCTGGCCGCAAGGCGGTCATGCTGGCAATTCGACCGCACGATGGTTTTCGCTATGGTCACCGGCTCTGGCTCGACCGGGAAACCGGCTTCCCTTTGCAGACCAACCTTATCGCGGGCGACGGCGACACAATACAGCAGGTAAAGTTTGCCGATATCAGGATTGGCGAAACCATTCATGCCAGCGCCTTGCTGCCGTCAACCAATATTGAGGATTTCCGCTGGTTCACCGAGCCGCAGCAGACCCGCAAGCAGGAGATCGATTCGGATTGGGTCTCGAACAATGCACCGTCCGGCTTTCGGCTGATATCGACGCATGCGGAAGAATCGCCCGGGATGGGTAGTTCGACGACACATATGTTGTTCAGCGACGGGCTGGCCAACGTCTCAGTGTTCATTGGGCCGCATATGGGTGACCTCGAGGTACGCCGTGCGCGGGTTGCCCAGTCCAATTCCTTTAGTATCGCGAAGGATGAATTCCGCATCACCGCGGTTGGCGAAGTGCCGGCCGAGACGGTCGAGCAAGTCGCAAGGTCGATGCAGCCAAAGTAAGCCACCCCGGCCACAAAACGGGATATCATCGCCCGCGATGAACAATCCGAGCGGCATTATTCAAACTGTGATTTCGGACGCGACAGGATCTCGAGCGATTGTCGAGGTCGAAAACGACCCCGTATGCCCGCGATGCGCGGCCGGTAAAGGCTGCGGCGCCGGCCTGTTGGGGGCTGCGTCGCA
>CAZHLE010000251.1:0-2503 GCA_964533065.1 uncultured Woeseiaceae bacterium | reverse complement strand
CGTTGCATTGGGGTGATTGCGCGATAGGCTGGCAAATTCGGGCGACCGGAGGTAGCTGACTACAATGTCGTTCAGCTTTACAATATCGTAACTCTCGATGTTACGGCGCGCGATCATCAGCATGTCCTGAACGATATCCGCCGCCCGTTGTCCGGAACGTTGGATCGTCTCGATCTTTTTGCGCATGGGATCTTCGGTGGACAGATCCATTAGAAGCAATTCGGGGTAAGTGACCAACCCGCCCAGGATATTATTCAAATCATGGGCCACCCCCGCGGCAAGCGTGCCGATGGCCTCCATCTTTTTGGATTGCTCCAACCTGCGTTCAAGATGTTTGCGATGGGTGATATCCCTGGCGATGCCCTGGGTGCCCACAAACGTTTCTGCGTCCGGGGTCGTGTTCGTGTAAACTCCCTCCGCCGATATGCTGAAATACCGCTCTTCCCCGTCGGCTGTACTGTCGATGGAAGACAACATCAGACGCACCTCCAGATCGGTGGTGGCGCGACTACCCGTTCGTCTTTCGCTGATCCGGTAGGTGGCGCTGCGTCTGTCTTCAGGAACGACCAGGTCCAGGATGTGTTTGCCGAGCAGCGCTTCGGGCTGTTGTTTATAACGGATCACGGCAGGGCTGATAAAAGTGATCCGACCCGATGCGTCGAGCCGGAACACGATGTCAGGAATGGATTTGATGATGGAGTCCAGTTCCTGCTGACTGCTTTTCATCAAAATCAGCGCGCCCTCGATACTCAGACGCGCTTTGCGCTGACGCATCCAGTATTTGAAAAGCATGAGCAGCAATCCGCTGCTGAATATAACGGCCGAAGGCAGCAAGGGAGAGAAAAGGATCTGGCGGCTGTTGAATACCAGCTGGGCACCCCCCCAACACGCGAAAATGCCTACAGCGCCGACGACTGCGGTGGTCACGAATTCACAGCGGGCAACGCACAGGCTGAATAAAGCGGCGGCCATTATGGAAAGGAGCACCTCAGCCAGCACGATCTCCGGATGACGAAGCACATATCGACCCGAAAGGATTGTCTCCACTGCCTGGGCATGAATTTCGACGGCCGAATAGTGCCCATGGCGCGGTGTTTGGTAGGAGGATGCCAGACCGGTGGCGCTCAGCCCGACGAAAACCACACGGTCTTTGAAAAGCGCATCATCCACCTGACCGGCCAACACTTGACCCGCCGGGACATGTAGCAGGTTCGATCGCTGGCTGGTAAAACGGATCCGCAGATTCCCGTTTTTATCGATCGGGATGGTATGATCGCCCAGAATCAGGAAATTCCGGCCTCCCCGCTGCTGTTGCAATACCAACGGTTGTCGTTGGGCGCCAGGCAGCAGTGCGGCCAGCGCGAGGTTGGGGTAGACCGCCTGCCCATGTCGGATCATCAGGGGCAGACGACGCAACCGTCCGTCTTCATCGGGCAGACCGTTCAGGAAACCGGAATATGGCGCTGCCCGTGACAACCGATCCACGTTGCAAACGATTCCTTGGCCACGGTAGAGTCCAAGTGTCCTTTCTTCATCAAGCGCTTTTTGGACGTGCACCAAGTCCATCGGGTGGATCAGACAGTCCACCTGCTTGCCAACTTCATCCCCAAATTGAAATTTGTAACCCAAAACAAATGGCCCGCTGGACAATGTGTCTGCCAGCACGGCATCGTGATCCTGCAGCGGAAACACGGAGGTCCGGTCCGGTTCAGCCATGATGAAAACAAGGGCAATGCTCCGGGCCCCCTTGTCGGCCAACGCCTTCAAAAGCGATGCCACCCGGGAGCGCGGCCACGGCCACTGGCCCCACGCTTTTAGTGACCCTTCATCAATACCCACCACCACGACTTGATCGGTGATGTCCGTTTCGTCGGCCTTGGCAATGATGGCGTCTGTGAGTTTGAAATGAAGGTGATCTATGAAATCGGGACGCACGAGATAAAATGCGGACAAGACACCCGCCAGCAAGACACCCAGGCATATGATCCAAATCGCCGATGGATCGATCTTATGTTTGGGGGTATCCATTTCGTTCAAATCCACGGGTGCTTTGAGCCGGAAGTCGAATCGGGGGCCGGGTACGCCATCCGGTATGCGTACCGCTGCCGGCGGCACTACCGAATCACCACCTCTACGCGTCGGTTCTGGGCATTGGCCACGTTATCGGGTGTTTTCACCAGCGGGTTTTCCTGACCATGGGACGCGATGTCGATAAAAGCAGCGTCAATCCCCTCGTCCACAAGGTGCTGCCTGGTAGCGCGCGCACGACGCAGGGAAAGATCGACGTTATAGGCCCTGTCACCCATGGTGTCCGTGTGACCGACCACCGAGACGCGTGTGGGCGAGCGCTGTTGAATAGCAGTGACGATTTCGGGTAACTGCTGTCTGGATGCCGGCAGCATCTGCACCGAATCGGACTCGAAATACAGCAGATAATGCAATGGTGACGGCGGCTGGTTGGCCATGACCTCCCCGAACAGTGCTTCAACCTGAGCCGGATCCA
>CAZHLE010000250.1:0-2532 GCA_964533065.1 uncultured Woeseiaceae bacterium | reverse complement strand
GTGCAGGCAAATCATCAACAAGAGCATGGCTCATGCAGAAGTACGGCCGGTAAAAAACCATAGACGTCGCTGCTTCAATTTTAAGTGGCAGTCAATGAAGAGATTGCAACATGAAATCGACAGCGGCCCAAAGATCGTCCTCGCTGCATGTCACGCACGCACCTTTCGGTGGCATGGCATTGAGGCCGTTCAAAGCATGTTCGCGGAGCACTTCAGTGCCCTTCTCGATGCGCTGGCCCCAATCCTGCTGGTCTCCCAGCTTCGGGGCGCCCGCCAGACCGGTGTCATGGCACATCGAACAGTAACTGGAATATATTTTCTGTCCGACTTCATTATTCACGATGTCGGCCGACATCGTACTGTCGGGGAATGTGGCGAGCGCGATGACTGAAGCAACGAGGAAAATAAATCTAGAGCTATTCATATTTCACCCGTCCGATCAAAATGTGTACTGAAGTTGGATTCCGGCGAGCACCTCACGGCCGAAATCGATTTTCCCAGACTCGGTCTTCCGATCTCCCTCATCATATAAAAAGACCTCTGGCCTGACCGTGAGACCGCGTGCCATCCAAGGCAGATCAATCGGCCAACTCAAGCCGATCATGGTGCTTTCATAACGGGTTCTTCCGATGGTGTCGGCCGTGCCCACCTTGCTCTCCATTTTTCCGTAGACAAAGTGAATGACGCTGCTGGTATTCTTCGTGGTCATACGCCATCCCGCATCGATCCAGTAACTCATGCTGTCGGAATTGCTGATGACCGCGTCGCCAGATTGTCCCAACACTGCTGCACCAGCGCGATTGGCGGCCATGCTATTGCCAAGAGAAAAAGAAGAATTTCGCCAGTTTTGGCCGATATTGAACTCACCAGACAGCTCGAACGGTCCAGTGGCGGTTTGCAGACCAAGTGAAGCGGCCCACGTGGTGACAGTGTCATCGGCGTCTTCGCTCACTGCATTATAACTTTGCCGCTGGTATGTGAAACCAGGGAAGATTCGGTAGTTCGCGAAGACCAATGCCGCGCCTACATCAATTCGGGGCAGGATGCTGTCACGTTGGGGCTTGACAAGAAAATCACCTGGCAGATCGAGTGCGTTGCCTTGATTAGGATCGAGAAACGCGATGGCCAAGGCACCGTTATTGCTGGGCAGGATGTATGTGAAACGCACCTGTGGATTCCTGCCGCCGTCGAAGTCGCCATAACCTTTTCCGGTGTTGTGATTGCCACCGACGCTGGAAGTGCTTTTTGATGCGCTTGGCGGCGCATTATTGCCTATCAACTGATTCGGGAAAAGAGGGGAGAATGGCGATGTCGTCTGGCCGGCCAATATCTGCCAGCGATCATCGATCCGATATGTTCCGAAAGCTTGCCTGGTATTCACATTCGTCGATCCGGAGGCACCCCCAAGGCCGACCTCGATAAACATGGTCACATCATCTTCATTACTCCATGATGCTCTCAGCCTGGTAATATTCGGTAATTCCATGCGCAGGGAAGAAAAATTGTCCGCCTCGCCAGGAAAACCACTCATTCTGCCACCACTGTTGTTGGCCGAATTTTTGAAAATTCCGTATGAGTCCAGAAAAATGATTCCACCGAAGGTTGTCCTTGCGGATACCGAAGTGCTCGTGAATGAAGACAATATGGCTGCTGTGAATAAGGTGGCCACCGTGCGCTGACGCATCATCGACTCCTCCATGCTTGGTTTTGGCAAAGAAACTGCAAGCTCGATGTGGATATCGAGCTTGATAATTACGGATCTACAAGAATTTTTTTTTTGCTGACTCTCTTGAGATTTTTTGTGCTAATGATCCTCACGCCGCTCAATCGCCTTGAGCAAGGGATCTTCCTGCACCTTTCTGTCCTTGCGTTCTTGTTTTCTCGTGCTCGAGTCATTCGATCGAATATCTTTTTTGAAGCTCGGCGGCTTGCTGGCCACATCGTCGGACGAATCATCGCCGCCGTGTGCATCCTCGCCCACGGAGGATTTCTCGACTTCTTCGGGACTACCAAGATCAAATTCTTCTGCTTCGATCGGAATGACGCCTGATTTGCCTCGATCGGTGTCTTCCCGATCACTGTCTTCAGCGCTGGGGGCGTGTTCGGTGGGTACTGGCTGCGCTCGTACCTCCGACAACAAAGGATCTTCCTGGACGTTTCGATTCAATTCCATGCGCTCGATCCTAGAGTATTCATCTCTTTCGCGCAGCGCGTCGATCTTGGCTTTCTGGCGCTCGCCATCCTTGAGTGTTCTCAGGATGGGGTCTTCCTGTACATCGCCGCTCGTCGGTGGCGAGATTTCCGTACTGGCCGCGGCAGGCAGGCTCGACACGGCAATGCAAGCGATACAGCCCAGCGAGGTGAAGATTACTTTGGCGAATACAGCGTTCATGTCAGATGATGTCCCGTGGCGCGAAAGTCATTGCCGATGGGTCGTGCTTGAATTCTGATTCTCCGATTTTCTTGATACGCCCGACACCAAGCTTGAATCGATATCTCTGGCTCACAGGGTCCAGAACTCGGGGCGCCAGC
>CAZHLE010000249.1:1382-2538 GCA_964533065.1 uncultured Woeseiaceae bacterium | reverse complement strand
GCGGACTCATAACCCGCAGGTCGGTGGTTCGATTCCACCCATCACCACCAAATTCAGACTATGTGCCGCTAAGCACAATGGGCCCCTCGACGAGGGGCCCGTCTGTATCCGGGATATTCAAAAAAAGCGCAACCTCAGGTGTTCTCGATGTCGCGCAAACTACCGCCTTCGGCTACGAGCTTTTCGAGCAATGGCGATGGCTTCCAGTGCTGGTCGCCGTGGATCGCGGCAAATTCCCTGATGCGCGCGAGCACCTTGTCGAGGCCGACGTCATTTTCGGCCCAGTACATGGGTCCACCGCGCCACGCCGGGAAGCCGTAGCCATTGATGTACACGGTATCGATGTCCGATGAACGGTAGGCCATGCCCTCATGCAGGATGTCGCAGCCTACGTTGACCATCGCGTAGAAGCAGCGCTCGATGACCTCCTCGTCGCTAATGTCGCGGTACTTGAGGTCAAACTTCCTGGCCGCTTCCTCGAGGATCTTCCTGGTCACCGGTGAGGGAATTGGCGTCCGGTCGCCAGGTTCGTAGTCATAGACGCCGGCACCCGTTTTCAGGCCGAGTCGACCCATTTCCACGAGTTGGTCATACAGGTAGGCCGATTTCTCGTCGATATCCTTCTTGTGCGTTGCCCGGCGCATACGGTAGCCGATGTCGAGGCCCGCCAAGTCCGCCATCGCGATCACGCCCATGGGCATGCCGAAGTCATAGAGCACGCGGTCCACCTGCTCGGGTGCCGCACCTTCCATCACCAATTGATTGGCCTGGGTCGCGTAACCCGACAACATGCGGTTGCCAATGAACCCATGGCATACGCCCGCGACGGCACCGACTTTGTTGATCGTCTTGGCGAGCTTCAACACCGTTGCGAGCACTTCGGGCGCCGTTTTTTCGGCCCGTACGATCTCAAGCAGTCGCATGACATTCGCCGGCGAGAAAAAGTGCATGCCCAGCATGCGTTCGGGGTTGTCGATCACGGTCGCGATCTCGTCGATGTTCAGGTACGAGGTGTTACTTGCGAGGATGGCGTCTTTGCTCACCGTGTCGTTCAGTGTCGTGAAAACTTTCTTCTTGATGCCCATGTCCTCGAACACGGCTTCGATCACGAGGTCTACGTCGGCGAGATCGCTGTATTTGGTTGTGCCCTTTAGCA
>CAZHLE010000249.1:0-1372 GCA_964533065.1 uncultured Woeseiaceae bacterium | reverse complement strand
CTTTAGCAATGCCATGCGCTCTTCAACCTGAGCGTCGGTAATGCGCCCCTTCTTGGCACTGGCTTCGTAGTTCTTGCGAATGACGTGAAGTCCCTTGTCGAGTGCTTCCCGGGTCATCTCGAGCAGTGTGACCGGAATGCCCACGTTAGCGAAGTTCATCGAGATGCCACCACCCATCGTGCCGGCGCCGATCATGCCTACCGATTCGATTTTCCGGGTTTCGACGTCCTTCGGCAGGCCCGGGACCTTGGTGGCGAGTCGTTCGGCAAAGAAAACGTGCTGTAACGCCTTCGACTGCGGGTCAGCCGCACATTCGCGTGCCATCTGTCGTTCAAATTTGACGCCGTCGGCAAACGACATGCGGACTGCTGCCTCGGCGGCGCGAATCGCACGTTCAGGGGCATGCATTCCTCGCGTAGGGCGGGCGATCGATTTGCGAAACGTCGCGAAGAATTCGTCGTCATACTTGCCCCCGTCAATCGTCATTTCGTGGGTCTTCCGAAGTGGCGCATCATCGGTCACGAGTTCGTTCGCGAACGCAATAGCCTCCTCCAGGATGTCCTTCCCGGCGACGCGATCAACCGCACCGGCTTCGAGCGCATCCTCAGCGCTGACCGGATCGCCGGATGACATCAGTTGCAATGCAAACCCGAGCTCCGCCACACGGGGCAGGCGCTGGGTACCTTGAGCTCCGGGAATGATGCCAAGTTTCACCTCGGGCAGACCGACTTTGCTGCCGGCCAGGGCGATCCTGTAGTTGCAGGCAAGCGCGACCTCTAATCCGCCGCCAAACGTTGTGCCAAACATGGCCGCGACGATTATCTTTGGACTTTCGCTGAGCGCATCGACGACATCACCCAGACCTGGCGGCTTCAGCCCGCTGGCAAATTCTGTGATGTCCGCACCGGCCATGAAGGTACGGCCTTTGCAGGCCAGTACGAGCGCTTTGATCTCGTCGTCGGCTGCCGCGACTTCCACGGCGTTCATGAGTCCTTCGCGAACGGCGTGCGAAATCGCATTGACCGGCGGATGATCAATCCAGATGATCCCGATTGAACCGCGCTTTTCTATCGTACCCTGCATGTCGAGCAGTTTGACCGTTATCAACCAGCGCCACAATATTCGCGCGGGCAATAAATCGAATAAGTTTTGCAAGGCATCCAATTTCGATGCTGCTGAACGGCTGCTTTGCTCGGCATCGTCGACGCCTGGGAGCAACGCGGCCCACCGGATTTCTGCGAGAAGATCGCTGGCAAATGGACCTGCGAGTAATTGCCTGCAATATGTCCCCTGCTAACTAGCAAAAGCGACACCGCCGTCGACTGGGATCGTGATTCCGACCAGGTAGTCGCCCGCACTGGAGCACATATAG
>CAZHLE010000248.1:0-2571 GCA_964533065.1 uncultured Woeseiaceae bacterium | reverse complement strand
CGGCTACGAACCAGGAGGTCGGGAGTTCGAATCTCTCCGGGCGCGCTATTTTTTTGCAAAAAAGTCAGGCGGTTACTGCGAAAGTATTAGCCGCCTTTTTCTTTAGCATTACCAGTGCGGGACTTTCGCGTGGCCCCTGCCCGACCACTATGCAAAAAATGCATATTGCAAATTCGGACAAACCTGTCGAATTCTACAATCTTGATGTCATCATTTCGGTCGGGTACCGGGTCAAGTCGCACCAAGGCACTCGTTTCCGCCAATGCGCTACCCGCACATTGCGCGAGCACCTAACCCGCGGCTGGAACCTGAATCGCCAAGCGTTGGTCTGCGTCACGAGAACTACCGACGGGTTGCATTGTTCGGTTATCGAGGAACCAGTCTACGGCGACGTAATCGCAGGGTATCTCATGCCGCCAGCGTCTTCTGAACGAACTCCGGGTCCGCTTTGATCATGCGTAGAAAATTCGCCGCGGCGGAATCGGGTTTGCGTTTGCCTTGTTCCCAACCTTTCAAGGTATCGAGGCTCAGGCGATAGGTGCTGGCGAATACGGATTGTGACATGCCGACACTTGCGCGAATTGCTCTGATTTCAGCCGGCCTCAAGACGATATAGACGGAGTTCGGCGCCCTGGTGTCCTTGGCAACCTTCACCGCCTCTTTCAGATTGGCGTCGAGTTCGTCAAAAAGCTTGTCGTCCATCGTTCGTCTCCCAGGCAAACTCGTCCATAATGGCCTCGACGTGATTTTTGAGCGGCGTTTTTTGCGAATCCGTCGGATTGTCCTGCCTGCCTTGGGCCAGCGTGCCAAAAATTCGAGCATGTCGTCAAAGCCGGTCTCGCCGAGCAATTTCCGGGCCCTCTCTTCGAAAGTACCGAGTGGGACCAGTTCGCATCAACTATGACCCATTGAACTATAGGGTAGTTCAATGCACCCCATCGGTCAATCTCCTTATAAATCAATATCCAGCGACATAGGGCGCTGACTATTATGCAAAACCGGGTGAACGAGTGGGCAGAATGGCCACGCATTCAGGAAAAGTTGATTTCGACAACTTTCCGACATTGGCTATGCTTTGTTGAGCAAAGTAGTGAAAGTATGGCAACGAGCGCCGTCTTTCAGGCCCTATTTTTTACTTCGATTTGGAATTGTAGGTCGTAAGCGTCCGGTGAACCGCATCGCGTGGGATGCTCTTTTTCGAGCGGATCGCCTGGCGGGACTTCCGACCGGGTCGGGTACTCCTAATGAGCAAGGCAGTCGGACGAAGCGGTATACTCGTGCGGTGCGCACGCACTACCTGGTAGCAATCCTGACACTCATGCCATCTGCGTTTGCCGGTCCGCCGTTGCTCGACTTCTCCAGTCCGGACGTGGTGCAGACCTTTCAGGTCATCAATGACGGCGTCATGGGCGGCTTGTCCACGTCGCGGCTCCGCCCGGCGTCCGGGTCCATGTCGTTCGAGGGCGAAGTTTCGCTCGCAAACAACGGCGGTTTCGCATCCTTCAGGGGGCCCGTCAGGTTCCCTGCGGAGACGATCGCGTTGCTGTTGACGGTGCGCGGCGACGGGCGACGGTACAAGCTGACCCTCAGGCTCGACGACGGCGCCGGCTCGGCCCAATACCAGGCCGCCTTCGTCGCCTCGCCGGAGTGGAAGACATTGCGTTTTCAGCTGGCCGATTTCCAGGCCAGCTTCCGCGGGCGCGCCGTTGCTGCGCCGGCCGTGCGATTCGCCGACGTGCGGTACATGGGCATGCTCATTTCGGACCGGCAGTCGGGCCCATTCACGATCGAAGTGAGAGAAATCAAAATAGAGGCCGGGGAAAGCAAGGCCGGAATGTGAGTCGCGGGCGCACGACGCGTCCGCTACCGGTTATCACATGTTGCGCAATTCCTTTACCGTCATGCCAAGGCCGATGCAGTCAATCACAGTCAGGGAGTTGCCGAACAGAACCTACAGCTTCTGGATCAAGCTCTTGACCGGGCTTACATGAGTTGCCATCTGCACTGGTTCAGGCATTCCCGGCAATCGCGAATCCTTCGCGCTGTATGGCAATCCAGAGCTTGGTCTGTCCGGCAATCTTAACCGGCATCACGCGCCAGTACATGATGAAGGGAGTCCCGTCCTTCCGGTAGTTGATGGCGCGACCTTCGAACTTGCCCCCTTTCTTCAGGGCCTTGCCAAGGCGGTCAATCACTTTCTTGTCGGTGCCGGGTCCCTGCAGGATTCGCGGGGTCTTGCCAATGACTTCCGAGGGCGAATAACCCGTCAACGTCTTGAATGCGTTGTTGGCGTAAACGATCTTTGAAGCCCGAGTTGCATCCGTGATCAGGATCGAGTCATAACTCGATTCCACCAGTACCCGCAGTACGTGCAGGCTGGTATCCGTGTCGCGCAGGACTTTTGCCAGAGTGCCGGCCATTGAAGTTTCCCCTTGTGCAGGCGTCGAGCCTGATGATGTATGGTAAATGAGAGCGCCCGCTCTCGCGGGCGCTGTTTTTCCTACTTGGGCATCAATACTGTTGATTTGCACCGAAAGCTGACCCGGGATTTGCACTGAAAATTGACCCACC
>CAZHLE010000247.1:0-2571 GCA_964533065.1 uncultured Woeseiaceae bacterium | reverse complement strand
TTTGGCCGCACGCTGCCGTTGGGCTGGTAAACTGTCATCCGGCAGAAGGTGACCCCAAGCGGCCGTTCGTTTGGAGGTGACTGATCCGTTGCTCTGAGTTGAATATGAAGTGATAGCGCAATCGACTCTCCAGTCATTTGGACTGAACGGCAAGATAGAGTCTTTATCAGGGGGTTCCGGCGCCGCGTATAGAATCGGTGACGTTGTCCTGAAACGGCTGGAGGAAGATTCACTAGAAACGGAGCATTCCCTGGAACTGGCACCCTGGCTACTCACCATTCTTTATGGAGTTGAAGAAGAAGGATTTCGGCTCGCCAGACCAATCCCTACCAGGCAGTCCCAATGGATAACAGACGAAGGGTGGACAGCGTGGACTGCCGTTTCCGGTAGGCCGGTGGAATCGTCAGATGTAGTGCCAGCGATTCACGCGATTCGGGCGCTACACGAAAGGGTTAGCAATATTGAAAAACATCCTCTGCTGGATCAGAACACAACAGCGTGGGGAGTGGCTCACCGCCATTGCTGGGAGGAGAAGCCATCGTGGGTTCATCCCGAAATCGAACCAGTCATCGACAAGTTGTATTCGCGCCTCGTGCCGATTTCGAAAAGCTCATCTCAATTAATTCACGGAGACCTGAATCCAGGAAACGTTCTGATTTCGGCAAACGAAATGCCTGCGATCATTGATTTCACGCCCTTTTGGGCGCCGGCAAACTTCGCTCTTGCCATTTTCGCGAACTTCATCGGTCCTCGGCGCGGTCACGTAGGGGTGCTCAAGCATTTTGAAGATACTCCAGACTTCGCACAGCTGCTCTTTCGGGCCGCAATCAGAATGCTACTGGTAGTTTCCGAACTGCGCGGTATCGCGGATTGGCACAGAGAACGTCGCGCTGCGGAATTGATACTAGGCGCGCTAGACTGATTCGTCCGGTATTGGCCGACTATGGCCGGATGCGAGGCGATTTTTCTTACCAGTCGACCGGCCGCTCCTAGGCGAAAGCCGCCGGTTGCCCGATTTGAGCTACAAACCCTGCTGCTGACCGACCCAAAGCGGACGTTGAACTTTTTTCGCGAGTACGGGTTTCTATTCTGGAACCGGATACGCCAATTTGAAAATGCAGTTAACCGAGTGGGCGAGCGTTGCTGAAATTATCGGCGCTGTTGCCGTAGTTATCTCGCTGATCTGTGTTGGGTATCAGGTAAACGATAATACGTCATCGATCAGGTCAGCGGCCGCCAATGATGCTTCCGTCGCCATGCAGATGTGGTACCTCGAGATGGGCAGTAATGAGCAGGCCAGTGAATTGTGGTTTAACGCGATGACCAGTCCAGAACCACTGGCTACGCGCGACGAATTTTTGTTCGCACACCCAGAACGCGTTCGACAAGTGGCGTGAAGGTTCTCTGGCCCCGGAGCTGTGGCGCGGATGGGAGTATGTGTCGATGAACTTCCTGTCGACACCGGGTGGCAAGGCCTTCTGGGCCGAGCGAAGCTACTTGTTTGCCGATGCATTCCAGAAGTACGTCGAGCACGACCTCCTGACCAGGGAACCACACCCACTTGCAAAACCCTGGGGCGCGTTCGAGATCACGAAGTAGGAAATCATTTGCGATCGCTTCTGGCCAACGTCCGTTGTGACAGCGGATAATATAGTGAGACGCCGACGGCCAAAGTTTCAGGAGCAAAACGTCGTCACCTGACCCGGAGCACCTGTATCGTGCCAAGTGATTGCCAATCACATCATCGCCTCGCAATTGCTGTGGGTGTGTCGTCAGTAGTCATTCTGGTTGTGCTGGAGATTCTGTCAGTTCTGATTAGAAGCGCTACCTGTCGCGATGGTTGGTGCTCCGAAGAACGTGGAATTCCTACAGTCTACTTGCGGCCTCCGAAACCGGAGTCTGTCCCTGACTTCACACTGCCCGACCGCGAAATTTTGCCCGCGCCTGAAGTTCGGCAGGAAGTAGCGAATCCGCGATTCGTGGATCGCGCAGGAAGCGAGCAAGCTACGGAGCTCGATGAGGACATGAAACCACAGAGTGATTTGACGACGGGCAAAGACTGGTACGCGGTTGCAAAGGAGACCGCCAAACAGACCATGGCTGACAGATACGAGCAAGAGGAAGTCCGCAAGTCGATGTGGCGCCAAACCGGATCGGTTATGTTCAGGGACACGGGCGAATTTGATTTTCAGGAACCGGATACGATTATCGCGAAAAGTGAATTCCGGATACCGGTGGGCGTTTTGGGAATTGGCATAACGCTCGGTGGCTGTTTCATTGGCATTCCACTGGCAGGGATACCGGTAGATAGACGATCGGCAGGCCCTAACCTCATTTACTGCACGGATATCTACGAATAGCAGCGACGTGGCGCAGCGGAAAGTACGGCTCCGGAGCCAGGGCGTATCCCGGTCAAGCAAACAGCCATCGCCCGCGATGCGGGCTCCTACAGCCGCTGCACCGACGCGTTCGTTCCAGCGAGACGATCCATCCATCCAGGTGTCGCTGACCCCACTCTACCCGTCGACCCAAGGCGAGGGGTTTACGGATCCCGTATCCTGGCCGCACTTT
>CAZHLE010000246.1:482-2575 GCA_964533065.1 uncultured Woeseiaceae bacterium | reverse complement strand
ATGAAAGGTCACTGTCCCCTTTTCAAAGGTCACTGTCCCCTTTTCCCCTAGCGCTCGCTTTCCATTCGACACTATACTGCGCTCGAGCCCAATGACCGTTTTATATGCAAGCAACCGCAAATAAATTTCGTTTTCACCGAATAGCCTGGCTCGTTTATGCGGGCCTGGCACTGCGGGTAATCATGCCGGCGGGTTACATGCCGGCGCCACTCGCTGATGGTCTGCCATTTGTATTGTGTCCGGACGGCATTTTTGCGGATTGGTCGGCAAAGTTTGGGCCAAAGTCAGGAGAAAAGTCTGCCGATCACCATGCGGCGCATGCACACGCCGGGCATTCCGGTGATGCCAATGGTGGAGATTCGGGCGCACACGTCGAGTCCTGTTCTTTCGGTGGCGCATTCGGTGCTACAGCACCGCTCACCGCATTTGATTCCGCCATTTTCCTATTCGCGCAGGACCTTCTGCGCCCCATCGAGTCCGGCTGGATCCAGTCGGACATTCGTCAAGCCTATCGCGCGCGAGCGCCGCCACGACCCGCGTATTCCGCATAACGCAGTAGTTCGCTGCGTATATTCAATCGATACAGATTCGCGCATTTTCTTGCGCGAATGATGTCGATTCCGCATGAATACCTGTTGAGGCTTATACAATGCATTTGCATACAAAAATCACGGCGCGACTCGTGCCGTTGGCTGTTGCGTCCCTGTACGCGACGATAACTTTCGCCCAAGTCACACCGAAAGTTACCGACACTGATAAAAGTGCTGCGATCGACAGCATTCTGGTCGTCGGCACTCAAACCAGTCTGGAATCCGCGAGCGCGGAAGTTGCAATGACCCCAGGCGGCGTCGATCTGATAAACATGGACGAGTTTCGCGAGCGCAACGTCTCCAGTCTGGCCGACGTACTGAAGTTCGTGCCGGGTGTGTGGTCTACAAGTGACAACGGCGGCGAGGGCATTTTCCTTTCCAGCCGTGGCTCCAATCTGGATTCGACCGACTACGACATGAATGGCATCAAGCTGTTGCAAGACGGTCTCCCGGTGACGACCGCCGACGGCAATAATCACAATCGCATCGTTGATCCGCTCACTGCACACCATGCAACAGTTGCGCGAGGCGCGAATGCCATGAAGTACGGCGCCAGCACGCTGGGTGGCGCAATCGACTTTGTGACAGTGACGGCCAACGACAGTCCTGGCTTCGATATCGCGTTGAGCGGCGGCAGCTTCGACCAATTCCTCGGCCGTGCGACAGCGAGTGGCACTTTCAGCAATGGACTCGATGCATTACTGACTATTGAAGGCAAACAACTTGACGGATTTCGCGAGCACAGCAGACAGGAGCGCAGCGGCATCTATGCCAATGGCGGATGGCAGATAAGCAACGCTGTTGCGACCCGTTTCTACGCTTCCTGGCTCGACAACGAGCAGGAACTGCCTGGCTCGCTGACCCGAGCCCAGATGGCCGTGGACCCTGATATGGCAAATCCCTCGGCCGTTTCAGGCAACTTCCAACTCGACGTGGAAACATGGCGGCTGGCAAACAAAACCACCTGGCAATTCGATACCGAACGTCGATTCGACGTTGGATTCTCCATCGAGGAGCAGTCGCTGTTTCACCCGATCGTCGATCGAGTCATGGTCGATTTCGACGGTCCCGGACCGGCTCCACCGGTAGAAGTCTTCAGCTTGCTGATCCAGACCGATCATCGCGACATTGGCGCAATGCTTCGCTTCAACCAGAAAACGGGCGACCACGATCTGCTGTTCGGTTTGAATTATGGCCAGGGCTCGGTCGATGGCGGTAACTACCGCAATCTCGGCGGCTTGCCGAACGGCCTGAGCACGGTTGTCGAGAATGACGCCACGCAGCTCGAAGTATTCGCTATGGATCGTTGGCAGCTTGGTGACAGGTGGGTTGCTGTAATCGCGGCGCAATACGTTATGGCCGATCGCGAAGTGCGCAATACGGACGTTGCGTCGGGAGTTTTGTCGAATCCCAACGATACCTATAACGCTTTCAACCCGAGTCTCGGTTTCATCTATGCGTTGCGTGATGACGTGAACTTGTACACAAATGTCAGTCGCTTGT
>CAZHLE010000246.1:0-472 GCA_964533065.1 uncultured Woeseiaceae bacterium | reverse complement strand
TTGAAGCGCCAACCAATTTCGAGCTGCAAGACAATGTGCTCGGCGGTGATGCGACGCTGCAAGCGATGGAAGGTACGGTCGTAGAACTGGGTACGCGTGGTGGGAGTGAATTTGGCATTGCCAGCAACTGGAGCTGGGATTTGTCGATCTACTACGCCGTTATCGACAACGAGATTCTCTCGGTAGAGGACCCGAACGCTCCCGGCACGAGTCTCATTACCAATGTCGACGAAACGACGCACGCAGGGATCGAGGGCGTAGTAACTGCCGATCTGTCTCTGGGTAATTCGGGCAATCACTTTCTGCAGCCAATGTTAAGTGCCACCTTCAATGATTTTCATTTCGAGAATGATGCAAGTTACGGTGACAATCGTTTGCCCTAGGACAAAGCCCAGCCCCCGTCGAACTTTCGGATTCCGATGGGTCGTAGGAGCCGAATGGCTTTTTGTTGGCGAGCTATGCTGCGCGTAGC
>CAZHLE010000245.1:0-2639 GCA_964533065.1 uncultured Woeseiaceae bacterium | reverse complement strand
TGGAGACGCATGAACTCGGTCTGGCGTTGGCCGAGCGATACGGCTTTTCGATCTATGATGCGATGATCCTCGCCGCGGCGCAGCTGGCGCATTGCAAGGTTGTGTTCACCGAAGATCTGCAGCACCGTCAGATGATCGACGAGGGGCTCGAGATCATCAATCCGTTCTCCAAGGGTTGAGACTGAATCGACTTGATACGCGCCATCAAATTGTCGCTCCAATAAACGCGATCGCGTTCGGGCAGCGAGACGCATGTAGCTTGGACGAACAACCACCTCGGTCCGACAGTGCGCAAGTCACCGCCGCACAGCCCGAAGGCCAATACGATCTGCGAGCGGGTGATCGGAAACGATTCGACGCGAGTGTCTGGACTGGTTGATACCGCTCCAAATGATCGTCCTGGCTCAATGCGTCCGCTGCGGCTCGCGCGGTCGCCAGTGTTTGATCCGAACCATCAAGTTGGCCTTCGCATTCCGGAGGGCTGTGCTGGTGCAGGGCAATAGCTGCTCCTGCTGGTGGTCTGCTATCGGTCTCGTGGCGTCGCGTGGGGATATTTTGTTTGGCGGCGCGAAAATACCCCCAGACTGCGCTGAGAGGGAAAGTCGGGCAGTGGTACGACGGGATAAGGCGATCTGGCTCAGAACGGACCCCGAAGCGTGCCCGATCCCGCGTGATTGAAGTCGAAGCATTGCGGGACCGGAAATCGAACTCAAATTATTCTCTTTGAAACAGCACGTTACGTGCTAAAAATTGGTGGAGGCGGCGACAATCACACTGCCATATAAATCAACTGCATAAAATGTTCGACGCAAAAAATGCCCCCAAACATACCCCCACATCGTGCGTTATGAAGCGAGAGCTCAGGATGGGGTTTTCGTCACCTCCATGGTCTTTCACGGCAACAGGATTCAGGCCGCGCGGTGGCCCAGTTCGCTGAGCTTGTCCAGCGTATCAGGGAACTGCCGCACCATCAGGATCAGCGCGGCAGCCTGGGCATTCGGCCGGGCCCGGCCCTGCTCCCAGTTCTCCAGCGTGCGCATCGAGACCCGGAGGCGGCGCGCGAATACAGCCCGCGAAACGTGCAGCCGCTCGCGGGTTTCGCGGATCAGGTCCGCGTCCCCTTCGAGAGGAGGCAACTCCTCGACATCGTGAGAGCGCAGGGTGATCTTGCCCTCGCGCTGCGCGCGCATGGCATCGATCCCCTCCATCAGTTCGTCGGACAGCTTACGCTTCTGCGTCATCGTTTCTTGTCTGAGTCGTCGTTTCGCACATCGTCACAGGCTTGGTCGCGGACTGCGGACGAGTCAGGATGCACCCTCGACCGCCTTCAACGACGCGAGCAGACTGGGCACGTCATCCTGGACGATGCTCCAGAGCGTGTCGTCATCCACGCCGAGATACCCGTGAATGAGCCTGTTGCGGGTCGCGATGATCATTCGCCACGGAATCTCGGGATGGGCGTTGCGTATTTCGTCCGGGATGTGGTTGGCTGCCTCGCCGATGAGTTCCAGGTTGCGGAGGGTCGCGTCATAGATCAGCTCGTTCGCCACGAACCCGGCTTGGTCGAGACCAGCGGTGTAGGTCATGATCTTGCCGGCGAACGCGATCATGTCGTCGAGGTAGAAACGCCACGCCCGTGCGGCGTCAGACATCGACGCGCTCTCGCTCGATGTAGGGGCGCAACTCTCGACGCAGAGCCTTGTCGGTGACCAGGTCGACAGGGCAATCGAGCAGGTCCTCCAGGAAGAACTGGACGCCGAAATAGCGTTGCGAAGTCGCCGGGCCGTCGAAGGAGACCAGGATGTCGACGTCACTGGCGTTACTCGCCTCGCCCCGGGCGGTGGAGCCAAACAGCGCCAGCCCGGTCACACCGAAGCGGGCCTGCAACTCATTCTTGCTGCGGGACAGGAGGTCGAGGACGTGTTGTCTATCCATCATTCAGACTCATCCGCTCTCGAATTACACCCGGCTCCAAGTAGCGTGCTTTGAACCCGGTGCAGATTTATGACGTAGATACATACAAGAACGTGTCGGGCAATTCGGTGTATAGGTAGCCAGCTCCAAAGCATCATACGCAAGTTGCGTATGATATCAATCGCGGGGTCAGGCCACCCGGGAACCCATGGTCAGGTTGTGTTCCCTCAACAAGGCGGAAGCCGCGAGGTTTGGTCCGTTCATGGCGCACGTCCCTGCGCACCATGTCGGTGCGTGTTTGATCTTGACCACCCGGGGGTGAGAGCGGTCAGCCAATTTGATGGGCTAATTATCACGATGGATGATGGTCCATCGTCGACGATGATCGCGGCGTCGCCGCCGCGGTCACGTGCGCGATTCAGAACGGGTCGATAGGCAACGACAGGCGCAGCTCGCTCAAGACCATCGGCGTCATTTCCTGGGCTTCGTCGATGAGGAGGACAGGGCGGCGGTTGGCAGCGCCGAGATGGTCGAGCGAGCGGGCGCGCAGCGCCTTGAAGTGTTGGCGCCGAAGAAGCGCGGCCCGAAGGTTGACGTGGCCAAGGCCGAGGCGCGGCGAAACGAGGTCCTGGAACGTGAGAATGCGCGACTGCGCCAGAAGCTGGGTCATGCCGAGCAGATCATCGCGGCCCAAAAAAAACTGTGCGAGCTGCTGGGCTTGCCGA
>CAZHLE010000244.1:0-2642 GCA_964533065.1 uncultured Woeseiaceae bacterium | reverse complement strand
CAATCGTGCCTACGTTCATGTGCGGTTTTGTTCTTTCAAATTTTGCTTTGGACATTTTTAGCTCGCCTTCTTCATAACAGTGTCGGCCACGTTCCGCGGCACTTCAGAATACTTTTCAAACTCCATTGAATAAACCGCACGCCCCTGACTCATCGATCGCAAGTCCGTAGAGTAGCCAAACATTTCGGCCAGCGGCACTTCCGCGCGAATGATCTTACCCGAAGGCGAGTCATCCATGCCCTGTGGCAGGCCGCGACGGCGATTCAAATCGCCCATCACGTCCCCCATATATTCATCCGGCGTTACCACTTCAACTTTCATGATCGGTTCCAACAACACCGGATTCGCTTTCTGCGCACCATCGCGGAAACCCATACTTCCTGCGATCTTGAACGCCATTTCGCTCGAATCCACATCGTGATAGGAGCCGTCGTACAACGTGACCCTGCAATCAACGACTGGAAAACCAGCAATTACACCGTTTTGCATTTGTTCCTGGATACCCTTATCAACGGCACCGACATATTCACGTGGCACGACACCGCCGACGATCCCATTCACGAATTCATAGCCGGAACCGGGCTCGCGCGGTTCGATTCGCAGGAACACATGCCCGTACTGGCCGCGACCACCGGATTGCCGGATGAACTTGCCTTCCTGCTCCACGGTTTTGCGGATTGTCTCGCGATACGCGACTTGTGGCTTGCCCACATTGGCTGACACGCTAAATTCGCGGCGCATGCGATCGACAATGATCTCGAGGTGCAGTTCTCCCATGCCGGAAATGATTGTCTGATTGGACTCCTCATCCGTATGCACGCGGAACGACGGATCTTCCTTCGCCAGCTTTTGCAACGCCATACCCATTTTGTCCTGGTCCGCCTTGGTCTTCGGTTCGACCGCCACCGAGATTACGGGCTCAGGAAATTCCATGCGCTCCAGCGTAATTGACCGTTTCAGGTCGCAGAGAGTATCGCCGGTAGTCGCATCCTTGAGGCCAACCGCGGCAGCAATGTCGCCGGCACGAACCTCCTTGATCTCTGTCCGTTCGTTCGAGTGCATTTGCAGGATTCGACCAATCCGCTCTTTCTTGCCCTTGATCGGGTTCATGATCGTGTCGCCGGAGTTCAGCACTCCCGAGTAGACACGGAAAAACGTCAGGTTGCCCACGAATGGGTCAGTGGCAATCTTGAATGCGAGCGCTGCAAACGGCTCGCTGTCATCCGCATGCCGTTCGCTGTCCTTACCGTGGTCATCAATACCCACAATCGCAGGCACATCGACTGGCGATGGCATGTAATGCACGACAGCATCAAGCACCGCCTGCACGCCCTTGTTCTTAAAGGCCGAGCCACACATGGTGACAACGATCTCACCGCGCAGGGTCCGCTCGCGCAGCCCGCGGCGAATTTCGTCCGCATCCAGCTCACCAGTCTCGAGAAACTTGTTAAGCAGGGCATCGTCGCCTTCAGCGGCCGCTTCCATCATTTTCCCGCGCCATAAAGCCACTTCATCCTGCATCTCGGGAGGGATGTCTCGCGCCTCATAGGTCATGCCCATGTTCGACTCATCCCAGTAAATGGCACGCTGGTCCACCAGATCGACAACACCGACGAATTTTTCTTCTGCACCGATCGGCAGTTGAATTGGCACTGCGTTCGCGGCCAGACGTTCGCCGACCTGTTTGACAACGCGTAAGAAATTGGCGCCAGTCCGATCCATCTTATTGACGAAAATCAGGCGCGGCACCTTGTACTTATTGCCTTGCCGCCAGACCGTCTCGGTCTGCGGCTCAACACCACCGACAGAGCACAGTACCGTAACCGCACCGTCAAGCACGCGCAGACTTCGCTCAACTTCGATGGTGAAGTCAACGTGCCCCGGCGTATCGATGATATTGATGCGGTGTTGCTCGAACTGCTTGTCCATGCCCTGCCAGAAACAGGTGGTAGCAGCCGAGGTAATTGTAATGCCGCGTTCCTGCTCTTGCTCCATCCAGTCCATGATGGCCGCGCCATCATGAACTTCGCCTATCTTGTGCGAAACACCTGTGTAAAAGAGGATGCGCTCTGTGGTTGTGGTCTTACCGGCATCAATATGGGCCATGATGCCGATATTCCGGTAACGCTCGATAGGTGTTGTGCGGGCCACGCGCTAATCTCAAATTTTCCTGGGATACTTGGTGCTGAGACCGGTACTACCAGCGGTAGTGCGAGAATGCTTTGTTGGCTTCGGCCATGCGATGGGTGTCTTCTTTCTTCTTGACCGCGTTGCCACGATTCTCGGCAGCGTCAAGCAGCTCATGCGCCAAACGATGCGCCATCGATTTTTCGCTGCGCTTGCGTGCTGATTCGATTACCCAGCGCATAGCGAGTGATTGACGACGGGCCGGACGCACTTCAACCGGCACCTGGTAGGTAGCACCACCAACCCGGCGTGCTTTCACCTCGACCATCGGCTTGACGTTATCCAGTGCAGATTCCAGCAACTCGAGCGCCTTGTCATCAGCATGCGTTTCCTTTTCAGAAATTCGCTCGATGGCACCATAAATGATGCGTTCGGCAACAGATTTCTTCCCATCTACCATGATCATGTTCATGAACTTGGCAAGCAGCAGGCTGTTGAACCTCGGGTCGGGCAGA
>CAZHLE010000243.1:1881-2710 GCA_964533065.1 uncultured Woeseiaceae bacterium | reverse complement strand
CAACGAAATCGAATAACCCGCCTCGTCATAGACAAAGTGGTGCCAATAACCGCTCGGAATATAAAGGGTCTCGCCGGGTTCAAGAGTGTGCTTGTAACCTTCCAGCTGCCGTAGTCGCGGGTACTGCGCAAAATCCGGTTTCGCCACGTCGACGTAACTTCGGCAGGTAAACGGGTAGCGATGCAGATTCCCCCCCTGCTCGTAGGGAAAAAGGTAGACGGTTTTCCTGCCGTGAATCGCCGTGTGCAGTACATGCGACATATCGATATCGAAATGCATCTGCGTCACCGAGCCCTTGCATCCGAAAAACATGAACAGGAAATTCCTCGACAAGCCGTCGGTCAGCTCAGGAAAGTCGATATCTTCCACGAGCTCGGGGATCTCGGACTTGATGTTGTAGAGAAACATCCGAAGATCCTGTTCCGTGGTCATAATCAAGTCGATGTACTGCGCAAGTGGCAGCGTCTTGATACCGGCCATGTAATTGTTGCCAGCTGCAACAAAGCTGGAATCGTAAACCTTCACGCTCTTGTGACCGTGCATCTCCTTGAAGAAATCCGGTGTCCACTTGGACAGCGCCGGCCAACTGCTGGCCATGCGCCTTATGACGAGCGGCTTGAGCTGCCGAAAATAGCAGGCTTGGAAATCCGCCCTGTCGATCGTCTGCACGGTATCGACCGGCGAAAGATTCAGGGATTCGATCACCGCGTGAGCTACCGTGCCAGAAACTCACGATAAGTATGCAGGATCTCGGCTTTTTCCCAATGCAGGAAATGCCCGGCGCCGGGTATCATCCGAAATTCACAGTCCGGTATCTTCAGCGCAGCGG
>CAZHLE010000243.1:344-1871 GCA_964533065.1 uncultured Woeseiaceae bacterium | reverse complement strand
TTCGCTATCCTCGACGTCGAGGATCGCGTCGTGCTCACCGCTGATGATGAGCGTCGAGGCCCTGATGTTCGACAGATCGACAAACTGTGAGATATCCGAAGCCTGCTCCACAAATACGCAATGTTCATAAAAGCTCAGGAACTGCTCGCGACTCATGACTCGGAACTGATCGATCATCTGCTTCTTCTGGGATTCAGGGATATACTGTGCGAACTTCTCGATCATCAAGGGCGCGATCTCGTGCGTCCTGTTCTCATCAAAAAGCTTCTGCCCGGCCTTGATCAGTTCAATGACCGCCTTGCTCGGTTTTGAGCCGAAACTGCCGAGGATCATCTTGTCGACCAGATCCGGGTAACGTGCTGCCAACCCGGCAGAAATGATCGCGCCCCAGGACGCGGCTGCCAGATGTACCAGGCCGTTGCGGTTGGTTGCCTTGATCACGCCGTGCAACACGTCCACCTGCTCATCGAAGCTCACACCCGGAGCGCCGGACAGAATCGTCGATCGACCCTGACCTGGCAGATCGAAAACAGCGACCGAATGGTCTATAGCGAAATGACTGATAAACGAACGCCAGGCCGCCATTGTCTGTTTGGCGCCGCTGATGCAAACGATAGTGATATCTGCCTCACCGTAAATTCGATAAGGGACGAGAAAACGTCCAAGTTTCAGTTCACCCTTGACAATTTTCATAGCTCAGCCAGAAATGAATATACGACATTCCCTGCCCGATACTACGGGCTGGCCAACATGCGATCGACGAGTTTTCTTCGATCAACCACGGCGCGCTCTCCGAACCACATCGCCCACATTGCTTTTGCCAAGTCGTTGTTCTTGATTGATATGACGCACTTACCCTGGAAAAACGACGCCATGGTGCCGTCCGGATACCAACGCAGGCCGAACTCGTCCCCCTGGTTTACATCATTATTGATGGCGTTCATGAACGCCTCGATGTCCGGCCGCATGCGCTGATAACTTTCGTGGCTTGAATTTGAACTGATTCCCGAGCGCAAGGATTTCTGAATTTGTTCCGCGCGCAATGCGCGCGAAAAAATCATCGTGACCTGCTTGACCCCGCCAGACTCGACCATCGCCTGGTAGATCGACTCGTCCCTGTTCAGGGTGTCCGTCTCCAGGTAGTGAGCCATGGTGTAGACATCCATCAAGAGAATCTTCCGAACGGCCTGACCCGTCTGGTGCAAGGTGCGCGGCTGATGGTCGTATACTATGCGCAAGCTATCGCTGAATGCGCTGTTGCCCTTGGCCTGCTGCCGGCTTTCGTCAGCGTCAGCCGGATACAGCACCATCATTCCCAGGATCACGGGCGCGCATTGAATCAAGGTTATCTGCCAACGCATCAAGCTGATCTCGAGCATCCCGGGGCCGTGCTTTGATCTCGGCACAGAGTGGTCGCCGGGCAGTATAAGCTGCCTTTACGCTGGCGACCACCCAAACTCCCGCACCTGCGATCTGAGCCGACGAATGACTTGCCGGGACTGCAGCGAGTCGTGCCCACGACCATGT
>CAZHLE010000243.1:0-334 GCA_964533065.1 uncultured Woeseiaceae bacterium | reverse complement strand
GTTGCGTGCGGCTGACGGCACCGGCACGGTGAAGGCGGGCATCGCCATCGGCGTTCCTGGTGATGCCTGACCGGCAAAAGAAGGCCTCGAGGAGATGGAGCAGATCATCCCGTCGCCCGCGCTGGCGGGGGTAAGCGGTGCTTTCTACCGTGGCACGATGGCAGGTGCCACCATCATCAATGCGCCGCGTGCCACCAAGAACAAGGATGGCCAATGCGCAGGACTGATTCCATCGACAGATCAGAGCTCCATTGGATATTGTACGCCACGGTGGACGTCGCGGCAGGCGGTCGACGACGTCCTCGCACAAGTGGAAGCGGTCCAGGTCGTTGAT
>CAZHLE010000242.1:0-2746 GCA_964533065.1 uncultured Woeseiaceae bacterium | reverse complement strand
CTCGGCAATACGCGCTTCAAGAGCAGCGTCAATCGGGCGCCACGCAAGACCACCAGCGGGACGCAGGGTGAAAGTCGAAATCTCGCGCTGGAACTGAAAGTGCTCGCGGACGTTGGCTTGCTGGGTATGCCGAACGCCGGCAAGTCGAGCCTTATAACGGCGATGTCTTCTGCAAAACCTCGAATCGCCGACTATCCGTTTACCACCCTGCACCCGAATCTCGGTGTGGTTCGCGTCGGCGCGCTGCAAAGTTTCGTTATGGCTGACGTGCCGGGCCTGATCGAGGGCGCGGCTGAAGGCGCTGGTCTCGGTATTCAGTTTCTCAGGCACTTGCAGCGCACCGGCCTGTTGTTGCATGTCGTCGATATTGCTCCGAACCTCCCGGGCGCCAACCCTGCGGACAGCGTCCGTGCCATTGAAGCTGAGCTAGGCAAGTTCTCCGCGGAATTGGCCGGGAAGCGGCGTTGGCTGGTCCTGAACAAGATCGACTTGCTGGCAAGCGACGACAGGGCGACAGTGCGTGATGCCCTGCTAAGGGATCTTGGCTGGACCAGGCCGGTTTATGAAGTCAGTGCCGCAACACGGGAAGGGACGGAAGCGCTGGCGCGCGCGATTATGCGCGAGCTGGAATCAGGAGATTAAGCGCTGAGCGCCTTGACGCGCTTGTTCAGGCGGCTCTTGTGGCGCGCTGCCTTGTTTTTCTCGACGATGCCCTTGTTGATCATGCTGTCGATAATTGGCACAGCCTCTTTATAAGCGGCAACAGCGGCGTCCTTATTGCCCGCGTCACAAGCCTTGACAACATTCTTGATTTTGGTGCGCATCATGGAGCGCATGCTCATATTGGCCTTGCGGGCTTTTTCCGCCTGGCCAGCGCGCTTCTTGGCTGATTTGATATTTGCCACTGGTTTCTACCGCGTCCTGCTCTCAAAGAGCCGCGTATTATTCGCGGCACGCCGCGGCTTGTCAACGTAATTCGCCCATACTGCTGTGCGCAGGCTAAATGACTGATTTGCTACCCTTTCCGGGGTAAACTCAACGCCGATATGAGCACCGAAAACGGCCCGGATACCGACCAAAAAGACGCAACGGCGCCCAGGGTCTGGGCGGTTTCGGGACGCGGGCTGCTGAAATCGACGTCGGTGGTCAGCGGCATGACCCTGGTGTCGCGAATTCTCGGCCTGGTTCGCGACATGGTTCTGGCGCGGTATTTTGCGACCTCCATCGTCATGGACGCTTTCCTGGTCGCCAATCGAATCCCGAACATGTTGCGGCGTTTTTTCGCCGAGGGGGCGTTTTCCCAGGGATTCGTTCCGGTGATGGCGAGTTACCGGGAACAGCACAGTCATGACGAGGCGCGCGAGTTTGTCGATGCGACGGCAGGCACCTTCGCGGTTATCCTGTTTGCCGTGACCCTGACCGGTGTGCTGGCGGCGCCGATACTGGTCGCGATCGTGGCGCCGGGCTTTATTACCGGTGGCGGAGATTTCGATCTTGCAACCATGATGTTGCGCTTTACGTTTCCGTACCTGTTTTTCGTTTCGCTGACGGCATTCGCCGGCAGCATACTGAATACCTACGGACGTTTTGCCGCGACGGCGTTCAGCCCGGTGCTGCTCAATGTCGCATTGATCGCTGCCGTATACTGGTGGGCCCCCCGGCTGGCCGAGCCCGGCATGGCGCTGGCTTACGCGGTATTCGTCGCCGGCATCCTGCAACTGCTGTTACAACTTCCGTTCCTCATGCGGATTGGCGCGTTGCCGCGACCGAAGTGGCGGCCAACGCATGCAGGCGTGCGGCGCGCGATGCGCCTGATGTTGCCGGCGATTTTCGGGTCCTCAGTCGCACAGATCAACGTGCTGGTCGGCGGCATCATTGCCTCGATGCTGGGGGTCGGCAAGATTTCCCTGCTGTATTACTCCGACCGGCTGATGGAGTTTCCGCTCGGGCTATTCGGAATCGCGCTGGCGACCGTAACCCTGCCTTACCTTGCCCGGCAGTTTGCCACTGAGGCGTACGATGAGTTTTCCGCAACCATCGACTGGTCGATGAAGCTCGTGCTGCTTATTGCCGTGCCGGCCGCGATCGGACTGACCATGCTGGCCGAGCCGCTAGTTGCGACGATTTTTTATGGCGGCAATTTCAGCTACGACGATGTGCGCATGACTGCGCTGGCGTTGCGCGCGTTTTCGGCAGGGCTGATTGGATTCTCATTCGTCAAAATTCTGGCGCCGGCTTTTTTCGCGCGCCATGATACCAGGACACCGGTACGCATCGGCCTGATCGCCCTGGCAGTGAATTTTTTGCTCAGCATTGCGCTGGTCTGGTACCTGACCGATCGAGCGTACGCCGGCAATCACGCGGGACTGGCGCTCGCCACGTCGATTGCGGCAATGCTGAACGCGTGGCTGCTGTATCGAGGCCTCCGCAAAGACAATATCGTTCGGCACTCGAAAGGCTGGGGCAAGCTGGCGCTGCAGTCGCTGGCGGCAAATCTGGTCATGAGCTACGCGCTTTACCAGCTGAATCGGCCACTCGAGTGGTGGACCGGAACTGCGACGTCGATGGATCGCGCCGGTTGGCTGGCGGTTACCATCTTCGCCGCGGCCGGCATCTACCTGCTGGTGCTGCATGCATTGGGGCTCCGGCCCGCGAATCTCGGCATGAGGCCTCACTGAATTGCGGCTCGTCCGTCATCTTGATGATTTGCCCTACGACGAACTGCAAAGCGGTACCGTCGTGACTA
>CAZHLE010000241.1:1223-2762 GCA_964533065.1 uncultured Woeseiaceae bacterium | reverse complement strand
TTTCTTCTGCCGATCCGGAAATTTTTCGCTCACCTTGTGCCAGGGGTAGTTGCCACCGCCCAGCCATCCGCGCTGATGACCACCCAGGCGGGATATGACCTGCCCCGGCCTGTTTCCCGCTCCGCACAGCAGGCCAAGCGTAGCAAGCGAAGCGGTGTTCAGGTAATTATTGGACCAATAATTACCTTTTTCGAAATTGATCGATGTTTTCGGGCGACTGCCGTCCGCCTTCGGTTTGGCCATCCACTCCGCGGCGAGCTTGATTTTTTCCGCGGGAACGCCGGTGATTTTCTCCGCCTCGTCGAGCTTCGCGTATGGCACCGACAGTAGCCATCGCTTGTAGTCGTCGAAACCATCGGCTTGAAATACACCGAGGTCGCTTTCGTGGCGATGGTTGATGTAACGCGACAGGAATTCCGAGTCCTCCCAGCCATTGTCAACGATGACTCGAGCAATGGCGAGCTGTAGAATCGTGTCCGTTCCGGGGATCAATTGCAGGAAAAGACCGCCATTTTTTTCTGCGTGCGCGACGCCGGTTGTTTTTCTTGGAAGGACATATATGACTTTCATTCCATTGCGAATTCCTTTCATGATCCATTCTGTGAAGACGATGGTTTTTGTTTCGTAAGGATCGGTGCCGGATAAAAATAACGTGTCGGCGATCGACATGTCTTCATAACTGGATGAAAAAGGCTCTATGCCGGCATCGGACATGCCGGGCGTATCCGAACCGGCACCGGTAGGTTGATCATGCACGGCAAACGCCGCCGTTCGGACCTTGCGCAAGGCCAGTTTGGTGAGCGCATATGTGTTTTCGAAGAAATAGTAGGAAAACATCTTCATCGCCCAGGCGTCTTCGCCATGGCGATCGATCACGTAGCGCGAAATGCTGGCGACGACGTCCAGCGCGAAATCCCAGGAGACGCGGCGTAATTCGCCATTGACTCTGACCATAGGATGGAGCAATCGATCCGAGGTCAAGGTATTCGGGTTGTAACATTTCTGAGCGATGGTCCCACCTCGGATGCTGTGATTGCCACCGACGTTGACCACTTTGCTCTCGCTGTCGGCAATGATGGCAACGTGATGTGGCTTGCCATTCACCGAGACGATATTGTGCTGGTTTGGACTGATCCATTTCCCGCTCATCATGGGTGCGGGATAATTCACTCCGAGGGCGTTTTCTTCAGCACGTAGCCCGCCTGATTTACCGATAGGCCAGCGATACACTTTGTAACCACAGGCGACTACGCAATAATCACAGGCCGTGGTAAAAACTTCGGCATCCACCGGGGGAATCGGTACAGAATTTTGTTTTGTATAGATATCGTTCATGTCAATCCATCAGATGTCATGATAGGTTTGTATTTCGGCCATACACCAGGCCCATTACACCAATCGCGTAAATTTCATCCCCTTCTGTTTCCAGCATGACTTGTGGCAGCGACTCAGTGGCATGACCAGCTATGACCATGCCGTGACGAGTCAGGTCGAAGGTCGTGAGATGGAAGGGGCACGGTCCCATGGCTTTGAATTTAC
>CAZHLE010000241.1:0-1213 GCA_964533065.1 uncultured Woeseiaceae bacterium | reverse complement strand
GAGCCCTGCAAGGGTCCGCCCATGTGGGTGCAGAAGTGACTGAAGGCAACGATGTCGTGATCGTCGCCAATGCCGGCGCCAGCCGGAACACCGAGTTTGACAAGGATATTCGACGAGTAAAGATCGTCATGAGGGTATTTGAACTCCAGGGGCGTATCGATGGCCAGGTCGCTGATATTGCCGATCAATTTTCGCTGGTAATGCTTGCCGACAAGTTCAACCGCTTGACTCAAGCCAGGCAACGAGGTGAAGACGATCGTGCCGGCGCCTGCCAAAAGTAGCTGTCTTCTTGTGAGGCACAATGAATTTGTGTTGTTGGAATTCATGCGACTTCAGCCTCCATGGGATTATCGAAGTCTAGTGGAACAATGATGTGGATTCAGTGACCGTTGGCACGGACTTCATGAACTGTTTATCGATTCCGAAAAGTCAGGAACAAATATGAGGTATGCGTCACGCCTTGGAATTTTCCGTGACTGCTGTATCGGCTGACTTTCGGCATGGTCCGCGTTGTGCGAAGATCTGAAAGCATCGGCCTTCCCTTTGGTCATATTGTCAGAGATTTCAAAAACGACCGACGAAACAGGCTTGGCATGACTTGTCCGAGTGCTTTTTCAAGGTTCCAGGCAAGCCTCATCAGATCAATCTGGCGACGGATGATCCATGCGGCCATCATCGGCGATGGCATATAACGTTCCTCCTTGGACCCATATTGTCACTTCTACGCCGCGGGCGACGATCACGAGGGGCCGCTCGCCTTGATCGATATCGGGTAATGGACCATGCCGATCGCGGAGATAAGGTGCCTGATATACGGTGTGCTCATTGGATACTTTTCCGGCATAGCGAAGTTGTGCGGCGCTCACGCCCTGGATGGAGCAGTATCGTCCGCCCATGAGCCGCCAGTTTTTCTGCACGATCAGTGCCGGCTCGTTGAGGCGTATGCCAAGTCCGTTGAAAAAATCGTTGACGACGTCGATATCATTCGATTTTGACTCAAGCGGTTTATGGTGGAGATGGTTTGCGGCAATCTCATCGGCGATTGCCGAAATCGATGGTGTGCGGACCCATAGATCTGGTCCTGCGAAGAACAGACCGGAAAGTATCGAGGCGAGCAATACCCCGAACATCGACAAAAGAAAATTGCCAGGTGCGCTCCGCTGGCGTCGCTTATGCGTGGAGCCAAGCAATGTCCTCAGAGCTTCGATACGCT
>CAZHLE010000240.1:0-2788 GCA_964533065.1 uncultured Woeseiaceae bacterium | reverse complement strand
GAACGACCTACACAACCGATTATTGGCGAGGCACCTGCGTTCCTGGAGATGCTCGAGCATGTGTCCCGTGCAGCACCCCTGGGCAGATCGGTACTCGTCGTGGGCGAGCGCGGTACGGGTAAGGAGTTAATAGCATCGCGCCTGCATTACCTGTCTGAGCGCTGGGAAAAGGGTGTCGTGAAAGTCAATTGCGCCGCATTGACCGAATCGATTTTAGAGTCAGAGTTGTTTGGACATGAAGCCGGCGCATTTACCGGAGCCGAAAGAACTCACGTGGGCCATTTTGAGCGCGCCGATGGCGGGACCCTGATTCTCGACGAACTTGCGACGATCACGCCGCGCATGCAGGAGAAAATTCTGCGTGTCATCGAATATGGCGAGATACAGCGAGTCGGTGGCACCAAAACGCTGCGCGTTGATGTGCGTATTGTCGGCTCCACCAACGCGGATCTGCTCGACCTCGCCGAGCAAGGTCGATTCAGGCGTGACCTGCTCGATCGGCTCGCTTTCGATGTCATTACGGTACCGCCATTGCGCGAGCGGGCCGGCGATATCCTGACTCTGGCTTACGCGTTTGGCGTGAATATGGCGAGCGAGTTGCGGCACTCTTTCTTCCCGGGCTTCGCTCCGAAAGCGGCCTCGGCTTTATTGCGCCATCCCTGGCCTGGAAATGTACGCGAGCTCAAGAACGCCGTGGAAAGATCCGTTTATCGCTCCGAGAATCCCGAGGCGCCGATCGCAAAGATTGCTTTTGATCCGTTTGACTCGCCGTTCAAGCTTGCCGAAACCGACAAGCCTTCGCGGCAGAAAACGCAGCCGGGCCGTGCGCCACTGTTGCCGGCCGACTTAACGTTTCGACTGAACGAAATTGAGCGTGAGTATCTCGAAGCGGCTCTCTCTGGCGCGCGATACAACCAGCGGGTGGCGGCCGAACTACTCGGCCTCAGCTATCACCAGTTTCGCGGCAAGCTGCGTAAGCATAAGCTGTCCGGACAGCCGGTACCGTAGGTCCGGTTTTTCTACCAGACCTAGCTATCGTCCCGGTAGCGTCGCATGTAGATGGCCGCCGTTACGAACAGGCCGCAAACGATCAAGCCTATCCAGAGTTCCAGGCTCGACAAGAGCTTGCTGATATCGAGCAGTTTCAACAGGCTGAGGTCCTCGAGCCGCAGATTGCGAAAGCTTTCATCGTCAAAGATCAGATCCGGATCAATACTGAACAGTGGCATGGACTGCATGCTCAGACGTGCTGTGATCGCATCCCACAACAAATGTGAGCGAAGGATTACATATTCGAGAATCGGCAGCACCGCGAGTGGCAGGAAAGCGGTCAGGAACGGGTTGCGCTTGGTCCATGCCGAAACAAACAGGAACCAGCCTAGCAAGGGTGATATCCAGAGTGGTATGGCCAGCAACACGATCAACAAGGCGAGCCAGGTATCAAACAGCGGTACCGAACCCCAGATCAGATGGCCGGCGCTTCCGCCTTCGGAGTTAACCCACAGGCTAATCAGTACCAGGTTTACAAGGTGTGAGACCGCGACTGCGGCAAACGTTACCAGCGGAATGCATACCATCGCCGTGAGCACTTTCGAAATTACCGTTTCCGCATCAGTGATCGGCAACGAACGCCAGAACAGGATGCTCTTGTCCTTTCGCTCCGCATACAGGGAATCGAGACAATAGAAGATCGTCAGGATCCACATCGCGATCAGAAATACCGATGTGTATCCAAGCAGTGTCGCGAGCAGGGCCATGCGCCGCTCATGATCACCGGCCGTCGATGCGCCAATGATAGCCATGTCGGTAATTTCGCCAAATTTTGACGCAGCAACAAACATCGCGAGCGTCAGCAGAGTTACGACCAGGGCAACTGCAGCAGGTGTTACCCAGATCGAACGATGCTCCCAGACTTCCCGGCGCACCAAGGCCAGTTGATTCATCATCATGCTGCGGCCCCCTTGACCATCGCCACGAACAGGTCAGCTACCGACGGCGTATGTACCTCGCCGTATTGCCTGAGCTGTTCACGGGCTATGTTTGCGAACGTCATGATCTTCTTGCCGAATACGTCCCGCTCGTAAATTGGCCCGAGCTGGCGTGCCGTTTCTGCATACGCACCAGATGTTTGCAGCTCGGAATAGGTTTCGGGAATGGAATCCATGGGCATGTCGAGCAAAATCTTGCCGTCATTGATGAACATGACATCCGTTAACAGGTTTTCGATCTCCTCAACCTGGTGTGTCGTTATCAGGATGGTGCGCTCACTATCAAAATAATCATTCAGCAGATTGCTGTAGAATTCCTTCCGAAAAATGATGTCGAGCCCGAGCGTCGGCTCATCCAGCACCAGGAGTTTCGCGTCGATCGCGGTGATGATCGACAGGTGCAATTGCGTCACCATTCCCTTCGATAATTCGCGCACTTTCGAATCGCGCTTGATTTTGGTCCGACTCAGCAACTCATTGGCTCGTTCACGCGAGAAATTCGGGTGCGTTGCGGTGATGAAATCGAGCAACTGCGAGACTCGTATCCAGCGCGGCAACACAGCGACATCGGCGATAAAGCAGATGTTCTGCATCACTTCCTTTCGTTGCCGAAATGGGTCCAGACCGAGGACCGACAATTGGCCGTCACAATCCGTCAGGCCGAGCAATGCCTTCAACAGCGTCGTTTTGCCCGCCCCGTTCGGCCCGATCAAGCCCATGATCCTGCCCTTCTCGATTTCGAAACTGACGTTGTCGACCGCGCGCAAATCGCCGAAATGTTTCGAAACGCCCTTCGCAGT
>CAZHLE010000239.1:0-2812 GCA_964533065.1 uncultured Woeseiaceae bacterium | reverse complement strand
TTCCAGTATTCGGCCCGCAACATCCGAATCCGATAGCGCGAGTTCGGCGTATACCAATGCCTCCCGCCACGAGCAACATGCCTCATCAGTTCTGTCACTCGGCACCGAGCGACCGATGACGCCAGCTTCCCTATTGTCGATGAGCAAACCCAGGTCTCCGAGAAACTTATGCAGCCGGGCTTGATCCCGCGACAAGGCAATTGCCGCATATTCGTCCAAATATCGGCGTGCCGAATCATATGACTGAGCCAGCGAGCAACTGTCGACCACCAAACCGCAAGCCACGGCAATGTACTCGAACCAAACATTAACGTGCCCGATCTCTTTATAAACAAAATCTGCGAATGTGGAATAGTTTTCGGCTTGGTTGAGTCGAAGATGCAGACTCAGTTGTTGTGTCAATGTCTTGCGTGCGAATGTCAGCTCTCGATCATTGGACAATGAATTCGTAATCAGCCTCTTGCCAGACTTAATCGAAGTGCCGGCTCTATTGGGTTGCCCCAGTGCAATATGCGCATAAGCGATATGCAGCTGAACATGCGCCTCGCCGAATTTGGATGGACCGGCTCGAAAACGGCCGATCGAGCGCTTACCGCTCGTAATTGCTCTTTCGAAATCACCCTGCTCGTTGGCAAAGAACGTATCAACGTTCCAAATGCTCCCTTGAAGAAACGGTGTATCCGCCACGACATCGTTTTCGTAGCTCAGAAGGGTCTCAACTGTTTTCTTGTTGAGTGGTATATGACCGTAACAGTGCAGAGCAGCGTTCGTGAGAACCGAGGAGAACTCGACTATGTTGCGTTTCGACTTGGAAACACCCGACGCCGATACTGCGGCGTCATAGCTCATTCGCGCCTGCATGAGTTTACCGGATTTTGTTTTCGTCATTGCGTCGGTAAGCGCAATCAATGGATACTGGCCAAGGACATCCTTGTCGCCAACGTCGGCAACCGTTTCAACCAGTTGTTCATTGACTCGGCGGAGGTGTCCCGCACCCTGAAAGAGCAACCATGTGGGGCCGCCGATACTTTCCAGGATGCCTTCAACCAATCTCAATTCCTGGGTCTTGCACGCATGTCGTATTGCCGCGAGCTCCATGCCGTGTTCTGCCAGCCAGTTCGCTGCACGTCGATGAAGATCAAGTACTCGATTGGGGTTATGTTTGGCCAGCCTTGCTGACAGAGGGTCGCGCAATAATGGATGAATTCGCAACGCCTCACTACTTGCGCCCACCACCGAAACGAATGCACCCAGTATCTCAGGTTGCTCTATATGCGAGATTACAGTCGCGAAATCACATGCATCGCGAAAAAAATCAAGTGGCGCATCCTCACATATACTTGCATCCTGGAGAAATTCCAACGACTCGCGGTCGAGAGAACTAAACACGACCTCATTCAGATACTGCTCAAACAGGCCGCCTGTCTGTACGCTGATCGAGCTCCTTCCGCGTCCTTGCATTAGCCGGACCAAAGCTGGCCACCCTTCACTGTCGTCGCAAAGGCTGTCGACCAGGTCACTATCGTCGATACCCAAGACTTCCGCTATTTCCGAACGAGAGAATCGCAGGTCCTCTGGGGACACCTCGATCAACGTATTGCGCAGCGCGAGTTGAGAAAACTTTAGACCATTAATTGACCTTCCGGCCAACACGATCCTCAAATTTGCGGGCGCCCAACGAATAAAATAAGTGAAAACATCTGTCACAATCTCCGGCGCTGCAGTTTCGCAGTCATCAAATACAACAGTAAGTTGAGAGTTTTGGTCCTCCAAAATAGAGAACAGCAACTTGGTTAGTTCAAAGGGGTTCTGTTCATTGCCATCCGGCTCTAGTAACCCGACGCCTGCGCAATCGACGCCTTGATTGTGAAACGCGAACGCCACGTGGCTTATGATTGTTTCCGCATCGTCATGCTGGTCCAAAGTAACCCATGCACACTTCTCGCCTTTCTTCCTGAGCCAAGCGTACCACTCGACCAGTAGGCAACTCTTACCGAATCCCGCAGGCGCTCTTACAACGACAACATTTCCTGGCTGTGACGATTCAAGCCTCTCAATGAGGCGAGGACGCAAAATAACCTCGCTACGATGAAACGGAGGAGAGGTCTTAGATCGTAGCAGCCATCGTTTGAAGGATAGAGGTCTCATGGCATTCAATGCACAGCAAGATGGTTGCCATGAAGAGCTTCGCTGTTACGAACGATCCGGGAATTCAGCCAGAACAAGCTGTAAATGTTCGTCCCACATGCTCCTGGTAAGCATTGAACACGCGCGGCTAACTAGTGTCGACTTCGCGGAGCACCTTTCGGCCTTTGATTTCGAGCGCACCAACGGCAACCAGCACTCCCATCCACTATGACCCAATTAACCCAAGTGCGTCAATATCGACGACCCAATCATCGATAACTCCGCAATCGACGCCTCTATCTTTTCCCTGCGAGAGGAAGTATTCATAGACACGGCCGAGTACATCCTTGGCGCGCGCCTCCGCATCGCCGATCCGGATGTTGCTGATGAGGTCGATGAGCTGGTCGAGGCGGACCTTGTCCATGCCCACTCGTGCGTAATCCGTGGGCAACACACCCTAAGGCGATGAATTGTCGCGCTCGATGCCGGCCATGGCGTCGTCGACGAGTTGATCGATGGTGTTCTGACGGGCCTGCGCTTTGAGATGCTGCCAGCGCACCTCCGGCAAATCTTGGACCGTCCGTTTTCCGCACGTAAAGGAAGTTGCCTCCTGGCCCCTTGTCGAAGGAAGTAAAACAGCGCGTTACTGCACGTGCGCATTTGTCCGCCCGCGATGACTGGGATA
>CAZHLE010000238.1:0-2822 GCA_964533065.1 uncultured Woeseiaceae bacterium | reverse complement strand
CTCGATGCCGAGCAGCCGTCGTGGCTGGTGCTCGATCTCGCCCTGCAGAAGGCACTGGCCGATGCGCCACAGGCAGCAGGCCTGCTCGCCCTGAAAGGTGCGGCGCTGGTTTTGCGTGGGCGACACGATGACGGCGGCCGACTGCTGGCGCACGCATGGCGAAGTAATGACGGCAGCGCCAGCGATGCCGAGATGCTGGCTTACCTGACAATCGCCGCGCATCGCCTGGGCGAGTCAGCTGCTGCCGAGCATTTCCGGACCAGCTTCGCCGCTGTCAACCGGTCCCGACAGCTTGCAGAGCGGGTCGCCTCGCTGGTGAAAAACTAGATCCCAAACCGGGCGAGCGCTTGCGTCAGCTCAGCGAAACCCCGCACCTGCTGCGCGCGAAGACCGGTTTCCATTGCCGCAGTAACATTGTTCGCATTGTCATCGAGAAACACGATGTCTTGTGGCGCACAGGCAAAGTGCTGAACGACATCGAGGAAAGCTGCGGTCGCTGGTTTCGTATTGCCGGTCTCGAATGACAGAAACAAATATGCAAAACTCGAAAACACATCGGTCTGCGATAGCACCTGCTGCCAGTGAAGCTCATTGGTGTTCGACAGCAGAGCGATATCCTGCTGCTGCGCCAGGGAACGCAGATAAGAATCAGCACCGGCAAACATTGGCAATCGCCAGCGTCGCAGCCGGCGCTCGAAATCCAGAGGGTCGGTCACTCCGACCCCGGGACCAAAGGCGGCGGCAAATTCTTCCGTATCCAGTTGCCCGGTCTCGAACTTGTGCACCAGCGGCGAGGACAGCCAGAGCTTCCAGAACTGCGCATTGCCTAGCGGCAAGTCCATTTCGCCCGCCGGATCGCCAAGATCCACGAGCACGCCACCAAGATCGAACAGCAGAATCGTTGCCGGCATCGCTTAGTGCGGCGACCGATCCCGAACCAGCGGCCACAGTAGCTGGTGTTGCGCACTGACGGGCGGAAGATTCTCGACGCCGACCCGTTCCGGATAGCGGCGCGTGATTTTCGCCGTGCCAAACAGCACATCCCAGAAAAACAGCAGGTTGCCGAAATTGCCCTTGTAGTGGGTCACACCGTCACCCTTGTGCTTGCCATGATGTGCCCAATGCGTCGATGGCGTGGATAGGGTCCGCTCAACGATCCACATAACGGGTGAGAGCCACGCGATTTTGTACAAGGGCTTGTCCCAGGGAAGATCGGAATGTGCGCCGCAGATTACCAGCAGCTTCACAACGATGTACACGGCATACACCTGGCCAAGACCAAGGTAGATCAGCACGCCTGAGAACCAGATGGCCGGCATGAACAGGTAATAGAAAATATTGTTGCGGTACACAATACGGATGCTCATGTACTCAGCGTCATGATGCGGCCGGTGCAATTCATAAAGCCACTTGACCGTATGCGACATGCGGTGCCACCAGTATTGCACCATGTCATCGAAAACGAGAAACAGCGCGACCTGGGCGAGCAATGGAATTCCGCTCAAGCTGTCGCGCGCATCCGGCGCGACGAGCGCCGCCAGCAGACCACCGGCGAGCAGGACCAATGGTTGCGTGAGCAAAATCAATGTCGCCATGCTGATAGCTTCAACGACACCGTCTTTGCGCCGCTGCCCTGCCTTGTTGAACAGATTGGTGCGCAGCAATTCCGCCAGCGCAAAACCGATGAATATTGCGGCAATGGCGATCGTTTCGGGTCTCACGAGGTCCTCTGGCGTAATGCGGTGGCTCAATCGCTGGCCGCGATTGCAGTATACCTGCAGAGAATAGCGTCGCATTCTTGCACGAGGCCCTTTCAATTGCCGTACAAGCTGTTATAGTCCGCCGCGTCTTGGCGCACTTCGGTCTGCGCCATCCACTCCGGACCGCGCTTTTGCGGACCCGGAGCCACCTGAAACACCAGCCTGGACCGAATCCTGCGTGGTTTATAACCGCTCTCGAGTCAGGCGCCCTGGAGCAATACAACAATGTTATTCAACCAACTCGGCCTTACGGCCGAATTGCTGCGTGCGGTCGAAGAAAAGGGATACAAGACAGTTACCCCGATCCAGCAGCAAGCCATTCCACTAATTCTCAACGGCCGCGACGTGCTGGCCGGCGCCCAGACGGGCACCGGCAAGACCGCAGGCTTCACCTTGCCCATGCTGCAGCGACTGCAGCAATCGCCGCACAACCGACGCAGTATTCGTGCCCTGGTGCTCACGCCGACGCGCGAACTCGCGGCACAGGTCGGCGAGAGTGTGCGCGATTACGGCGCCTACCTGCCGTTTCGCACCGCGGTCATTTTCGGTGGCGTCAGCATCAATACCCAAATCGACAAACTGCGCAAAGGCGTCGACATTGTGGTCGCCACACCGGGTCGGCTGCTGGATCACATGCAACAGCACACTATTGACCTGTCCAAGGTTGAGTTCCTGGTGCTGGACGAAGCCGATCGCATGCTCGACATGGGGTTTATCCGCGATATCCGCAAAATCCTCAAGGCCCTGCCGGACAAGCGCCAGAACCTGTTGTTCTCGGCGACGTTCTCGGATGACATCCGGCGTCTTGCCAACGACCTGCTGAACGCGCCAACGGAAATCGAGGCCGCACAACGCAACAAGCCCGCCGACCTCGTAAAGCAGGTTGTGCACCTGGTCGACAAGCGCCGCAAGCGGCAACTGCTTTCGGAGCGCATCGGCAAGGAAAACTGGCGCCAGGTACTGGTATTTACGCGCACCAAGCACGGCGCGAACCGGCTTGCGGAGCAGTTGAACGGCGACGGTATCGAATCGGCCGCTATTCACGGCAACAAGTCGCAGGGT
>CAZHLE010000237.1:353-2929 GCA_964533065.1 uncultured Woeseiaceae bacterium | reverse complement strand
GACCGCCGCAGCCACTTTGTGCGCCGTGTTGATGTTGTTGCTCCAGACCGCGCCGGCCAGGCCATAGATCGAATCGTTGGCAATCGCGACTGCCTCGGCCGCATCCTTGAATCCGATGACGGACATCACGGGCCCGAAGATCTCTTCCTGGCCGATGCGCATGCGGTTATCAACGCAGTCGAAAATGGTCGGCTCGTAATAGCAACCGCCCGAATCCGCCATAACCTGGCGACCGCCCGCAACCAGCGCGGCGCCTTCCTGCATACCAATCCCGACGTAGTCGGCGACCGTCTTCAGCTGTGCGGCATCGATCATCGGGCCCATGCTCGTGGCCGGGTCGAGCGGATCGCCGGGCATCCAGCCCTGGCTTTTCGCCACGACCATCTCGACAAACTTTTCGCGAATGCTGTCCTCGACGATCAGGCGCGTTCCGGCGGTGCAGGTCTGGCCGCCGTTGTAGAACACGGCGATGGCGGCAAAAGTCGCCGCCTTTTCAAGGTTGGCATCGGCGAACACGATGTTCGGGCTTTTGCCGCCGAGTTCGAGAAAGGTGCGCTTGAGATTTGATTCGCCCGAGCAGCGCATCAGCTGCTTGCCGATTTCGGTCGAGCCGGTAAAGGTCAGTCCGTCGATGCCCATGTGCAGGGCAAGGTGCTGGCCGAGACTGCCGCCCGGCCCTGGCAATACCTGCAATACGCCGTCCGGCAAGCCTGCTTCACTGGCAAGGCCCGCAATGCGCAGCGCGGAGAGCGGCGTATTCGAGGCGGGTTTGAGAATGACCGAGTTACCGGTTGCCAGTGAGGGCCCGAGCTTCCACGCGGTTGTGGAGAGCGGAAAATTCCATGGCACGATCGCCGCAACCACACCGAGCGGCAGGCGCTGCACCAGCGCCAGACTGTTGGCAGGCGAGGGCGAAATCTCATCGTAGACCTTGTCGATGGCCTCGCCGCTCCAGCGAATGGTGCGCACCGCTGAGGGCACGTCGACATTGGTCGTGTCGTTGATCGGCTTGCCGACGTCGAGGCATTCGAGCAGCGCGATCTCATCGGCGTGATCCGCAATCAACTCGGCCCAGCGCACCAGCACCATTTTGCGATCGGCGGGTGCCATGTTGCTCCATACGCCGCTGTCGAAAGCCGCGCGCGCAATGCCGATGGCGAGATCGGCATCTTCGACACCGCAGCTCGCAACCTCGGCCAGTTTCTGGCCATTCGCCGGGCTCAAGGTTGCGCGCGTTTTGCCTGCCAGCGCGTCCTGGTAGCGGCCGTTAATGAATGCGCGCCCCTCGATCTGCAGCTCTCCGGCCATTGCTCGCCAATCCTGTCGGGTCCTGTCCAACATCTTTTTTACCTCCTATCGAATGCTCTGCGGACGACATATATATAGAGTGTAGCGTCCACCTTCGGGTAGCATAGCGCGCTCACGGCAGGGAAAAGAAATGGCCAGGAAAAAAATCACTGCGACCGTGGTGTCGGTGCACGCCGGCGACAATGATGATCTCGACAAAGAGCAGCGCGACGCGATCGAGGTGCGGCTCGACGGTATCGTCGGCGACCGGCACCGCTCCTACACGCGGAGCACCTGGGCCGGCGACAAGCAGCCAAAGGGCACGACGCGGCGTAACGAACGCCAGTGGTCGGCGGTGTCCGTCGAGGAGCTGGCCGCGATTGCGAAAACCATGGATTTGAACGCGCCGCTGACCGCGACCTGCCTGGGGGCCAATCTTTGTATTCAGGGGCTGCCGGATCTGTCGCGTCTGCCGAGGGGCACGCTGTTGCAGTTCCCGTCCGGGGCCGAGCTCATGGTCGAGGAATACAACCCGCCCTGTCACCACATGGGCAAGAAAATCGCGGCCCGCTACACGAAGGCAGACGGTCGGCCGCTGACGTCAACCGCTTTTTCCAAGGCAGCCAAACTGAGCCGCGGCGTCGTCGGTGTGGTCGAGGCGGCCGGACTCATTCGTGCCGGCGACGTCGTGACCGTGATTCCCTACAAACCACCCGCCTGACAAGCCCGCACCACGGACAGGTTCGTGCTCGCGTGCGCGGCGTCGAGAGCCGACAAAACGTCCGCGACCAGGTCATCGCCCGATTCGATGCCGACCGACAAGCGAATCAGGTTCTGACCGATGCCGGCCCTGGCCAGGGCTTCGGGTGCGACCGGCGCATGCGTCATCGACGCCGGATGACAGACCAGGCTCTCGACACCGCCGAGCGACTCGGCCAGCGAAAAATGCTGCAGGTGTTGCAGGAATGTTCGAATCGCAACGTCGCCGCCGTTCAATTCAAAGCTCAGCATACCGCCGAAACCACGCTGCTGGCGCGCTGCGAGTTCATGCCCCGGGTGCGTTGCCAGTCCCGGATAGTAGACCTTCGCTACCTGCGGCTGCTCGGCGAGCACATTCGCGAGCAATTGCGCATTTTCCTCGTGCTGGCGAATGCGCGGACGCAGCGTGCGCAAACCGCGCAGTGTGAGGAAGCTGTCGAACGGTGCACCGGTCAGGCCGAGGCAATTGGCCCACCAGTCCAGCTGCTCGTGCAGCTCCGCCGTGCGCGCCACCACCGCGCCGCCGACCA
>CAZHLE010000237.1:0-343 GCA_964533065.1 uncultured Woeseiaceae bacterium | reverse complement strand
TCGTCGTTCGCGGCGATCACGGCGCCGCCAACCACATCGCTGTGACCATTGATGTACTTGGTGGTCGAATGCAAAACGATATCCGCGCCAAGCGCGATCGGCGTTTGCAACGCCGGCGACAGGAAGGTGTTGTCCACGGCCAGCAGGGCACCACAGTCATGCGCAAACTGCGCCATCTTCGCGATATCCACGATACGCAGCAATGGGTTCGACGGCGTTTCGGTGAGTATCAGTTTTGGCTTTTGCAGGCACGCGTGAGCGACTGCGGCCGTGTCGGTCTGGTCGATGAACAGCACATTGAAGTGTCCCTTGGACGACAGCTTGTCGAACAGGCGAAACGTGC
>CAZHLE010000236.1:0-2963 GCA_964533065.1 uncultured Woeseiaceae bacterium | reverse complement strand
TGGCATAAGCCACAGGTATCCACCTTGTCAAAAGAAAAAACTTGATAGTCGAGTAAGAGGGCTGGTCTGCGAAACCTTTGAACTGAAACCGAGGCTATGCAGGTAATCATGCGCCGTCGTCTGCGCCAGCTCCACACCAATGGCTGACGCACAAAACTTCGCGAACGAGGCTAGCGAGACGACCTGGTTCGAGTCGTTCTGAGACAGAACCCAACCGGCGGCAATCTCGCACTGTTCGTCATCCAGAAGCGGCGTCGCTCCGCTCGCCTTCTCCGCCGTGAAAACCCTGCCCCTCACTGCGTGGGCACGTACCCAGCGGTCCAAAGACGACTTGGGCGCGATGATCCCCGCGTCGTCGAGAACGTCACGAAAAACCGAGCGCGAGATCCCGCGCATCTCCAGTGGGCCGACCAGGCGTGCAACGAGATCACGCTGGTCCGTAGACAGCTCTGTTGACGGGTACTTGCGCTTCATTGCACACAGGGAATTCTTCCAGCGAAAACGATAGACTCAATTTTAGCCGAAACGCTGGATTGTTATGTGGCCATTCTCCTCAGATTGGTGATAACAATGCTCTCGCCTGATTTTAACTTTTCGTAGCTGTAACCACTAAGTGCCTTTGCAAGAGCATCAGAACACCCAGGTTGAAATCTGTCGTGAAGTTCGATAATCAATGTCTTTACAGAGTCAAACCAAGAATTTGAGTCCTTCAGGACCTCCAATTCTGATCCTTCGATGTCGACTTTAAGAATATCTATTTGCGCGATATTGAATTCCGACTTGAGGTCTAGTATTCCGACTGCCGGAATACCATTTCCTGATAGATCCTCCGATACCCTAAAGCTCCAAGTAGCAGCTTTAGGATTATCGATGCGCAAATAGGCCTTTCTACTCCAAAGCCCAGCCTGCATTGGGAAGATGTTGGCATAGCTCTTTGCGTTCTTAAGTAAAATGTCGAAGTTGGACGGCTCTGGTTCTAGGGCAATAACGGTTGCTTTCGGATACTTACCTGCAAAAAATACTGAGGCCAACCCAATATGAGCTCCCGCATCAACGATGAAATCCGGGCTGCCTAGATCAATATCATATTCTTTGGATAAGAATATTTCGTCGTAAACAGATTGATCTGATGTGCCAGGCCGAAGAAAGACAGAGCCACCTGTCAATGGATTTGGCGCAATTCCAAGGCCTTTGTATCGAAGTAAATTCATGTAACCAAGAACTGCTGGAAGTAAACCAAATCGATCTCTATACCAGCTTAGAAACGACCAATGATCTTCCCCGATTGTGTTTCTCACGATCATCTTAAGCAACTCGAATCCCCTCTGCTTTGCTACATAACTATGGGATTACAGCCTCTGGTTTGGAAGAGATTTATCCAATACAAAGGCCACTGCTCATTTACATACATGTCCAATACCTCCTTGTCTGGGAATAGCCGCAGAGAACAGGACTGCATCAGATAAGAGGCTGTCAAAAAACCAACTATTTGATTTATATGGCAGTGAATTTGGCTTCGAGCCGATTTTTGGCTGATAAAGCTGGCTGGAAGTCGGCTCTGCGGAAAGTTTTTATCAAAATCAATCATAAGTTTTTAGACAGTCTCTAAGCTTGTCAGGAATTCAACAAAAGTGTCCGCTTTTTCCGGACTGATGTGCTCCGCTATCTCAAGGCAAATGGCGAGATCAAATCGGCGATGCAACGCCGGCGTTTAGCAACCACGCTAGTACGACTTATCCACCGGCGGCGGCGCGAAACCAGCCAGACTCGCGCTTGAGATCTTCATACGTTCCACTGGAAATGACTTGCCCGCGCTCCAGTAGATAGATGACATCGCATTCCCGAACCGTCGTCAGGCGATGCGCGATCAAGATCACGGTCTTCTTTCGGGACAGGGTGCGCACCGCGTCCATCACGGCCTCCTCGGTGATACCATCCAGCGCGCTGGTGGCCTCGTCCATGATCAGGATCACCGGGTCCCGATACAGGGCGCGGGCGATGCCGATTCTCTGCCGCTGTCCGCCGCTGAGGCGGACGCCGCGCTCGCCGATCTCGGTGTCATAACCTTGTGGCAATTCGTTCTCCACGAACTCATCGAGGTTCGCGATGCGAGCCGCCCGCCGGACGGCATCTCGGTCGATTTCCGCATCCGGGATGCCGAAAGCGATGTTGCGCGTGATGGTATCGTCGGAAATGTAGATCTGTTGGGGCACGTAGCCCAGGTTCCGCCGCCAGCCTGGGAGATTGTCGCGCGTGATCTCCACGCCGTCGGCGAGCAGTTGGCCCTCGCTGGGCGCCAGCAACCCCAGGATCAGATCGACCGTAGTGGTCTTGCCACAGCCGGTCGGCCCGACCAGTCCGACCGAGGTATTCGGCTCGATCACCAGATTGAGGTTGCGGAGCGCCGGTTCGGCCGCGCCCTCGTAGCGGAAGGACAGGTTGCGCAACTCGAGTCCCCGTTCGAAGGGTAGTGGAACCGCGTTCGTGGCCGCGGCCAAACTCGTTTCGGGATCGCTGGCGTCGCCAGGCTGGGCGATGAGATCTTTGTGGAGCACTTCCAGCGCGGCCGCCCCATGTCGAAGCTGGGCGAACGAAGCAAACAGTTGTTGCAGCGCGGGCATCAGCCGGTAACCGGCGAATGCGTAGAGGGCCAGCAACGGCACCATGCGCGCGGCCTCCTGGCCCTGACTGAGAAAATACAATACCACGAGCAGGATGCCGCCGAAGGCGACGATCTCGAGCGCGTACCGCGGCATCTCGGCGATCACGCCGGCGGTGATGTTATTCCGTGCATGAAGCGCGGCGGCCTTGGAAAAGCGGCGCAGGAAGGTCAGTTCCCGGCCGAGAACCTTGAGGTCTTTGATGCCGGACATGCCTTCCCCAGCGGCCTTGTACTTATCGGCGCTCGCCTGCACCTGTTGCCAGCCAATGATCCCGAGACGACGGCGTGCCGCAATGTAAAC
>CAZHLE010000235.1:2044-2979 GCA_964533065.1 uncultured Woeseiaceae bacterium | reverse complement strand
CACGTCCGCGAGCAGCGAATCGCTGATGGTCCGGTCCTGTCCGATCAGGAATGTCGCACGTCGAACGCCGATACCGAAAGGCCCATCAACGCCGAACATGCATATGACAATCTTGCCCGGGTCACAGAGCAAGGTGAACGGCAGCTTGTGAGTTGCACGAAAACGCGCGTGGCTTTCCGGATTCTGGGGACTGATTCCTGCCACAGTGAGTCCCACGGCTGCCAGTTCCGAGTGAATATCGCGAATCGAGCAGGCCTCGCGTGTACAGCCGGGCGTAAAGTCTGCCGGGTAGAAATACAGGATTAACGGGCCGTCGTGCAGCAGGTCGCTCAGTGATGTGTCCCGGCCCTGGTCGTCAGGCAGGACGAACTCCGGTGCGCGTGATTGCGCTTGCAACATTAAGCAGGGCCTCGCGAATGCGTTTGTTTTCGGTGCTACCTGCGCTAGCTTAGCATGTGCAGTATGGTGATCGACTCGGTATACTGCCGCCTTTCCGGCGCATGGACTGAAACGAATGCGAATTGCAAAAACGATTGTCATGGTGGCATTGCATGGATTGCTGGTCTTCAGTTTTGCCGCGAACGCGGCCGACGACGCGGCACGAAAGGCCGTGCTGGTCACCGGTGCCAGTTCGGGTATCGGTTTGCAGATTGCCGAGACGCTGGCCGCAAATGGTTACTACGTTTACGCCGGCGCGCGCAAAGCGGCCGACCTGGAACGGCTCGATGCCATGGAGAACATGAGCGCGGTCAGGCTCGACGTCACCGTGCAGGACGATATCGATGCGGCGGTCGAGTTCGTGAAGGGCGAGGGCCGCGGTCTCTGGGGCATCGTCAACAACGCCGGCGTCGTGATGCTGGGATCGCTGGTGGCCAACTCGGAAGACGCGGTCAGGACCACGCTTGAGATCAATGTGCTGGGCCCGGTCCGAATCA
>CAZHLE010000235.1:0-2034 GCA_964533065.1 uncultured Woeseiaceae bacterium | reverse complement strand
GCGTGCCCGCCAGGTGGCGGTCCTGCTCTGCGGCATGGAGGCGCCGCCGAACTTCGGCCCCGACTTCACGGGGGAGTTCCGGAGGACGTACGCCGACCTCGCGGCCAGGCACGACGTCACGTTCCTGCCGTTCCTGCTCGAGAGCCAGGGGCGCACGACGACGATTGGATCCATCAGTGGTTATATCGCGGGCAGCGAGGACGGTGGCTACAGCACCAGCAAGTTCGCCATTGAAGGCTACACCGACTCACTCGCTGAGGAACTGGCCGAATCCGGAGTGCACGTCAGCGTGGTTGATCCGGGCGCATACAAATCGGAGATTCGCAGCAAAATGCTCGCGCAGACGCTCGCCGCCGCCGATGCCGGCGCCATCGAACTCGATGCCGCGAGCCGCGAAAAGATGATCAGCACAACCATGGGCAACGACTTGCTAACGGAACCCGACGAGGTCGCAAAGGCCGTGCTGCATGTCATGTCCAGCGATGCGCCGAGGCGCCGCTACATGGTGACGCCAAACGCGGACCAGGCGCGGCGGACGATTACAGCCGCGATGCAGCGCATGCTCGAGCTGAATGCAGACCAGCCCTACAGCTACGATCGCGAGCAGTTGATTGCCTTGCTGGATGAGTTGATGGCGCCGCAACGATCTGACGAGTGAAGGTCTTCGATACGTGAGAGCACGTCGATGACACGGTCGGTTTTCGATACGATGCCGGACGGGCGCGATGTTCATGAGTTCGTCCTGAGCAACCGCAGCGGGGTCCGTGTTGCGTCGATCGAACTTGGCGCAATTATTACCTCGATCGTCACGCCCGACCGCAACGGCCGGCTGGCCGACATTGTGCTAGGCCACTCCAACTGCTGCGGATACCTTGAGCGCAGCCCGTATTTCGGTGCCGTCGTGGGTCGGTTCGCCAACCGGATCGCGAATGCCCGATTCGAACTGGATGGCCGCGTATACATGCTAGCAACAGAAAACGGGCCCAATCATTTGCATGGCGGGACCGTTGGCTTTGACAAACGGGTATGGCGTGGCGAGTCACTGCGGCTCGATGGTGCGATCGCGGTTCGGTATAGCCGGAGGAGTCCGCACGAGGAGGAAAACTACCCGGGCGACCTCGACGTCAGCGTTACCTATGTGCTGGATGATCGCAATCGACTATTGGTCGATTATTCAGCAACCGCGTCGGCGAGGACGATCGTCAATCTTACCCAGCACAGCTATTTCAACCTGGCAGGGCATGACACCGGATCAATTGCCGAACATGAATTGCGTCTTGGCGCCGATTTCTTTACACCCGTGGACCGCAGCATGATACCGACGGGCGAAATACTGACTGTAGCCGATACCCCATTCGACTTCAGAACAACGAAACCCATTGGCCGCGATATCAACCAGGTGCACCCGCAACTGGAGTTTGGTCAGGGATATGACCACAATTTCGTGCTGACCGCGGCCTGCGGCGCCGACGGGCTGCGAGTGGCCGCCGAAATGTACGATCCACTTTCAGGCCGGCAACTCCGCGTGCTGACGGATCAGCCAGGCCTGCAGTTGTATACAGGAAACAAGCTTGATGGGTCCATTGTCGGCAAATCGGACGCGAAGTACGGTCATCGAAGCGGTGTTTGTATCGAAACGCAGCATTTTCCAAATTCGCCGAATGTGCCGTACTTCCCGTCGACCGTATTGAGCCCGGGAGACCGGTTCAAGTCACGGTCCGTGTTCGAATTCTCGGTGCGGTAACCCTGCGTGCCGAATAGCCGGATCGGCCCGCCCATAGGGATTGGCGCCCCGACCATGATTGATTCGGATCGGCTTGGGCCGATCCTCACCCTTCGGGCTTCGCGGCTGCGCCGCTTCGTCGCCAATTGCTGTCGCAATTGATCGAACAATGTCCTCATCACCAGGTCGAGCCACCAATCCTGACACACGGACCTTCGGCCCGTCCGTCAGGATTGGCGCCCCGACCATGATTCGAACATGGGACCTACGGTTTAGGAAACCGTCGCTCTATCCGACTGAGCTACCGGGGC
>CAZHLE010000234.1:0-2998 GCA_964533065.1 uncultured Woeseiaceae bacterium | reverse complement strand
CATTTGTATACCCGGATTAATGTCCTGATCATTCTCAAAGAGTTTGAAATCCGAAGTCTCTGACCTTGTTCAGCAGTTCCCTGTTGCCGGGCAAAGCCTGCCGAAGCTTTGTTGCCCGGGCCGCATTTTGCCGGAGCACCTCCAATGCCCGGCGCCGGCGCTGATCCTGCTGGCGGCTGCCGGTTTGCCGGGGTTCTGTTGTGAATCCCATGCCATAAAGGATGTACTGATAGCTCGCCGTAGGAAACAATTCATCCACTGCCTCGGCATCCTGATGCCAGGGGCTCCGATAACGCCACAACAAAAGCTGCTCACTGAGCTTCTCCGGGATGGACGTGGCAGCGCGAATGTCTTGCCAGTAGGGAGAGTCATTGCGAGCGCTTAATACATAGTGCAGTTTCAGAAATTCTGTAATTTGATTCCAGTGGCGCAGAAATTTCTGATTGTAACGTTTCGCAACGAGTTCCATAACTGATCTTGTCGGGGGCAGCTGCTCCGCTATCATCTTCGCAGCCAGTTCGATCATTACCAGCGCCGAAGCCTCGAGCGGTTCAACAAAGCCCGAAGACATGCCAATGGCAACACAGTTCCTGTGCCAGAATTTTTGCTGGTGGCCGGGCTGAAAACGTATCTTCCGCGGCTCGATGCTGGTCGCAGTCGTGGCTCCTGCAATCCCTTTGATATAGGCCTGAAGCTGAGCGGTCGCCGCATCTTCCGAGATATGGGCACTGGAGTAGACGTGGCCAATTCCACGGCGCGTCGGTAATCCAATATCCCAGATCCAGCCTGCAGTCTGTGCGGTTGACAGTGTGCATGACTGGATGGCCTGATCTGCGTCCGTGTATGGCACCTGTACTGCCAGCGCGGTGTCGTTAAACAGGTACGTCTGCTGTGACTGAAATGGGATATTGAAGTGCTTACCAAGCAGCAGGCTACTCGCTCCGGTGCAGTCGATGAACAGATCACCGGAAACTTCACCGGCAGAGTCGGTGTTGAGTGACTGGATGTCTCCGTTCTCGGCCGAGTTTACTTGCAGGACATTCGCCTTGACGTGTTTTATGCCCAGTTCCCCGGTACAGTGGCGACGAAGCATTTCAGCAAATTTTCCAGCATCCAGGTGATATCCGTAGTTCACGACAAAAGCGTATTCCGGCGTGGTGATTTGCTTCGGGGCAAGGCAATCGGCAAATAACGCCGTTTGAGGGGCCACGGCGTCCGCAAATTCGCTAGCGTCGTTCATTGCAAGCCAATGAGGTGCGAGGTTCATGTCGGCGTAGTCTGTAGGAACCGAAAACGGATGGCTGTAAACATCTCCGTGACCGGTGCGCCAGTCACGAAAACGGGTGCCCTGTTTGAAACTTGCGTCGCACTCCCGGATAAACTCAGTCTCGGACACTCCAATGCGCTGCAAGGTCTCGCGCATGGATGGCCAGGTGCCTTCTCCCACGCCAATAGTTGGTACATCCGGCGATTCAATCAGCAATAGTTCGAACGGCTGTTGTGTGTTCGAGTCGTTGCGATTTTCGGCGGCAATGACTCCGGCGGACAGCCAGCCCGCACTGCCACCACCCACGATCACTATTCTGGAAATTTGCTCGTCCATATTCCGGCTAGTATCCCACAAGTGCGCAGCATGATTGCGCGCTGCAACCCAAAGAAGAAGTTGCTGTCCGCAAGGTAGAGCAACGCGTATTCAGGCCTTGTAGCAAAGATTCCTGAGCGCGGGCGCGCTATGCTTCCGGAGCCGGGTGCGGCCGGCCGGGCCCCGGGACGTAGGGAGTGTTGCTGTGATTGGTTGTAGATCGGACTTTGACCGCACAATGCGGAGCCTTTGCGCGACGCTTTTGGTCCTCCTTTGCGCCTGCGACCCCAATCATTCCGGCGACGATCTGGCCTGGGCAGTCAATATCGGTGGTTCCGCCTACACGGCAGTCGACGGGACGGAGTATGTTGCCGAGGAATCGGTGTCCGGGGGTGTCGCAGCAAAGCTGCCCATGGTCAAGGGCTCGCAGGACCCGGAGCTGTACAGAACGTACCGGGAAGGCGATATCAGAATCGAGTGGCCGATGGACGACGGACCCTATGACATCACCTTTCACTTTGCGGAGCCGGATGACGTTGGCGGAGGCGCAAGAGTGTTCGACGCGTTCGCGGAAGGCCGGCGGGTCATCGACGGCCTCGACATCATGGCCTTCCGTGACGGCAAGGTCATCTCGGCCCTGACGGTCACCGCGCCGAACGTGGTCGTTGCCGACGGGGTACTGAACATCGATTTCGAGGCATCCGCGGGCAAACCGGCGCTCAGCGCGCTCGTGGTCCGCGACAAGAACCGGCCGACGCCGGAGTGGGAACTTGTCTGGAGCGACGAGTTCGATGGCGAGGCGCTCGACAGCGGCAAGTGGAGCCCGGACATCTGGCCTGCGCGCAAGGTCAACGACGAGGACCAGGCCTACACGGGGCGCGAGAAGAACATCCGCGTAGAAGATGGCATGCTGGTCATCGAGGCCCACAGGGAAGACTACGAGGGCGCGAAGTACACATCGGGCCGGGTGCATTCGGCAGGCAAGGGCGACTTTCTCTACGGTCGCTTCGAGGTCCGCGCGAAGCTGCCCCGTGGGCAGGGCACCTGGGCGGCGATATGGATGTTGCCGAGCGACCCGTACAAATACGCGACCACCTGCGACGAGGGCGAGGACTGGCAGGGCAGCGAAACCTGTAACGCCTGGCCGAACTCGGGCGAGATCGACATCATGGAACACGTCGGTTACCAGATGGGCCACATTCACGGCACGGTCCACAACGAGGCGTACTACTGGGTTAAGTGGGAGCAGCGCAAGGGTCGTATCCTGATCGACGATGTAGCCGACGCGTTTCACGTGTACGCGCTCGAATGGACGCCGGAGCGCATCGATGTCTTCGTCGACGATTCGCATTACTTCACTTACGTCAACGAGGGCACGGGCTGGAATGCCTGGCCCTACGACGAGGCATTTCACCT
>CAZHLE010000233.1:0-3013 GCA_964533065.1 uncultured Woeseiaceae bacterium | reverse complement strand
CGAGCTTGAGCATTACGGCGTGCCGTTTTCGCGCACCGAAGACGGCCGGATTTACCAGCGGCCGTTCGGCGGTATGACAACGCGTTTTGGCGAAGGCATCGCGCAGCGAACCTGTGCTGCAGCAGACCGTACCGGGCATGCGATGCTGCACACCCTGTACCAACAGTCGCTGAAGCATGACGCCGAATTCTACATCGAATATTTCGCGGTTGACCTGATCATGCAGGATGGCCAGTGTCGCGGTGTTGTGGCGATTGATCTCGCTACCGGCCGATTGCACCGGTTTCGTTCGCACCAGGTAATCCTCGCTACGGGCGGCTATGGACGCGCCTATTTTTCCTGCACTTCGGCACACACCTGCACGGGCGACGGCAACGCGATGGCGCTGCGCGCAGGGTTGCCGGTACAGGACATGGAATTTGTGCAGTTCCATCCGACGGGTATTTACGGTGCCGGCTGCCTGATCACCGAGGGCGTGCGCGGCGAGGGCGGCTACCTGACAAATTCTAGCGGCGAGCGCTTCATGGAGCGTTATGCGCCGAATGCCAAGGATCTCGCGTCACGCGACGTCGTGAGTCGTTCCATGACCATCGAGATTCGTGAGGGCCGGGGCGTCGGTGCCGAGGCGGACCATATTCACCTGCACCTCGAGCATCTCGGTCCTGAAGTCATCGAAGAGCGCCTGCCCGGTATCGCCGAGTCGGCGCGTATTTTTGCGGGCGTCGATGTGACCAAAGAACCGATCCCGGTATTGCCAACCGTGCACTACAACATGGGTGGCATACCGGCCAACTTCAACGGCCAGGTTGTGACCGACAAGGACGGCGACGCCGAAACGATCGTTCGCGGCTTGATGGCGGTCGGTGAGGCAGCTTGCGTTTCAGTGCATGGCGCGAACCGACTGGGCTCGAATTCACTGCTCGATCTCGTGGTGTTCGGCCGCGCGGCTGCGCATTTCTGTGCGGCCAACATGCGGCCCGGTACGAGCCATGCGCCATTACCGGCCGATGCCGGTGATAATAGTGTGCAGCGCATCGATCGCCTGCGGCGCGCGAAGGGTTCGCGTTCGACGGCCGGGATCAGGCTCGAAATGCAGAAGATCATGCAAAACCATGCGGCCGTGTTTCGCACCGGCGAAACGCTTGCCGAAGGCGTCGAATTATTGCGCAGGACCTTTGCGGCGCAGACCGATGTCGGGCTCAGTGACCGGTCACTGATCTGGAACACCGACCTGATCGAGACCATGGAGCTTGAGAACTTGCTGCTGAATGCGACTGCAACGATCGAGTCGGCCGCGAATCGTCTCGAGAGTCGCGGTGCACACGCTCGCGAGGACTATGCAGAGCGCGACGATCAGAACTGGATGAAACACACGCTGTGCTGGGTCAATGATGCGGGCGAGGTGAGTTTTGCGTATCGGCCCGTGCACCTGGAAACCAACAGTGACGAGGTCGAAACTATCCCGCCAAAGGCGCGGGTTTACTAGTGGTTGCTGGGCATAAGGAGTTGAGAGTTGGCTGAATTCAGGCTGCCGCCAAATTCGAGGATCAAAAAGGGCAAGCATGTCGCGGCGCCCGATGGGGCCAGCAATACGCGCCGTTTCGCGGTGTATCGCTATGATCCGGATCAGGCCGACAACCCGCGTCTCGACACTTATGACGTCGATATGGACAGCTGCGGCCCGATGGTGCTCGATGCGCTGATCAAGATAAAAAACGAGATGGATCCGACCCTGACCTTCCGTCGCTCCTGCCGCGAAGGTATTTGCGGCTCGTGCGCGATGAATATCGATGGCGGTAACACGCTTGCCTGCACGCGCGCGGTTGACGCGAGCAACGGCGAAGTCAGGATTTACCCCCTGCCACATATGCCCGTGGTCAAGGATTTGGTGCCGGATCTGAGCAACTTTTATGCGCAGTATGCATCGATCAAACCTTGGCTGCAGGCCAGCACGCCGCCTCCGGCAGATCGCGAGCGGCTGCAAAGCAAGGCCAAACAGGAGAAAATCGATGCACCGGCCGCTTGCATTTTATGTGCCTGCTGTTCGACGAGTTGTCCCAGCTATTGGTGGAACAGCGACCGTTACCTGGGTCCGGCGGCATTGCTGGCCGCCTACCGGTGGCTCGTGGACAGCCGCGATGAAGCACGCGACGAGCGCCTCGACGCCCTCGACGACTCGTTCAAACTCTATCGTTGCCACACGATCATGAATTGCACCCAGACCTGCCCGAAGGGTTTGAATCCGGCCAAAGCGATCGCCGAGACCAAGAAGATGCTCGTAGCGAGAAGGCAGTAAGGGCGCCCGCATGGCGGCCTCCTACGGTGGCGGCAAGGTTGCCCGCGTGGCTGCATCCCACAGCGAGATTTCGCGCCTGCGGTGGCAATGCCGGCGCGGCATGCGGGAACTCGATGAGTTGCTGTCGCGTTTTCTCGAGCGCGAATATGCGGGTTTGGGCACTGGCGAAAAAGATGCCTTTCAGGCGTTTTTGCAGCTTCCGGATCCGGAGCTCGTAAGCTATTTGTTACAACAACGAATGCCGCCGCCGGAACTGGCTATTGTCATCGAGGGAATTCTCAAGCGAACTGACGCCTGACCGGGTTATGCATCGCCTGCTGCTTGTGGTCGCGATTCTTACCTTGTTGCTCGGGCTCACCATTGTGTTGTCTTTGCCGGTTAACGCGAAGCTGCGCGCCATCGGCGTATTGTGCTGGAGCTTCATGGCCGGCATCGAGATTCTGCATATAGTGTCATCGCATAAGCGCTACTCGCGACTGCGCGTGTTGGCGGACGGTCGAGTTGAGCTTTACCATGCCGACGGCAGCTGGAAATCCAGCGCCATCGGCCGCAACAGTGTCGTGTTGCCCAGGCTGGCATGGCTAAATCTGCGGCTGGAAGACGGTGGCCGATATCGTGCGCTGTTGCGGGGCGATGCACGGAAAAACGAGCAGTGGCGGCGACTGCAGGTCATCTGCCGACACTTGGGGACCAAGCCTTGAAGCTGTTAACATGCAG
>CAZHLE010000232.1:0-3020 GCA_964533065.1 uncultured Woeseiaceae bacterium | reverse complement strand
TCGTCAAGATCAATAGAATGCATTTCCATCGCTACGCAAGCACTCCGCTGGAGAATAACGCCTGTGTAGCCGAATGGACGCGCCAGGGCGACATCGATTTTTTCTGTAACAACTCTTTTGCCGGGTTCGCAAAACAATTGCTGGCGCCCGCCTTGAAAGTGCCTGTCGAAAAACTCCGCATGAGGAGCTACGACATCGGTGGAAGCTTCGGCAACAAGATCTGGAATTTCGTCTACATGGCTCTTGCGGCATTGGCATCGCGCGAGGCCGGTGGCCGCAAGGTCAAGTGGTCGGAATCACGCAGCGAGAACCTGCTCGGTTCCGGTCACGGTAATGAAAGAACTTTTCTCGATACCGAAGTTGGGCTTGACAAGGACGGAGTAATTCTCGCCGTTCGTTCGCGTCACATCGATGATTGCGGCGCATACACGCGGTATGAACCCCTCGGTTGCGTAATCTGGTCACAGGTTCTGCCGGCTACGTATAGAGTGCGGAACTTTAAAATCGACTTCACCCAGGCTGTTACAAACAAGTGCCCGGTCGTCCCGAATCGCGGCTATTCCCGTATGCAGCAGCTTTGGTTCATGGAACGCGTGATCGACATCTGCGCGCACGAGCTGGGTATACCCGGTGATGAAATGCGCCTGAAAAATTATGTGACTGACTTTCCGTACGAAACGCCCAACGGCTGTGTTTACGACTCGGGTAACTATCCGGCCATGCTGGCGAAGGCCAAGGAACTCGTCGACTGGGACGGCTGGAAGCGCAAACGGGCCGAGGCCGCGCAGGAAGGCCGCTGGCTCGGCATCGGCATTGGTACCACTCTGGATTCCGGGACCAACAATTTCGGGCAGGCGCAGATAATGAACAAGTATCTGCCGTTCTCCGGTAACTCCGAGGTCTGTTCGATCCGACTTGATTTCGATGGCTCCGTCATCGTGACACTCGGAACCGGTCCGTCGGGCCAGGGACATGAAACAGCGACATCACAGGTCGTCGCAGATGAGCTCAACATAGATCCATCGATGATCCATGTCAGGCCCGGGTTCGATTCTCTATGGAACACGTTCTCGGGACACTCGGGCAGTTACGCCAGTCAGTTTGCCGTGTCCGGCCTTTCGGCGGTGCATGGGGCCTGTGGGAAGTTAAAAAAGCAGATGTTGCAGCTTGCATCTTATATTTTGGAAGCAAGCGAAGACGATCTGGAGTTCGGTGTTGGCGAGCAGGGGCCGCAGCTCAGTGTCAGCGGAACGGACAAGGCGATCAACTATTGGTATCTCGCCAATCTGGCGAACAACAACAGTGCGGTGCTCGACGAATCACTTGGCGACGTAACCCTTAACGTACGGCATGTGTACCGTGCCCCGTTCAAGGTTCCGGACACCGAAAAGAAGTTTGGCAACCTGACTTTGACCTATGCGGCGCAGCTGCACATTGCGGTAATCGAGATTGACAAGGAAACCTGTCATCCGAGAATTCTCGCGTACTCTGCCGTCGACGATTGCGGCAACGTCATCAATCCGCAAATAGCCGCAGGACAGGTGCACGGCGCCACGGTACACGGCCTCGGGGCTGCGTTGATGGAAACTTTTAACTATGACGAATCAGGGAACTTGCTGACGTCGACATTCAGCGACTATTGCCCTATCACCGCCATGAATACGCCCGATATTGCTTACGGCAATATCGAATCGCCATCCCCTTTCAGCTATAACGGCGCCAAAGGCATGGGAGAAGGCGGGGGCGCGCCGCTGCATACGGTTTCAGCGGCAATTCAGGATGCCCTCTACAGCGAAGGTCTGATCGTCACGGACTCGCATCACTCACCTCCTGCGCTTTTCGAACGGCTCAAAAAGCCCAACAGAAAGTCCGCTGTCAGCTTAACTTCGCGCTGAGCATCTGATAGCGCCCGGCTGCGACCCGATTTCCGGACAACAGGGGTACCCGTTTTAGCAAAGTGCGGGTGCAGCCGAGTGCGCTATAGTACTTCGGACGCCAGAATCTCAACAAAGGGAATATGACCGCAACTTGCGCCATCCTGCCTGTAAAAGACTTCGATCGAGCTAAAACCCGGCTTCGTCCGGTCCTTGGCCAATCTCAATGCGCGACGCTCGCGCGTACGATGGCGATCGACATGTTGAAGGTTTTGACTTCCGTGCGCCAGCTCGATCGAATTATTGTTCTGGGACAGGGTCCGGAGCAGGCCCGGCTTGCACAAGCATTCGGGTGCGAGTACATGGTGGATGATCCTGGTCAGAATTTTTCGCAAAACGTGACGCGCGTGTTTCGAACGCGAGATATTGCCCGCGTGCGGAAGTTGCTGTTCATTGCTGCCGATCTGCCGTTGGTCACCGTCGCTGATGTCAGTCGACTTTTCGAGAGAGACGGTTCAGAAATTACTATTTTCCGTGCCTTGCGCGATCACGGCACGAACGCATTGTTGGCCTGTCCGGCTACTCCTGTTTCCTTTTCATTCGGACGGGAAAGTGCGCGGCGACATGCGATGACTGCGGCCGCAAACCAAAGAACGGTTGAAATACTGGATGACAGCGCCTTCCAGCGCGATATCGACGTCCCGGAAGATCTTTACTGGCACTGTCGCCAAGGCGATCGGCGGGCGTGGTTCGAATGTCTGGGTCAAATTGCGACCACTCACGAAGACGTTGCCATGGCGCCAAATACTATGGCGTACCCAGGTTGATTCGGTATGGACCTGACTCGTAATGAATTGACGGGCATTGCCGCCGACTGGTCGCTGAGTCGTCTGATGGCTTCGGCTCGGGAGCTTCGTGATGCGGGTACCGGAAACATCGTTACCTACTCTCCGAAGGTATTCATTCCGTTAACGGAGTTGTGTCGCGATGTATGCCACTATTGCACCTTCGCGAAATCACCGCGGCGTGTAGCCAGTCCGTTCCTTGGCCGGGAAGCGGTCCTCGAAATCGCCCGTGCGGGCCGGCGAGCCGGCTGCCGTGAAGCTCTGTTCACCCTGGGTGACAAGCCGGAAGCACGTTACAAGG
>CAZHLE010000231.1:0-3022 GCA_964533065.1 uncultured Woeseiaceae bacterium | reverse complement strand
TTCGGCCGCATGAAGGTCTTGTAGTAGAAACCGGCAGCGAATACACGGCTAAATCGATCGTTGATTGCCCCGACATCAAACGTAAGCCCTGGCCAGCCCTTGCTCGATCGCGCCACCAGTCCATCGTAGAGCTCGACCTGGGTCGCGCGCTGGTTCGGCAAAGTCGCAGCACCGTTCCCGACCTGCACGATGGCGTTTGGCTCCTCGGCGCCGGCGCCGACGATGCCACGGGGCCGGTGCAACTTGAAACTGCGGTTGACGAGCGACACGTCGTTCGCCAACAAGGCGGACGCCAGCGTGTCACCGGCAAATCCGCTGAAGGCCTCACCATTGAAGCGAAACGTCAGCGGTCGCGAACGATCGATGCGCCCGCCCGAGCTGATGCGTCTAGAGTTCATGGCCATCACTGATCAGGTAGCTGACCGTGTCGCGTTGCACGGTAAACCAGCGCCGGCAGCCCAGTGCGTGATTCCACAATTCAGCGTGCCGACCTCGCGGATTCTTGCGATTGAACAGGTAGTCGGCCAACTCGGCATCGCTCAAAGCATCGGGATCGGCAGGACGCTGGATTCCGGCCTCACCGCCGTAACTGAATTCCGTTTCAGCTCGCTCACCACAATGCGGACACTTGATCAGAAGCAAGTCGGCCTCCTAGTGCGCGACGGCAGCGGCGCCGTGCTCATCGATCAGTGCACCGGTCGTGAATCGCTGCAGGTCAAACGCTGCGTTCAATTCATGCGGGCGATCCGTCGCTATCGTATGCGCAAACGCCCAGCCCGATCCCGGCGTCGCCTTGAATCCGCCTGTGCCCCAGCCGCAGTTGAAATACAGGCCATCGACCGGCGTCTTGCTGATGATCGGGCAGGCGTCCGGGCAAACATCGACGATCCCACCCCATTGGCGCAGCATGCGCACGCGACTGAACATCGGGAACAATGCAACGATCGCCTCCATGGTGTGCTCGATGGTCTGAAAACTGCCGCGCTGGCCATAGCCATTATAAGAGTCGATGCCCGCGCCGATGACCAGCTCACCCTTGTCAGACTGGCTGATATAGCCGTGCACAGCGCCAGACATCACGACAGTATCCAGCGCCGGCTTAAGTGGTTCCGAGACGAAGGCCTGCAGCGGATGACTCTCGATCGGCAGCCGCAGCCCGGCCATTTCCGCGAGCACGCTCGCATGGCCCGCCACGACCACGCCAATCTTTGGCGCCTTGATGGCACCACGCGTCGTTTCAACGCCCGTGACCTTGCCATCGACGCGGTTTATACCGGTGACTTCGCACTGCTCGATGATATCGACACCGTAGGCGTCCGCAGCACGCGCAAAGCCCCAGGCAACCGCATCATGGCGCGCGACCCCGGCACGCCGCTGCAAGGATGCGCCGAGAATCGGGTAACGCGCGCTCGGCGAGATATCGATCAGCGGAATGGCCTGCTTGATCTGTGCCGCCGTGACAACTTCGGCATCGATGCCGTTCAGGCGGTTGGCGCCGACACGCCGCGCAATGTCGCGCATGTCCTGCAAGGTATGTCCGAGGTTGTACACACCGCGCTGCGAGAACATCACGTTGTAGTTGAGCTCCTGGCTGAGTCCTTCCCAGAGCTTGAGCGATTTCTCATACAACAGGGACGCTTCGGTCCAAAGATAGTTGGAACGCACGATGGTCGTGTTGCGGCCTGTGTTGCCCCCGCCTATCCAGCCTTTCTCGAGCACAGCGATATTCCGTACACCATGTTCCTTGGCGAGATAGTAGGCCGTGGCGAGACCGTGGCCGCCGCCGCCCACGATAATGACGTCGTAGCCGCGTTTGGGCTCCGGCTTGCGCCACGCCGCTGGCCAGTTCTTGTTATAGCTGATTGCGTTTCGCAACAGGCTGAATGCCGAGTACTTTTTCATTCCGCTTCTTTCGGAAAATAGGACGGATAGTCTTCCTCGTAGCAAGGCAGACCGTCGTCAATCGTGTAGTAGTCCGAGGCCATGTGCACATAGATGTGTGCAGACGCCTTCAGGCCGGTCGGCCGGTCAAGCGATCCGGCCCAGATACTCCAGTAACGACCATGTTCGGGCACCCAGAACAAACTCGAGCCGCAGCTCTTGCAAAAGCCTCGCCGGGCCTCTGGAGAGGAGCAATACCAGCTCAGGCCGTCGTCCCGCTCGAGATGCATGTCTTCGCTGCGGCAGGCGGTGGCGGCTACATAGTGCCCGCTGCTGCGCCGGCATTGCTCGCAATGGCAATAGAGGATCGGCCGCAGCTCACCGCTGACGCGATAGCTGACCTCGCCGCAAAGGCAATGACCGCTAGCCATTGGCGCCGTTGACATCGCGTAGTCTCTCCTGCTTCGGATCGAACGGGCTTTCGGAAACGACCCGCGCCGCATAATTCCTGCCGAGAATTTCGATCTCGAGTTCGGTACCCGGTGTCGCGAGGTCCGGCCGGACCATGCCAAGCGCCAGCGATTCGTCAAGGCGAAAACCAAAACCGCCGCCCGTTGCACGGCCGATCACAGCGCCGTCCTTGAGCAGTGCATTGTTGCCCAGCGCATCGGCGTCCGTAACGCCGGACACCACGAGCGTCACGAGCCGGTTGTTGCTGCCGGCAGCCTGTCGCGCAAGCATCGCGTCCCTGCCGAGGAAATCGCCTTTTTCCGGTTTGATGAATCGATCCATCGCCGACTCGTACGGCGTGTATTCGATCGATAGTTCAGTCCCGACCATGCGGTAGGATTTTTCGAGACGCATCGAGTCCATGGCCCGGATGCCGAACGGCTTGAGGCCGAGGTCGGTGCCCGCCTCGAACAAGGCATCGAAAATCGGGCTCTGGTCTGCCATCGCGTGATGCAGTTCCCAGCCCAGCTCGCCGACATAATTGACTCGCATGGCATTACACGGCCGACCGGCCACCACGATGTCCTGCGCGGTCAGCCAGCGAAAGGCCTCGTTCGACAGGTCGGCGCTGGTCACACGCGACAGCAGCTCACGAGACTTGGGTCCGGCCAGCACCAGCACACGGTCATCG
>CAZHLE010000230.1:0-3025 GCA_964533065.1 uncultured Woeseiaceae bacterium | reverse complement strand
GATCTGCCACTGCAACTTTTCGCGCAAACGACGCGTAACAGCGAGGTCGACGAGCAGGATACCGGCATGGCCTACGGCGCCAGGCTGGGATCTGCGAAAGAGCCTGGCGAGTGGGAAATCGCACTGGCCTACCACGACATTGAAGCGGATTCGGTCGTTGGCACGTTCAATGACTCGGATTTTGGTGGCGGCGGTACCGGTGCGAGCGGCCTGATCTTCAAGACCAGGTATCTGCTTGCGAAGAATGTTGTGCTGGCGGGTACGTATTTTAGCAATACTGTGAATGCAAATTCGTCCAGCATTTCCAGCCTGCCCGAACTGGATTATGATCGACTGCAACTTGACGTTGAGTTTAAATTTTAATTGCCATGCAAGCATCTGACCTGACACAACACATATCGCGCCGCTTCAACAAAGATCTCGAGGAGCTGCGCAACAAGGTACTGGCGATGGGCGGGCTCGTTGAGTCGCAGCTCTCGCGAGCGATAACCGCGGTTGTCAGTGGCGATAGCGAGCTTGGGCTCGAAGTCGCGAATGACGACTACAAGGTGAACGCCCTCGAAGTCGAAATCGACGAGGAATGCAGCCGCATACTGGCCACGCGCGCCCCGGCAGCCAGCGACCTGCGCCTGATTGTTGCGATCATCAAGACCATCACCGACCTTGAGCGTATTGGTGATGAGGCAGAGAAAATCGGCTTCCTGGCGTCGCGACTCGCTGCAATGGACCGGCCGCCAGACTCGTACCGCGAGCTGAAAACGCTGGGCACGCATGTGCTGCACATGTTGCGCGATTCGATGAATGCGTTTGCGCGCCTGGATGATGCCGCGTCGATCACAATCGTGCACGAAGATGAACACGTCGACGACGAGTATGAAGCGATTCAGCGACAGTGCATTACCTTCATGATGGAAGACCCACGAAGTATCAAGCGCGTTATGAATGTCACCTGGGCGGCGCGCTCGCTGGAGCGCATTGGCGACCACGCGAAAAACATCTGCGAGTATGTAATTTACATGGTGCAGGGTCGCGACGTCCGGCATACTGACCTCTCCGAACCGCCGCCGGAAAACTGACACGATCGTGACCCTGCCCTCGAAGCGCGCTCTGAATTTTGCCGCTTTCCTGGCCTGTGGCGGCATGATGGCTTACGCGCTGTATGCGCAGCACGTGCTGCTTCTCGAGCCTTGCCCACTTTGCGTATTGCAGCGAGTCGCTGTGATTGGCAGTGGCGCAGCTTTCCTGATGCTTGCCTTGCACAACGCCTCTACGGGCTGGATGCATCGAATCTTCATCGGCCTGCTCGGACTGTTTGCGCTCGGCGGCCTCATTGTCGCGGGCCGGCATGTCTGGTTGCAGCACTTGCCTCCCGACAAGGTGCCATCCTGCGGACCGGGCCTTGGCTACATGCTGGATACGTTCCCGTTTGCCGATGCCTTGAAGATGGTATTCATGGGGTCGGGAGAGTGCGCCAGCCTGGACTGGTCGCTGCTCGGTATTTCGATGCCGGGTTGGGTATTCCTGGCACTACTTCTGCTGCTCGGTTTTGGCGCCTGGAATAACCTGGCACGTTCCTAGGCGGGATCAGGCGGCATTGCGCCGCAACAACAACTCCATGATGCGACGGTAGATCGACGTCAGCGTGATGACATCGGCGATCGCGACATGTTCATCGATCTTGTGGATCGATGCGTTGACCGGGCCGAGCTCGACAACATCGGTACCCGCCGGCGCAATAAAGCGGCCATCCGACGTGCCACCGCCGGTCGACAATACCGGCGCCTTGCCCGTGTGCTCCTGTACTGCCGTGGCTACCGCGGTGACCAGCTCACCGGCCGCCGTCAGGAACGGTTCGCCTGACAGGTGCCAATTGAGCTCGTAGTCGAGTTCGTGCGATGCGAACACTGCTTCGACACGGGCCTGCAGGGTCTGGTAGGTCCACTCCGTTGAATAGCGGAAATTGAAGCGAGCGTTGAGGTTGGCCGGTGTGACATTCGGGAAACCAATGCCGGCCTGAAGTTCGACGACCTGGAAGCTCGTGGGCGGGAAAAATTCGTTACCCTGGTCCCACTCGATGGTGTGCAGTTCGGCCAGCAGCGGTGCGAAGCGCCGTATCGGATTGTCCGCTAATTGAGGATAGGCGACGTGTCCCTGGATACCGCGCACCTGCAACAGGCCGCTCAGTGAACCGCGCCGCCCGATACGTACCATGTCACCGAGCTGGCCCTCGCTCGATGGCTCTCCGAGTACGCACCAATCGATGTGCTCGCCACGGGCCCTAAGCGTCTCGATGACCCGCCGCGTGCCGTCGCTGGCGTGGCCTTCCTCATCACTGGTGATGAGCACGGCAAGGCTGCCGATATGCTCCGGGTTGTCGGCGATGAATTCCTCCAGCGCGACGATCATGGCGGCGAGGCCGCTTTTCATATCGGCCGCACCGCGGCCGTAGATCAAGCCGTCGCGAAGCGTGGGTTCAAATGGCGGCGAGTTCCAATCGCTCTCGGCGCCTGCCGGCACCACATCCGTATGGCCGGCGAAACACAGCACCGGCCCCGTGTTGCCACGTCGTGCATACAGATTGCTGACATCGGCAAACGGCATGAATTCGCACTTGAAGCCCAGCGCCGAGAGCCGCTCGGCCAGTATTGGCTGGCAGCTCGCGTCGTCGGGTGTGACCGAACGGCAACGCAACAGTGTCTGCAGCAGCGCAATACTCGGATGCTCAAGCTGCCGGGTGTCCGAGTCTCTGGTCAATTCTCAATTATCCTTATAACTATATGAAAAAATTATAAATATATATAACATCCGGCTTCGCAATGGGAACATCAATGGCCGGCGTTTGCAACAAATCGGTAACAATTAGCCGCTATGCTGTGCGCAGCTTGAAAACCCGGCTTGCTTTCCGTAACGGAGAATGTTCGTGGCAAACAGAATTACTGCGTTGGCATCAATCACCTGTGGCCTGATCCTGGCCGCATTATGCGGTACGGCTGGCGCACAGTCAGCTCGCGATCACATCTATATC
>CAZHLE010000229.1:0-3044 GCA_964533065.1 uncultured Woeseiaceae bacterium | reverse complement strand
CCCCCGTGGCCTGGTTGTTGGCGATGATGACACCGGACGCACCTGCCGCCTGCGCGTTGGCGGCCTTGACGGTAAAGCCGCAGCTGCCACGGTCCAGCAGGGCAACATTGCCGGCTATCGCAGCGCCGTTGACCAATGGCTCGCAGCCGTCGGTACTGCTCGCGCCGGCACCGTCATCGCCGATGACGATCGGTCCGCCAAAATTATCGGCAGTCGCCGGCGGCCCGAATGCCGCCGTGCCAAACACCAGTTCCTGGCTCAGCGTTCCGGTCAGGCGGATGCCCTCGAACGGGCCGAGCACCAGCGCCGCGTTACTGGTCACCTGCGGGCCAGACCAGACGACGTTGCCGTTGTTGACCGCCGAGAGTTGCACCAGCAAGCGGCTGGTATTGATGTCGCCGAAATCGAAGTTCCACGGAAGGCCGAAGAACAGGTCAAACGTGTTGGCCATGTAGACGTCTGGCAGATCCAGCGGCGTCGTGCCCGTCTGTTCGTTGGCGAAGTTCTGGAAACCGAGGCCATGCGCCACTTCGTGCATGAAGGTGTCAAGGAAGTCGATCTGGCCTGCACCCGCATTATTATCCAGGCCGTAATACCAGCCCGAACCGGCCAGGCAGTCCGGTTGCCCGATGTTGCCGTTGAAGTTAGCGACGATGTCGTCGTTGAACGGTGGCGCAAACGGGCCCGGGTCAGGGTCACCCGGTGTCAGGTCAAATCCGGCGATCGAGTTGGCCAGCGCCGCCCCGTACCAGTGACCGGTGAGCGGAGCGTTGGGGAAGTTCGCAAATATCTGCAAAGCGCCCGCCTGCGCGAGCACGCCACCGGTGGCGGTGCAGCTCAGTCCTGCGAATGAACCCTGGACGACAATCGTGACATCGCTCTTGAGGGTCTTGCCCCACAGCTCCAGGGCTCTTCCGTAGGCGATCAGGCGTTGCTCGCCGACCGTGGTTCCGGTGTTGCCACCAATCGGGGTGGCGGGCGTCGGGTCATTAAAGCCGATGCCCGGGGCATCGACGTTGTTGATGACCATGTTCGCGCTGAACGCGGAAAAGGAAAAAGCCAGGCCAATCAGGGCGGCCGCTATTTTATAGTTTTTCATTTTGGCTACTCCGTGGGCAGGGTTTCAAGAACGACGGTTTTTTCACTGCTGTCGGCAGACTCCGCGTTGTCGGAGTGTGATTTTTCAATCGACCCATCAGCGTGTTGCGTGCCACCAAGTGACATCATGTGTTCCGGCCCAAGCTGCGCGCTGAGCATGCCACTCGCGTGGTGAACCACGACGGGTTCTGCGGTCGCAGCCGTGCTCGCGCCCCTTGCTGCGCTGTTTGCTGCTTCAGCCTCCTCCATTTCCTGTAGTTCATTGGCGTTTGGCGCCCGGAACTTACCCGTCTTCTTGTCGCGCACAGCGCGAAGTCCGGCGCTCGCCGCAAGCTGACTCGCAGTTACGCTTTGCGTTTCTTCAGTTGTTTCGGGTTCATCCTCGGCCAATACGACTGGCGCGGCCGCGATCGTCCCGGCAGCGACCAAGACTGCCAAAAATCTTATTTTCATTGGTTTATCCCCTTATGTCATTTTGTTAGCAAGAGTGATCCAAATTTTCTTGCGTTGGGCCTGATTGTGGTTTGGGGTAGCACGGCCGTCAAGCGAATAGCGTCGTTGGCAATTCAAAGTGCCGGGCACCGAATTGCATTATGTCGCATCACCTCGAACTCAGTCGATCTGCAATGAGACGGCCACAAGTCTCCTCTATACGTCTGCACTGCAAGAACCAATTCAGGGGCATTCAGCGAATTTTGCAAATCGTTTTGCTCGACCGATGACCGCAGGCATGCGTTTCTTTTTGATGCTGCTTGGCCTCGCGTCCCTTGCCACGCAAACAGCCGCGGCACCGTCAGTTTTTAACAACGAGATTCACTACGACAATACCGGCAAGGACACGGGTGAGGCGGATAACGGCTCGGGACGGATTTACACCGGGACTTACCTCGCGACCGACGCCTGCGGCAACAACTCCGAGACCACCAGCGCGACGGTTACGGTTCCGCACAGCAAGGATCAAAAATAGTCCGTGAAATCAGACTGGCCGCTCGCGGGACTCCGCTCGGCGGCAGGCGCGACGAAGCGCTGCAAGCAACGGCTTGTGTTGCCCAAGCCGCCTGGCAAAGCCCGCCTCGCAAGCGCCGCCTTTGGCGCGCAATAGTTCGCGCAGCGAACGCTTGTCGGCAGCCGGCCAGTTTTCAGGGTCGGCAATCGCGACGAGCGGTGCAATGCGTTCGAAAGCATTCCGCTCGACTAGCGACCACCGGGCGAATGAGCGGATGCCAATGCCCTTCGCCAGTCGCGTCGCGACGCGCTTCGCGGCATCCCCGCGCGTCCGCCCACCGGCGGCGTTTAGCATTTCTGTTGCCAGTAATGAACTGGTCTCGAGCCAGCGCTCCTCAAATAACTCACTGGGTCGAGCGCCGGGCAGGCTCAGATGCATATCGCAACTCGCAAGGCGTCGAAGCCGTTTCACATCGTCGCGCGTGCCTGTGCTGCTGCTTGCCAGTTCACGTATCTCGCGTGATACCGGACGATAACCGAGCCGATAGTAGAACCAGAACGCACCACTTCGCAGCGCCTCGTTATTATCCGCACCAAATTGATACGAACTTGCAATGAAACGTGTGCAGCCAGTGAGATGATGGAACACGCGCATGACCTGGACCCAGAGGAACGCCGCCTCACTGCCACGGTATTCATCGAAAATATTGACGCCCGTATTAGCTTGTAAAAACAGCATGCTCGCACCGCCATAACCGATCGGTGTGCCGTTGCTGAGGATCAGGTACCCCATCGTGCACTCCAGCGGGTAGCGATAGTCCTCCAGCATGCCGAAGATTGCGATTAATACTCCTTCGCCGACGTCGGCAAGCCAGACCTCACGCGGGTTGGCGTGATTGAAGTGGTTGGTTTCGCGATGTCGGACCGCCAACGAGGCCATCGCGACGTCAATCAACCTTGAACCTGCGCGTGGCTGAAGGAGCGTCAGCGATTCCAGCGGC
>CAZHLE010000228.1:2484-3049 GCA_964533065.1 uncultured Woeseiaceae bacterium | reverse complement strand
ACAGACAGCGTGCCGCCCCAATCATTGATGAATATTACATAATCAAAATTAGCCGACTTCGCAGGCGCGACGCTCAAGACCGTCACCTCTGACCGGAACGGTGCGGGTTCACGACAGTTTGCCCGACGCGGTTTTCTCCCACCCGGCCCAGTCGATCAGGCCGTGCGAAGCCAGGACCTCACGTTGATCCGGAGGGCAGCGTTCGCAGAAAACCACCGCGTTCAGGCAATTCCATCGTGCGGAGGGAACGAGCAGGCCGTCGAATTCGAGGAAATGCGCGACTTCCGCGATGTCCTGTGTGCGGGGATACTCAGCCGCCTTTTCCTGATAGGAAAGCCGACCATAGGCTTCAGACGCCACCCCGAGACGGGCGAGGTCCTCGAGGTTCAGGAGTTTCAGGGTTACGTCCATAGCCAGAGAGATCTCGTAGAGTTCGTAGCGCACGCGCGTGGGAAAGATCGGCTGTCCGCGCTTAAGATGGAAGTACATTTCGGCAAGTGCGCCTTCGCGCTCAAGCGAGGTGTAGAGCACGTCGAAACTGCCGTCGTCCCAGCGACCGCCTGAC
>CAZHLE010000228.1:0-2474 GCA_964533065.1 uncultured Woeseiaceae bacterium | reverse complement strand
ACACCGTGCCGGAGAACGGCGTCGGCGGGATGGCTTCGATCTCATCGATCAGTCGGTTGTCGCGGCGTTTGGTCAGTCGAACCATCGTCAGAGATAGGCCCCGCTCTCGAGACGTTCGAGCACCGCCAGGACCTCGCTCGTCCGGTCGTCATGGATGAGATCTATCGCTCGTTGGCCCTCGAGCTGGGGATGTCGCGCATAGAGCCAGGTGCGGATCTCCTCAGATGTATAGAATTCCTGCAGGCGCCCAACAACATAGCGCAGGTCGGACAGGATGAGTTCATGGCGCGGCTGCGGTCGCATCTGTCCGCTCTTCCACCGCGATACGGTCGTCTTGGACACGTCGACGACATTGGCGATATCGACGCCGCTGAGACCGCCATCGTTCGAGATATCGGTCAGAACCCTTGCGACGGCCCCCTGAGTTGTACCCGTCATCGTTGCTCCCGCTTTCTTTGGTCTTGTTTCAGTCGCACGGCTCCGGCCGGTCGTGCGCGTGGCGCGTCTTCTGACCGGGAGTCCCTGAAGGCTTCAAGCGCAATCTGCGTCTTCGACATCGAACGCGCATGATCGCCGAGGCGCTTCATCAGCCGGTCGGCATCGACTTTCAGTGTTTCTGCGAGGCCTTGCGAAGGCTTCAATTCGGCCACCTGGCGAGACGTCCTGACGATCTGGGTTATCGGCTTCGTCAGGAACCAGTCATCACGACGCAACAGCGGCACGCTCTCGAGTTCGCTGACCTCCCGGCTGACCTGATCGAGGTGGATCTCGCGTCCATTTTCGAGGAGATCGGCCACGCCGCGCAGACCACCGACAAGGAGTTTCTTGCCTCCGCGGGCCTCCGCCAGGAGCTGGAGCTCACGTCCGCTGAGAGTGCGTCCGAGACCTTCGATGGCATACCGCGCGGTGCGTCCGAAGCCTTGCGCGTCCTCCGGTTTCGGTTCCGGAGGCTTGTCCCAGTCAGACGCGTCGAAACGTTCCATCTCTCCAATTCCAATCGCCCGCCCGGACGCGACACCGAAGGCGAGCGCAGCCACAGAAGCGGGCCCGCTAAAGTAGTCCAGAACAAGAGGTCGGCCGATGTTGTGCAGACCGCCCAGCAAGGTCAAAAGGCCACGCGTCGTTTGTGGCCCCAAGGTCCCGTCCGCGCCGGAGATCCGCAGCCATGCGTTCTCCACCGGCAGTGAGCCGAAGGCGGAAAGCACCTCGCTCCGCACATCGCTTTGTTGCAGGTGCTTCAGTGCCTGTATGACCGGGTAGTCTATCGCGATCGACTTTCCGCCTTCACGGTCCAGGGCCTCACGCAGGGCGATGCAGGCGTCACGGTCGACATCGAACCAGTCGGCACCTGCCACAGACCCAAGGAAGTGCGTCGGACTTAGGACAGTGTCGAACCCGAACTCGACCGCGGTACGAGCGATCTCGCCGATCACATCGGTGGGCGCGCCTCGCCGGAAGTGCGCGGGGCCGAGCGGATGGCCATTCGCATGACGGGCCCATGGGGCGTTGCGTTCCTGGCCTGAGCACTTTCGAAGGGATGCGAGCTCCGCAACCTGCGGATCCAAAACCGTTTCGATGCTGTGCTGCTGGAACAACTCGATCAGGCGCCTTTGGTATTTGAGCCGTGATGCCTTGAGCACCGCGCGGCGCGCCGGGAAGCGATCCATGCTGACGAGTTCGGCGATCTTGGTGTGCGACTCGCCGATGCGGATAAACTGGGCGATCGGCGGCTGGGCTTGGGTGGTGCCGGGAAATTCGAGGATCTTCGCGCTCATCTGGTCGCGCCTCCTGCGGTGCGAATGCGTTGCGTGATATCAGTATACGCAACGAAAACGAAACGTCAAGCTTTCCAGGAGTCGGCTTGCCTCTCATCAGTCGTAGTGGCTGGTCAGCCATAACCGCGCCGCCGTTTCTGCCTCTCGAGGGCGACAGCCTCACGCTCTGCGGCCGGGCGCGACGGAAACGTCTCAAGCTTCATTTGACCTCTGGTTCCGATCCGTCCCCAGGAGCGGATCACCGACACTTCGCCGAAGAGCGTCGGTTGCAAGGCGATCGCGTAAAACCGCGCCATGTTCAGGTCAGGGTCCCGCCGTGTCATCGACAGGGGTTCGAAGTCGAGGCTGTGGCTCATTAGGTTAGCATCGGTGGTCAAGTTCGACCTGTCCAATGACGATCTGGAATCGTGGGCTTCGCTTCAATTCCGAGCTTTGATGTCTGCGTCGAACACTGCAACGCAGGCGCCAATCGCGGTTGGGAACTATAGGCCCGCTGCCCTGATAGGGTGCGCCGTCACCTTCGGGTCGATCGCGCGTCCACAGAGCGAAAGCAAACGTTCGAGCGGATCTTCGCCCCGAACCACCCGCGCCCCTTCTCCATTCACGGCCACCTCGAAGAACCTTCACAAAGCGCGCAAACACTCTTGAAAGATGAAAACAGACATGTAAGAAGCAGATGGCAGGAAATGCAGAATGTAT
>CAZHLE010000227.1:0-3153 GCA_964533065.1 uncultured Woeseiaceae bacterium | reverse complement strand
TGCCGTCCTTGTCCCACAGTCCCCAGTAGGCTCCGACATCGCCTTCGGCATCGACTTTCCAGGTCTCGTCAAACGAGGAAAAATAGAAAATCTCGATGCCGTCCTGCTCCGCCCACTGGCAGGTATCAATGAAATACTTGATCGCGTTCTTGTAAGAAGGCACCGAGCCCTTGGTCGCTGTGCCAACATTCGGCCAACCGGTCTCGCTGATGATGACTCGCTTGCCATTGGCAACATTGACGACGCGGCGATACATATCCTTCATATACAACAAGGCATGTTCGGCCGGGCAGCCTTCCCAGAACGGATAGCAGTTCGCCAGCAGCACGTCGCAGGCTGCGGTGATGCGCGGGTGATCGACGAACTCGAAATAGGCATCGACGTAGCCGACCGGCACGTTTTTGACGGCGTGCTTGACGCGATGAATGTAGTCGAGCAGCTGGTCTTCGGTCAGATCGCCGCGCAACAGGACTTCGTTGCCGACCCCGAGAATATCCGCATGACCGGCATTGGCGACGGCAATCGCATTGGCAATTTCTATCTCGTTCTGCTCGAGGTCATCGTCGAGCCAGACGCCGACCATCGTCTGCAAGCCATTCTCCTTGGCAATGCCGGGAATCAGCTCGTTACCTTCCTTGCAGGAAAAGGAACGCACCCAGCGCACATAGGGTTGAATGAGAGCGAGGCGTTCACGGATCTGTGCAGCGCTGATCTCTGTGCCTGGGCCCTGGCCCTCGATATAGGGGCTGAACGAGATGCCATGAATTTTGGCCTCGAGAATCTTGCGCACCAGGGCGCGCAGGTCATCGAGAGACAGGCCGGAAATATCGAGTCCGGACAATGACAGGTTTCTCTGGTAGTGATTTGACATCGAGGTTCTCTGTAAATGCTTGAGGGAATAACTAGTCGGCGAAAAGCATGTCGGGGCGCAGGGTCACGTCGATACGGCGGACGCGGCCGCTGCGCGCAAACAGTTCATTGCTCTCGGTCCCCGGCAAGGCGAGCTCGGCGATTTCGAGAAGCGTGTCGTCATCACGGCGCACCGTGACGCCCGCTGCCGCCTTCTCGTCAAGCCTGTAGACGATCGGTACCTGGCACCAGGTGAATGCGAGGCCACGGGCGGGTACAGAAATCGTTTGCCACTCACCGCTAACATCCAGATAGCGGAACGTTTGCGGCTGCTTGACGAACTCTCGTGCCCGCAGCAGGGCGGGCTCAAAGTGAGCCGCACCGCCGTGGACGCGAACGCCGAGTTCGCCGAAGCGACAGAGGATTTCTTCCTTGACCTGGCCGGTCATGCCCGGTTGTCTTGCGCCCGCATGTTTTGGCGTGTGCGAATAGGGGTCGGTCGGGAATGCGCCGTACTCGGCCGGCGTCTTGTTGAAGCCGATTCCCTCACGGACTCGGTAATACAACTCACCGAGCTGCCGCAGCGAGTCGCCTGCGGACTCGCTGTCCACTGCCGCGAAAAAATTCTCCTGCACGGCCAGCAGCAATTTCGCCACCATGTGCCAATAAATCGAACCCAGGCCTTCGAAGCCAAACATCGTCCCGGAGCGACCGGTAAAGGCCTTGTGGTGAAATACCTGCTCGTACAATTCCAGCAATGGTGCACGTGCCGCGTCGATCTTAGCAGGGTATTCAGCAGCTAATGCCTTGAGCTGCCGCTTGAGATCGCCTGCGTTGCTGAAGTCTGCATTGAAGCGGTAGCAACCGTCGGCGTCCTGGACGATGATGCGTCGGTCACCTGCAGCCAGCATCTGTTGCAACAATGGAATGGCTTCGACCTGCTCGGCGGCAATGCGATTCTTGTCCAGGAACCCCGGAAGGAAGCGATCGGGGTAGAGCATGAAGCTCTTTTGTTCAGGGCGATAGACCTCACTTGCAAACAGGGCTTCGAGTACTGCGACAGCCTCGTCCGCCGCGATTGCGCCCGCGCTCAGTGCCGCGACCTGGCCCTCGAGCATCGGGTACAAGGTATCGACCGTGATCGCATCCCCGGCAACGCCGAGCAGATTGTAGGCATGGTACAGGCCGTCATCGCGGCGGTTGGTGCCGATGCTGTGATCGATGGCAGCGAGCGCGTCATCCAGCATCAAGAGAACCACATCCATGGGCTGCTCGACCGTGTCAGAGAATGACGCTCGTTGATAGATAGTCTCACGGTAATGACTGGCGGCTTCGCCGAGTTCACACAGCGACGCGTAGCGCTCGCTGGCGCTGATCGCTGTGCCGCCCAACAGTGGACGTACTCGGGCCATTGCGGCGCCTGTTGCGGCAAGCCACTGACTGACGTCGGACGACAACTGAAACGGCACCCCGTCGTCCGAGAGCAAGGCCTGCAGAAAGCGGACGTAGCGCCGCAGGTAATACAGGGTCACCATCGACAGGCCCTGGCCGACCAGCGCGTTGTTCGCGTCGTTCCATTCCGGGCGTTGCGTGTTAAGCCAGATACCGCCGTCGATGACCAGGTTGCCGAGCTTGCTGAGCAGCGGCACCAGCAGCTTTTCCAGCAGGTTGACCTGATAGACCTCGTCTCGGTCATCGAGCAGTAATTTGCCATCTGCGCCGATGCTCGCGACGCGCTGCTCGATGTGTTCTGCCAATGCCACGTCGTAAGTCACCGTGTGCTTTGGGTCCGCCAGCGAGTCCGCGAACGACTTGATGCGATAGGGCACGTTGGCGTAGCAGAAAATCCGCTGCCGCAGCAGGGTCTTCAACAGCGCTGGATGGAAATCACGTGAGAGTTCCAGCAGCTTCAGCAGGTAGATGATCTGGTGATCACCCCAATAGCCGATATGGCTCCACGGGTTATCGGGCTCTTCCACTTCCCAGTCGATGCCCTGCTTGGTAATCCGGTACGGATTGTATCCGTCCATGGTCGAGGCGTTGACGAACTTGGCGATGACGTTTTCGACAAAGCCCGGGTAGCTGTAGAGCAGCGCCTCCCAGTTCTGGAATATGTCCCGCCAGTTTCCCTCATAGGACAACAGCGGATTGCCATGCTCGTCTTTCAGGCGGATCGCGAACTGGTTCCAGGGACGACTCGGGTCGCCATGGCGACGGCCGAAGGTAATCGGCAGGTATTCGTAGGCAAGCCGTTCCAATTGCGGGTCCGCCTCATCCCTGACGGCCGCGAGCAGCTCGTCAAAT
>CAZHLE010000226.1:1657-3170 GCA_964533065.1 uncultured Woeseiaceae bacterium | reverse complement strand
TGCAGACGATTTTTGTAAACCTGCTGTCGAATGCGCTCAAATATTCAGATTTGGGTGGCAGGATTGACGTGGTCATTAGTCGCGATCGCAACGAAGCAGAACTGAAAGTAATCGATACCGGCATCGGCATTGCAGAAAAGGATCTGGCCGGTGTTTTCAATCTCTTCGAGCGAGGCGCAGCCACCGGTCCGGGCACCGGTATCGGCCTTACTCTGGTGAAAGAACTGGTTGATGCGCACGATGGCACGATCCAGGTCGACAGTGTGTTGGGTGAAGGTACTACCGTTACTGTCCGACTGGCAGCCGTTGCGGAGCCGTTGGAGAAGAAAGCGCCAGTACTCGCGGTTGAAGTCGATGCCGACATTTACCTGCGGGAGTCGCTGCAGCCAACCGCTGTCGCTGCAGGCGCAACGGAAAGTGATTGTGCGGAAATTCTTATCATTGACGACAACGATGACATGCGGCGTTTTATCGTCGAGCTCCTGTCGTCAGACTATCGTTGCATTGAGGCGCACGATGGCCTTATCGGCTTATCGACGGCGAACGAACGCATACCGGATGCGATTATCTGCGACGTGATGATGCCAGGTATCGACGGTTTCGAAGTATTGCACCGACTGCGAAGCGACGAACACACATCGCATATTCCTATCATCATGTTGACAGCGCGTGGCGATGACGCGAGCCGACTGAAGGGGCTCGAAGAGCGAGCGGACGACTACATCGCGAAGCCGTTCAAATCAGACGAATTGCGGCTTCGCCTGCGAAACCTGTTGGAACTTAACCAACTGCGCGCGGCGCGCGCGCGGCAGCACTTGCTCGTCAGCGATGGCCACCCGGTGGAAATTGCCGAAGTTCCAAGTCTTACGAAACGCGAGCGAACCTTCGTCGATCGGCTCGAGCGCGCACTGAATGAGCACTTTGCCAACCCGGACTTCCACGCCAACGATCTCGCCGACGCAATGCACATGAGCCATCGACAATTGCAACGCAAATTGAAAGCGCTGCTGGACGTCGTGCCGGCAACTTACCTGCGCGATTATCGGCTGCAAAAAGCGAAAGCCATGCTGGAGCACGGCGACAGCGTCACCAACGTGGCAATGGACTGCGGATTTTCCTCGGCGGGTTACTTTACTCGTTGCTTTTCAGCACGCTACGGCATTCGCCCCAGCGAAATTCTCAATCAATAGAGCAGCGCCGTTTTTTAACGGCTGCTCACTTTCCCGCTGTTGGTCGCATTTCTGCCGGTTCATGGCGCGTTTTTGACAGCGCAACACTGCCACGCCACACAAGACTTGAATATCAAGAAAAAGGCGCGAGCAGTCGTGAAGGGGAAAGCCGTAATGCAAAAGCAGGAAGTCCGATCGAGAAACAATAAGGTTATCAACGCGATGTTGCTGATTTTCGCGTTCCTGTTCGCCGCCGCTTGCAGCAGCGGCAGCGACAGCAACGTTGGTGGACCTGTAGTTGTGCAGCCACCACCGCCGCCACCGCCTCCGCCACCCCCACCGCC
>CAZHLE010000226.1:0-1647 GCA_964533065.1 uncultured Woeseiaceae bacterium | reverse complement strand
CCAGGTGATCCCGTGGGTCTGTCCATGTTGCTGGTCGCCGACGGATTCGAATTGCCCATTCTGCTGACAGCCCCGCCGGGTGACACCGATCGCCAATTTGTCGTCGAACAGACCGGTCGCATAAAGATCATCAAGAAAGGCGACGTTTTGGCGACGCCGTTTCTCGACCTCAGTTTCGAAGTTGCCGTTGGCGAGGAAACAGGACTGCTCGGACTTGCTTTCGATCCGGACTATGCGACCAATGGACGATTCTTCGTCAGTTACATAAATTTCGCCGGCAATTCTGAGGTTCGCCGATTCTCCGTTTCCGCGGACCCGGATGTCGCTGATTTGTCGAGCGAGTTGATCATCGAGATTCCACAGCCCGATCCCTATCACAACGGCGGCATGATCGCGTTTGGTGCGGACGGCTATCTCTACGTCGCGCTCGGCGATGGCAACTGGGGTAACGGCTCTGGCGATCCGGCCGGGCATGCGCAGAACAAAGGCACTTTGCTCGGTGGTTTGTTGCGCATCGACGTCAGCGCAGGCGCTGCTTACAGCGTACCCGCCGACAATCCATTTGTCGGCGAGGCCGGCAGTCGCGGCGAGTTGTGGGCCTACGGACTGCGCAATCCGTGGCGCTTCAGTTTCGACCGGGACACCGGCGACCTGTACATCGGTGACGTCGGGCACGAGGCTCCCGAGGCTCGCGAGGAGATCAACGTGGCAGCGGCGCCAAATGCCGGAAGAGGCCTGAACTACGGCTGGAACCGATTGCAGGGCACGCAGTGTTTCAATCCGCCGGCCAGTTGCAGCACGACAGGCATGACGGCACCGCTGGTCGAGTATGCGCACCCCGCAAATCCGGCCGGCTTTTGTTCCGGCTCGGTCACCGGCGGTTACGTGTACCGAGGCGAGGACATCGTGGATCTTGATGGCACGTACTTTTACGCGGATTTCTGCAACGGCTGGGTGCGCAGTTTCAGCTACGCGGGCGGTGCCGCGACTGACATGCAGGACCGTGATGACCTTGAGGTGGCAGGAGGCATCAGAAATTTCACCAGCTTCGGCGAAGACGCTCGCGGCGAGTTGTACGCGCTCTCGGCGCAGGGCGAAGTGTTTCGAATCGTGCAAGGCCAGTTCGGCGCGGCGGGTGGCACGGCGCGCAGCGCAGACGGCAACGCAACAATCACGATTCCGGCGGGCGCACTCAGTGCAGACGTCGCCATAACCATCGACGAAGATCCCGCACCACCGGGCGACGCCATTGGCAAGGGCTACGACTTCGGCCCGGATGGCACGACGTTCAGCAGTGCAGCGACGATCACGATCGGCTACGACCCGGACACACTGCCCGGCGGTGACGAATCAAACCTGACGCTTGCCCGCTTCGACGGTAGCGACTGGGTACCGGTACCGGGTGCGACTCTCGATGCTGCACTAAATCAGGTAAGCGGCCCGGTTACCGGCTTCTCTTTGTACTCGGTTATTGCTGGTCCACCTGGCTCCGGCAAACTGCTGACGCTGCAATTGACCACTCCTCGCAACGGCGACGGGGTTGTGACCTACGAGCCGGAAGTGACGGGATGCAGCACGCAGTCTGAAGCGGGGCCGACCTGTGTTCGCGAATTTACGACGAACAGCACGGTCACGTTGCGAGCCTTT
>CAZHLE010000225.1:0-3193 GCA_964533065.1 uncultured Woeseiaceae bacterium | reverse complement strand
CACGCGCTGGTCGCCGACCCTGCCGACGTGAATACGTCCCTGGTTGCCCGGGCCCTCGATACGATCGCCCTGCGCAACGATACTGGCTATCGCAGTCTCGTCGATATCCGCAGTGTTCACAGCCGGAAATAGATAAAAACAAACCACCCGAGCAGGAATATGGCGATGATCGGTTCCCAGTTCACGAGCAGGCTTTTCTTGAACGACCAGGTGTCGCCGCCATTGCCTGGCCGATTGCTGAAGGTCGGCACCAAGGCCTTGGTGCCGCGCACGTAGTCGTCCCAGGCACCGCCAAAAATCTGGCGCAACTTGCGCTCCTCGTACTCGATCGCCGGCGGGTAATAAAAGAACAGGAATACCAGGGTGGTGAGCGGCGTCCACCAGACGTAAGAAGCGGCCGCAAAGCCAAATAAAATCAATATATTGCCGACGTACAGCGGGTGTCGCACGTAGACGTACGGGCCGCTGGTTGCAAGTTGCTTGTTTTTCGCGATCACGCCCGATGCCCAGAGCCGGATCACGGTGCCGACGATGAAAAGCACGGCACCGGCCCAGTAGAGCCAGGCAACCGGTTGCGCAATCCAGGCGAACCAGACCGTGAGAGCCATGCCCAGGATCTGGCGCGATGCTTCGTGGTAACGGAGTTCTCGAATGACGCGCGCAACGCCCGTCTTTGGCGCCAGAGCTTCGGTTCTGTTTGACATGCGGGTTCTGCCGGTTGCTTTGTCTGCAGCGAATAATACCGGATTTAGCGCCCAAGTCATTTGCCATTCCAGGTAAATACACCTTCGAGGCCGAGACCGAAAACCTGCGCAATCCTGAACGCGGTTTCGAGCGAGGGCGAGTAGCGATTCTGCTCAATGGCGATAATCGTCTGCCGTGTAACGCCGACGGCATCGCCGAGTTCGGCCTGCGTCATCGCCCCGAATTGCTCCCGCAGCTCGCGAACGCGGTTGCTGATTGGTGGTCGGCGTGCCATGGGCTAGGTCGTCCGGTACAGGAATATTGTCAATGCGTATTCCGTGACCTGGGCCAGCATGAGACTCGCGAAAGCGGCATAAAACAACAGGTCGCCATCGCGCAGCACGAGGTAATACCCCAGCGAAGTGATCAGGCCAAAGGCGAGCACGTAGGATGAGTAGTGGCCGGCCCGGATAATGATCAGTCGCTCCCGCTCATCGGCCGGCGAATTCGCGTCCTTCGGCGCGAATACTGCAATAGCGACGTGGCCGACAATTGACAGCACGACAATTGCGACGGTGTAGACGACCAGCAGCGGCAACGTCGCTTCCAGCAGCCCCGTGTGCTGCCAGATTGACGCGACCGATGCGAAATAACAGGTGCCTGCGATCAGTAAGGCAACAAACATGATCCATGCGGACTTTTCGCGAAATGCCATCAACGTACTCCAATGTCAAATATTCTTGACATCGGAGCTTAGTAGAGAATGGCATCGTATGTCAAATATTATTTACACACCATTATTGCAGCTACTGCCGCTGCGAAAAGTGATATGTTTTCGCCGGATCAGCGCAGCGGACCGTTTCCAGATGTCAAAAAAATACGGCCATTGCTCATTTTTTTGCCGACACGGACACGGACAAACTGGTCGCGCATGTGACCGCGTTCTTCGCGGCTGGCACGGGCGGTCCGGCAACTTACGAGGGTCGGGACATGACATCGGCACATGCGACCATGGGTCTTTCAGACGCGGATTTTGATCGCGCCTGAGTAAAAATCAGGATTCAGGAATATCGGCAGTCAAATGAGAAAGACCACGCGCACGGCGTTCGTCGCCGAACTGATTGGCACGGCCATCCTGCTGGCCACGGTAGTCGGCTCCGGGATAATGGCGCAGACACTGGCTGACGGTAATGCTGCCATCATGTTGCTGGCCAACTCGCTGGCGACGGGTGCGATCCTCGTCGTGCTGATTCTTGCACTGGCCGGCGAGTCCGGCGCGCACTTCAATCCCGTTGTCAGCCTGGTCTTCTACTTGCGAAAAGACATCTCCAGTGGCCAGTTGTTTTATTACCTTGTCGCGCAGCTTGGCGGTGCAGTCATTGGCGTCCTGCTGGCGCACGCGATGTTCGATCAACCCCTGGTCAGTGAATACACATCACCGAGAACCGGCCAGGGTCAATTTCTTTCCGAGCTGGTAGCGGCCTTTGGCCTGGTCGGAGCGATACTCGCGACACTGCGTCAAGGTGTGGCCGCGGTCGCCGCCTCGGTAGGCCTCTACATAACTGCCGCTTACTGGTTTACGGCCTCGACTTCCTTCGCCAACCCGGCGGTGACTTTGGCGCGTTCCCTGACTGGCACGTTTTCGGGAATACGCATGGTCGATGTGCCGATGTTTTTACTGGCGCAGGTGCTCGGCGCGGTGCTTGCGTTTTACCTTGCCCGTGGTTTGCAAAAACCAGTCAGCCAGTAGCGACGAAAATTCGTTAGACTGGCCGGCGTCATGGCCACGCAAAAATACCTCAAGTTTGAAGGCAACATCCTCCTGCTTGGCTTCGGATCGGTTGCGCAGGGCCTGCTGCCGATACTACTACGCCATATCGACGTGCCGACGAGCCGCATTTCGGTTATTACCGGGGACGATCGCGGCCGCGACGAGGCGGACGCCTTTGGCGTGAAATTCGAGATCAATCCCCTGACGCGCGAAAACTATCGTGACGTTCTCGATGCGCGTCTCGCTCGCGGCGATTTTCTGATCAATCTTTCGGTCGATGTGGCGAGCGCCGCGTTAATCGAGTTCTGCTCTGAACGCGACGTTCTGTATCTCGATACCTGCATAGAACCGTGGCCGGGCGGGCACACGGACCCGGCGCTGTCGGCATCGCAACGATCGAACTACGGTCAGCGCGAAGCAGCGCTGGCACTGCGGCAAAAATTTCCGCAAAGCGCCACGGCAGTGCTCACGCATGGTGCCAATCCCGGGCTGATTTCGCATTGGGTCAAGCAGGGGCTGGTCAACCTTGCGCGTGACATCTTGGGCGAATCAGAAATTCCGGCAACGCAGCCCGAGTGGGCGCAGTTGTCCATGCGGCTCGGAGTCAGGAGCATTCATTGTTCAGAGCGCGATACGCAGGTTTCCCTGCCCCGCAAACGCCTTGGCGAATTCGTCAACACCTGGTCCGTCGACGGCCTGATCAGCGAAAGTACGCAGCCCAGCGAACTGGGCTGGGGT
>CAZHLE010000224.1:0-3220 GCA_964533065.1 uncultured Woeseiaceae bacterium | reverse complement strand
AGGCCAGGCTTACAATCTGCAACAAAACGACCCGTCAAGGGGCGTTTTTTACTTCAACACCGGCTAGCCGGCGTTGGCCGCCGCTACCTTTTTCCAGGACGGACGCTCTGCGACCATTTTGTAGAGGGCGAGAATCTTGGGAAACTTTTTGCCGAGGGCATTCGTGTCCGGCTCATACCAGGTCACCAGCATCGCGAGATAAACATCGGCAGCGCTGATCTGTTTGCCACAGAGGTAGGGGGCTTTCTGGGCTAACGCGGATTCCATGACGCCATAAAGCCGATCGATTTCTTCGCTGGCCCTGGATTTCACGCTGACCGCCTCGCCGTATCGTTCCGAGTAGAAGTAACGCAGGATTGATTCATAAAGGCCAGCGGAGAGCATTGTGAGCCACTGCAGCATCAACGCGTGTTCTGCAGTGCCGATCTTGGGTGTCATCCTGGCAGCGGGCAGTGTCTCGGCGAGGAACGCCATCATGGCAGCCGACTCGTAAATGATCTGGCCGCCCGGCAGTTGCAGGGCAGGTACCTTGCCGTTCGGATTGACTTTCAAAAACTCGGGCGCCTTGACGTCCTCGACCCAGACCATTTCATAAGGCACTCCGGCCTCTTCCAGCAGAACCTGCACGCAAACATTACCGGCATTCTTGCGGCCATATATCTTGTACATAGTTACCTCGCTGTTGATTGCCATTGGCCCTTGACGGCCATCCCGGACATCAAAGGCTAACAGAATCGCGTCCCGGAGCTACTCCGGCGGTGGCCGTGAGCCGACGTGCGGCTGCACGTCGTCGATGCCGAGACTGCGATGGTGCCGGTCGCGACTTCGTTCTCCCGCCAGCATGGCACCGTAGCGACGCAAACCTTCGAAGGCCGCGAGCAGGATCGCTACCGCGCCGAGCGCCAACAGGATACCGCCGGGGCCCAGCGCGGCATGCTCTTGCTGCAGCGTCCAGGCGAGCTGGCCGACGCAAAGCGCAGCGACGAACAACAGGATCGGCGTTCGCCCGATGCGCTCCACCACGAACACGCCGAGCGGCGCGCCGAGAGCAACTACGGGCGCGGCGGCCAGCCATTGCTCGAAGACTCCGGGCTGCATGCCCGTGGTCGAGAGCTTGAGCACCGAGCCATACACCGAGGCAAACGCCATGATGATCACAGAGGTCGGAATGGCGATCTTCAGGTCGGCGCGGAACATGAGCACCAGCGCGGCGTAAATGACCATGTCCACAGCGACGCCGGAGGCGGCCACCACCGTCGCACTGGACACGGCACCGAGCAGCAGGCCGATACGAAAATCCCAGCGCTCATCGAACTCGATCATACCGGTAAGGCCGGCGATCTCGCGGATGCGGTACAGGTGCAACAGGCCGAAGCCACCCCAGGTTATCGCAAAGATGACCTTGATCCAGAGATCCGGCAAAAGCGGTGCGATCAGAAACACGCCCACGGGCAGGGCCAGCAGGCAACCGAGGATTGAGCCTTTGAGTACGGCGAATGCCAGCGGCTGGCGCCGGGCGAGGATGAAGATGCTGGCACTGGTCATGCCGATGGACTGCACCGCGAAACTGAAATCGCGACCCAGCGTGGCCGGCAGGTCGAACAGCAGTACCAGCACCGGAAAACCGACGGTGCCCCCGCCCATGGGCGTCGAGCCCGCCGCGAAACTGCCCAGCGCCATGGACAGCGCGATGGGCCAGTGCGCCTTAACTGTCTCCCACAGGCCCCCGCCGAGCACAATCCACGACCAGGTGGAGTAAAAGGCCAGCAGCCAGAAGCCCCAGACCCAGAGGTAACGTTTTAGAGGTTGCTGCAAATGTGACTCCGGCGACCAGGCCTCAGGCCTGTGACTGCACGTAATTCTCAAGGCCCATTTTCTCGATCAGGCCTAGCTGCGTTTCGAGCCAGTCGACATGCTCTTCTTCGGACGCGAGGATGCTGTCAAACAACTCGCGGCTGACGTAGTCCCTCGTCTGCTCGCAGTACGCGATGGCTTCCCTGAGGTCCGGTATGGCGTCCATTTCGAGTGCCAGGTCGCAGCGCAGCATTTCCTCGACATTCTCGCCGATGCGAAGCTTGCCGAGGTCCTGCAGGTTGGGCAGACCTTCCAGGAACAGCACCCGCTCGATCACCTGGTCGGCGTGTTTCATCTCGTCGATGGATTCTTCATGCTCGTGGTCTGCCAGTTTGTGCAAGCCCCAGTCCTTGTACATGCGGGAGTGCAGGAAATACTGGTTGATCGCCGTGAGCTCGTTTTTCAAAATCTTGTTGAGGTGTGCAATGCCCTTCGAGTCGCCTTTCATGCGATTGGATCCTTATAAAAAAATAAAACCGGCATGAGCCGGCTGGTAGTTTATCGCATTGCTTGCGAGGTCAGACCGAAGATGGAAAATACAGGGCGGGCACCGCGTGGCGACTATTGGCCTCGTCCAGCACCGTCTGGGCATGATCGGCACAGGACCCGCAGCCCGAAGTGACGCCAAGCATTTCGCGCAGCTCAAACAGGTTGTCCGCACCGGCCGCGGCGGCTTTACGTATCTCCCGCTCGGTGACCGCTTTGCAAATACAGACGTACATTCGGGGGCTCTGTCCGTGGTTGAAATCCCTGGCCGGTATTCAAACCCAAATGCGAATGATTGTCAATTAGATTACGTTCAATTGCGGCGCTATGGGACGATTTTTGTTTCTATCTGCTCAGCCGCACGTGCTTTTTCCAGCCCGTCACGCGTCATGATCGTATAGGCATGATTGACGCCCAGCGCTTACTTCCGGCCCGATTTAATAATGCTTGTATATTGACAGAAACGACAATAAAAACGCATAATCAGGCATGTTTTCCGACGTCCAGATTCGCGAAGTCTTCCACTTCGGCTTCCTGCATCGCCTGTTGAAGATTTCGGATATCAATCTCTATGTTCTGAAGGGCGGCATCAACCTGCGCTTCTTCTTTCGCAGTCCCCGCTACTCGGAAGACATGGACATCGATGTCGTCGCCGGCAACGTCGCGACCCTGAAAAAGAACGGCTACAAGATTCTTGACGATGCCGCGTTCCTGCGCAGCCTGCGCGTGTTCGACATCGCGGCGATCGAGGTCAACGATCCGGCGAAGGCCAAGCACACGGAGACCACGCAGCGCTTCGCCTGCTCGCTCGTTCGTGGCTCGGGTGTGCGGCTTCCCACGGAAGTGGAATTCTCGCGCCGGGCCGATGACCCGGGCGATG
>CAZHLE010000223.1:0-3282 GCA_964533065.1 uncultured Woeseiaceae bacterium | reverse complement strand
GGTGCCTGCGAAAGCGGCAACCAGCATCAGCAACGACGATTGCGGCAGATGAAAGTTGGTCAGCATGGCGTCCACGCAGCGAAACTTGAAGCCAGGCAGGATAAAGAGATCGGTCTCGCCCTGAAAGGGTTTCAATTCACCACCTGCCGCAGCACTCTCGAGCGCGCGCACCGACGTCGTACCGACGGCGACCACACGGCCACCAGCGGCCCGGCACGCGGCGACAGCGTCGCAAACGTCCTGGCCGAGCCGGACCCGCTCGCTGTGCAGGCGATTCGCGGCGACATGTTCGGATCGCAGCGACTGAAAAGTGCCGGCGCCGACATGCAGCGTTACCGCGGCGTGTCGCACACCCATTTCGAGTGTCTCGGCCAGCATGGCCTCATCAAAATGCAGACCGGCTGTCGGCGCCGCGACCGCGCCGGGATCGCGCGCGTACACTGTCTGGTAGCGTTCGCGATCACTGGGCTCCGCATCGCGGCAGAGGTACGGTGGTAGCGGAACCTCGCCGCATCGTTCAAGCAGCGACCAGATCGACGTCGCGAACTCGAGCCGATAGAGCGCAGCTTCGCGCCCCAGCACGAGCGCATCGACATCGCCAAAGATTAGCTTGCCGCCAGGCTTTGTCGGTTTGCTGGCCCGAAGGTGAGCCAGCGCCACGCACTCGGACTCGATCCGTTCGATCAATACTTCAACACGCCCGCCCGATTCCTTTCGTCCGCGCAGGCGCGCTGGAATCACACGCGAATCATTGAATACCAGCAGATCATTCAGTCGCAGCAAGGCCGGCAGCTCACCGAACTGACGGTCGATCAGCCCCGCGGCAACTTCGAGCAGGCGGCTGCCGCGCCGCTCGGCGGGCGGATAACGAGCGATCAGCTCGTTCGGCAGTTGATAGTCAAAATCAGCGATGCGCATGGGCGCGCATGGTAGCAAACCCACGCGCGCCGACACGCGGTGACGTCGCCTATCAGGTCTTTTCGACGGGTGTGGTCGGCCGCACAGGGGCCGGCACGCGCGCGGGCCGAACCGCGGGCGCTACCTCTGGCACCAGGTCGCTGCTCATGCCATCCGGCACCTCGACCTCGAGGGTGCGGCGTTTTTTGTCACGCATGATCTCAAGCTGCAACGTTTCGCCGGACTGGTAAGAGCTCAGAATACGCAGAGCATGGCGCACCGAGGTCGGCTCGCGACCGTCGATTTTCTGAATTACATCGCCATCCTCGAGTTGCAGCGCTTTCGACTCCGGCGCATTGACCACAAGCAGACCCTGCTCGGTACCGAAGTACTTGCCGAGTCCGGCGTTGAGCTCAATGAGTTCCATGTCGCCCCAGCCATCGTGCGAATGCCACTCAAACATGGTCTTGTTCGGCCCGCCCACAACTCCGGGCGCGATCACCGCGCCCGGCACGCGGAAATCGCGGCCATCAAACCCGAAGGCGAATACCTGGGCCTCAATGGCCCGGGGCTCAACTTCAACCTTGCCGGACTTGCCATCGCGAAAGTATTCAAGTGTCAGCTTGTCACCTTCTTCAACGCCGACCATGAAATCGAGTAATTTTTGCGCGGCATCGTCGGCATTATCACCGGCCATCGTCTCGCCGTTTACCGACGTGATCAGGTCGCCGGCGCGTAGTCCCGCTTCCTCTGCGGCGCTGCCCGGTGTCACACCCAGAACGCCAACGCCCTCGACGGGATTTTCGTCCTCACCACCAATAGTCACACCCAGACGTGGACCGCCGCCGCCAATAATTTCAAATCTTCGTTGCAACATTTCCCGATGCGGCAGTCGCTTCGCCGTCAGTTCTGCGACCAGCCGGGCGGCTTCTGCCATCTGCCTTTCGGCCTCGTGCAGCCGCCGGTCGACCTCGGCATCTTTCGCTTGCATCGTGCGACTGTCGGGCGTCTCCGATTGGGCATCCGCATGGGGCGTGACCACCAGCGCCGCAATCAGCGCTACCAATAATTTCCAACTTTTCATTTCAATAGGCTCCTGTCGGGCGTAACCGCCCTCCTGTACTAATAGGCGGTTCTCTGCGCTTGCGCATAACGCAGCTGAATCAATGATTTCATGAGCCGCACACGTTCGCGCCAGAAAAGTTCTCGCTCCTCCGGCGTCATCTGCACGCTGGGATCATTCAATTGAAAGTCGATCGCCGCGACAGTGCTTTCGATGTCCGACATCGTCGCAACCGTGCTCGCACGCATGACCCGCGGTTCTTCCGGTAGTGCACGCAGTTCGCTTTCCAGCTGTCGCGACTCCACCATCAACGCCTGCAGCGCCGTAACCGAAATCGGTTCGATTCCTGCGGTTGCCGGGGGTACGGATCGCAGTGCCACCGGATCTCCGCCGATCTGGATCTTTGGCAACACGATGACAGCAAGCACAACCGCAGCGGCGATTGCGAAGCCGCCGAACCATGTCGATCGGCGCCGTGCGAAAGGATCGTGAATCAGTCCTTCCGCCGTTGCCTGCCGAACAATGCGATCCCAGACCACACGCGGTGGCATGGTGTCCGTCAGCGCACTCAGCTCCTGTTGCAACAGGTACCGCTCGTCGGCGGTCAATCCGTAAATCATTTCATCGTCCTTCGTCAAATCGGTCATGTCCGGATACCTCCGAGCACCGCGTCTTCCGCCATCGCCTCGTCACCATGTTGAGCCAGCATCGGTCGCAGTCGCTGGTAGGCCCGCGAGAGCTGTGATTTGGAAAAACTCTCTGTGCGGCCCATCAATCTGGCGATTTCCTTGTGCGTGAATCCTTCAACATCGTGCAGCCAGACTATCGTGCGACTAACTTCCGGCAGGTTGGCCAGCGCTGCGTCGAGATCCAGCGCATCATTCGGGTGGCTGGAAATGCCGTGACTCGCCGCATCACCAGGCGTCGTCTCATCCCAATCCGCAGCAAAACCCTGGCTTCTCGCGGTCCAGGCGGAGCGCAGAAACATCAGCGCTTTGGAGACAGCGATGCGTCGTATCCAGCTGCCCAACGCCGCCTCGCCACGGAATTTCGCAATCGATCGCATGATCTCGATGAAAGTCTCCTGTGCCAGGTCCTCGGCGTGCACTGGCACGCGCGTAAATCGCAGGCACAGCGAATACACAGGTGTCGCGAACGCCCGGTAAATGATTTCGTGCGCCCGGATGTCGCCCTCGGCCGCCCGGCGCACGATCGCCGGGTCAATCTGGATGTCGGCAAATTTGCTCATATCTCGACACGTTAGATGCGAAATCGGCCAAAAGAGTCGCGCATCCTGATTTGTTTTGCCTCTGGCGACCTTG
>CAZHLE010000222.1:0-3295 GCA_964533065.1 uncultured Woeseiaceae bacterium | reverse complement strand
TCTCGACGCCGACGACCGCGTACGGATCCGAGGCGCAAAGCACCGTGCAGCAAATCGTGTCGCCCAGCTCATCGATGGCCGCCGCGCCGTTGTACGGCTCGAGCGGCGACGCACCGGCCTCGACGACGACGAAGTCGGGACGCAGCCCGTCGATGTGATGCAGTAGCGGTCGGATCGCGCGGCGAAAAACATCTTCCGGTTCGACCGTCGATGGCAGCCCGGCGTCGACAAAGTCAAACACCGCCGCCGCGCCCGCGTCGCGAAAACTCAAGATGTCGCGATAGCGACCGGCGCCGGTCAGCTTGACGCCCACGACCTTCCGGCCGAGGCTTTCCAGTTCGTGAACGATCAGCCGGCCCGTCGTCGTCTTGCCGGCCGACATCGATGTGCCAACGATCAGCACCGTGGGCACGGCAAACCGGTCGTTTTCCGACTGCAGCGCGAAATCCGCCATGCAGACCTTCCTGCCGTTCCGTACAACGTGGCCGCGGTACGACAGCCTCAGCGTTGCCGGGATCAGCAGCGACATCGACGTCACCTTGCCGAACAGTCCGGCGCTGGTCATCGCGTCCATGTCGTCGCCGCGAATGTCCTGCCAGCTGCCGACACCTTCGAGCGTTGCGGAACGATTGCCGAAGGCACCGATCACGCAGTCGCCGGGCAGCGCCTGTACGACACGCCCGGATACAAGTTCGATGCCGTACACGCGGTGTGGCTCGCCGGTCACCTCGCCGGCGACGTAATCGCCGCTGGCCCAGTGCTCACGACCGAGGTGTGCGAGTTCATACGGATCACTGGCGAGATCGGAGATGCGAGTGAGTGAGCTGAGCGTGGTTATGGTCATGTCGCCTGCCCCACCGGTGGCGCGACCAGCAGCATCGCGAGCAGCGCGGTTCGTTCCAATGTGCGATCGATGTACAGGAATTCGTGTTCAGCATGCGCGCCGTGTCCGACCGGGCCGAGCCCGTCCAGCGTGGCCGTGTACTGGCTCGTCGTGTTGCCGTCGGATGCGCCACCGGCGCGCCCCTGTGTGAGCTCGAGCCCGAGTGCGCGACCGGCCTGTTCGGCCTGCTGCCAAAGGGCGACGTTTTGCGGCGTCCGTTCCATGGAAGGCCGGCCAATACGGCCTTCGACCGTGATGCGCACGCCGGAGGTCACCGCTTGCAAGCCGTGAATTGCTTTTTCGATGCGCTTGCCGTCCTCGACGGTCGGGACCCGCACGTCGACGACCGCCTGGCTGTGTGGGGCGATAACGTTTGGCTGCAGGCCGCCGTCGACCGTGCCGACGTTCACGGTAATGCCGGCGCGAACGTCGTTCAGGGCGAACAGCTTCTGGATGACGTGTGACAACTCCAGGATCGCGCTCGCGCCGGCCTCCGGATCCAGCCCGGCGTGCGCCGCCTTGCCGTGCAGCGTGATCGTGAATCGGCCAACACCCTTGCGCTCGGTCTTGATCGCTCCTTCCTCGCCCATGGCCGGCTCAAGCACGAACGCGCGGCACACGCGTTGCGCAAGTGCGCGGACGTAGCGAGTCGACGTGTGGCTGCCGATTTCCTCATCGGAATTGACGAACACAACCGGTTCCAGCGGCATCTCGAGTTCAAGCTCGCCGAGCGTTTTCAGGGCGATGACGATCTGCGCCAGGCCGCCTTTCATGTCGAATACGCCCGGGCCACGAATGACATTGCCCTCGACAGCGAACGGGCGTTTCGCCACGGTGCCAAGCGGCCAGACGGTATCGAAGTGCCCGAGCAGGAGTTGTGCACCGCATCCCTTTTTACGATCACTGCGGCGCGCATAGATGTGCCGGTGCGGCGTGGCGCCGTGTGGTGTGGATACTTTGAGGCCGATCGACGACAACGCTTCTGTCAGTACGGCAATCATCAGCCGATGGTCGCCTGGTCGCGAGGACGGCGACTCCGCCACAACCATGTGCCGCAACAGCTCGACCAGTGCCGGCCCCTGATCGCGGACGTGGCGGAGGATCCGGTCGGCGCTTCCGTCTGTCATGACGCCACTACCGTTTCATGTGGGCCGGAAACGGGAACGCATTGGATCGACTTATCGTTGCGAAACGCCCGGGCGGCAAGTACGCCATCAGCGGTGAATCGTGAATCAGTTCCTGGTCGTCCAGCTCGGAGGAACGCACGGAATCCGCATGAGCATAGGCCGCAACGACCGCGCCGGTGATCAGGCAGTTGTCTCCGAAACCGTCAACGGTCTTGTAGTGGCGGCACTCGAGAAACAAACTGGCATCAGCGATAAATTCGCCATCGATGACTTTTGCCGGGAATGTATCGAAGGCCTGCAGCACGGTTTTCGGCCCGCTCGCACAACGCGGCGAAGCCGCAAGGCTGGCATACAGAACCTGCGATGGCTTCGGATAGCTAACGGTAAATTCGCCACTGCGCATGATGTTGCTGTGCGTGTGGTGCCGCGGACTGCAGACAAAGCCGAAGTAATTCTGCCAACCCATCGGGAATGCCATGTGCTTCGGTGCGAGATCCAGCGAACCGTCCTCGTCACGCGTGCCCACCAGCACCAGCGGCGCAACCATGAAACACCGGTCCCAGATCGGTTTGCCGATATCCAGCTCGACCATTTCCACGGATTTGGAAGTAACCACGATGACACCCTCCGGCACGCCGGCGGCGTGCCCCTGCTCTCAGCTTCAGGCTACCGGCCGTATCGCGGTTCTTGTATAGGTAATTGCCGACATTTGACAAGCGATGCCCCTGAACCGCGGCACAACGACGCGCCACAGGATTGAGGCGAGTACCTATATAAGAGTGAGCAGGATTCGTCGCATACTGAATGGGCCGTAAATCTGTATGCTGGAAACGACATTGGAGAACACCTAAGAAAAACCTGGAACAACGTGCGACCACGATATGGAACGGCGCTCATTTAGTCCCACTGTAAACGACTGCTAGAAGGAGTGTCCGATGTCCAAGTTAAACGTAGCAAGAGTACCGTCCATCGAAGATCGAAAATTGCCGATCTTCGACGAATTCAACGAGATCGCCGAAAAAATTCGCATCCGGGCCTTCAACCTGTTTGCCAATCGCGGCTTCAATGGCGGCAACGATCTGGAGGACTGGTTGTTGGCCGAGCGCGAGATCTGCTGGCCGACCGCCGAACTGGTCGAGGAAGATGACGAGTTCGAGGTGAAAGTGGCGCTCGCCGGTTTCGAGCCAAAAGACATCACCGTTACCGCGACACCGCGTGAACTCATCATTAAGGCCAGGCTTACAATCTGCAACAAAACGACCCGTCAAGGGGCGTTTTTTACTTC
>CAZHLE010000221.1:0-3345 GCA_964533065.1 uncultured Woeseiaceae bacterium | reverse complement strand
CAGATCCGCGCGCGTCATCAGTAGCTGCTGCGCCATTGCAGATAGCCCCTGCCGGAACTGTCCGACGTGCCCGAGACCTCGTCATCGAGCTGCTCGAACCCTACGCCGAGTTCGATCACGCCGAAACGAAAGGCGCGACTGTGCACGAGGTCGAAGGACAACAGGGTCTGCTTAGTCGGAGTGAGTGTATTACGGTTATCCGGCGCCCCACCCCGGTTCAGTTCGCCGTAACGGAGGAGCCCCTGCCACTGGATTTCGGCGCTATCCACCAGCAACGCGCCGACTGACATTATTAAAGTGTCGTTGTCGGCACCATGCCCCACGGCGCGCCCGCGGTAGCGGTAACCGGTCTGGTAAATGCTGTGGTTGTAGGCGCAGTTGAAGCCTTCGTCGGACTGGTCGAAATTGCACTTGGTGTAAGCCGCTTCGGCATAACCACGCCACGACCAGCGGCTGCCGAGCCGGCCGCTCGCATCCATGCCACCGAGTGCGAGATAGCGGCTCGGGAATCCGCCCGCCTCGTCCTCGCCTATGAATTGCGCGTAGATCGCCATTGGCCAATCGAAACCCGCGAGGCTCCAGCGAAAATCCACGCCTGCGAGCTGGTTGCCGGGTTCCGTACTCTCATCAAGTCCATCGCTGCCGCGATTGTCATTACCCAGCAGCAAGTCGACGAACGTATCAAAATCACAGGGGCGCCCGTCACCGCACCATTGCGCAGTGCGCGACAAGCCGATTTCCAGAGAGGGAATCGGCCGGAAATTGAAGCGCATGCCGAAAATTTTCGTGTTGGGAACGTGACGTTCCTCCTCCATCTGGCCGAACATGATATTCAGGTCCCAGGGCCCCAGCCAACTCAGCCATTTCGTTTGAAATGCATCCGTGAAAACCCGGTCGATGGTGAGCGACGGTATCGGACGTGCGTTGTTCGAAAGAATCAGGCTGCCGTCCCAGCCCGGACCCCACCAGCGCTGCATCGTGCTCGCCGCCACCGAGTAGTTGCCGAGCACGACGCCGACCATGCTGTCGTCATAACGAACCTCGTCGTCATCCTGGTCCGAGTCGACATACTGGACGTTGAGATCCACGCTAAATCTGTCGCCAATCCAGCCGGCGCCGGCTGCGGCCTCGGCCTTGCCACGCGGTGTGTCCTGAAACGAGCGGATTCGGGTTGCGTTGTCGGCAACCCCTGCTTTGGCCTTGAAGGCCAGTTCATTGGAACGCGTCTCCCAGTCGGCACGTTTTTTTACACGAGTCAGGGCGTCTAGTATCGCCGGCGACAGGACCGTCGCATCCGCATTTCGAACCTCGTCAAGAATCGGCCCCCAGGCCAGCGGCCAGGTTGTTGTGGGGCCTGTAATGATTCCGGCGTCGGCAAGGCGTTGGATATCGTGGCGCAATGCCATGTCGCCGGGCGCAATGAGGGGGCCGGCGACGGCCGTTTGGCTTACGGCAAGCAGGGCAATGAGGGTAAGGTTACGCATGAGTTGGGATGGTAGCAGGTCGCCCGCGTGGCGGCCTCCTACAGGCGGCCTCCTACGGCGAGAGCTTGCTGAACAGGAACTTCGTTGAGGGATTCGTGCTTTTGCGGATGCTGCCCGCGAGCTTCTTGCCGAGTTCCACGCCGAACTGATCGAAGGAGTTGATACCCCAGATTACGCCTTCGACAAACACCTTGCCGTATTCGTGGATGAATCTTCAGACCCGTTACGACCTGGAAGTTGCGAAGGACCGCAGCCAGCAACGTATCGAGCAGGAAGTGCGCCCATACAAAAAACTCTCGTGTAAACAGCGCAATTAAGCGCTTGGTTTTTCTGCATAAATTGATGTGATTCGCTCGCAACATCTGGATCGGACACGGCCTAAAGTACGTCGATGACGAGAGCCAGATCGTGAGTTCCACGGAAGTTCGCGAGCCATGTACGTGGCATCACATTGATGCCGCGATAACTACGCCGTTGACGTATGTACGCTATTGGCGTAGTGTCTTGACGTGAAGTTGACGTTCGTTGAGACCCCTGTTTTCACCGAGCTGATCACTGGGTTACTTGCGGAGGCAGACTACTTTCGTCTGCAGGAATATTTGCTTATTTGTCCGACCGCCGGCGACATCATTGTGGGTACGGCGGGGTGCCGCAAGCTTCGATGGCGCGTATCTGGCCGCAAGGGCGGAAAGAGCGGCGGTATGAGAGTCATCTATTACTACCGCACGAAGCACGACCAGATCATTTTTTTGTTGGCCTACGATCATCGAGCGGTGGATGACCTGAGCTCCAGGCAAAAACGTCAACTCGCAAATGTTGTCCAACACCTAAAGTAGAGTGAACAAGATGGAAGACAAACTATTCCGAAAACTCATCGAAAGCGCTTCGCAGGCCGCAGAAATCGTCCGCGGTGAACGCGTGCCATCGCGAAGCTTTGAATTATCGTCAGACCTGATCCGAGAGATTCGCGAAAGTGTCGGACTCTCCCAGGAAAAATTCGCTCGCTTGATTCACATCTCGGTCGGTACCTTGCGCAACTGGGAGCAGGGCCGCCGCCGTCCCATGGGCCCGGCCGCCGCCCTGTTAACCGCTATTCGAAACGATCCGAGGCGGGTCGTTGCCGCCTTGAATCATTAAGCCTTTCGGATGATTCGAGCAGCAGCCAGCTTCTTCCCCAGCTCCACGCCCCACTGATCGAACGAATTGATGCCCCAGATCACGCCTTCGACGAACACTTTGTGCTCGTACAGCGCGATCAGCTGGCCGAGCACCTCGGGCGTGAGCTGCTTGTAGTGAATCGTGTTGCTGGGGCGGTTGCCCGCGTGTACGCGGTAGGGTTCGATGTCCGGGTCCGTCGTGCCATCCATCAAGGCCTCGGCCTGCGCCTCGCAATTGGCCGTGGCGAGCTTCGATGACTCCGACAACAGGAAATCCACGGGCACCAGTCGCGTCCCCTGGTGCAGCAACTGGTAGAACGAGTGCTGCGCGTTGTTGCCGCTCTCGCCCCAGATCACCATGCCGGTAGCGCATTTCACCGGCTTGCCATCGGCGCGCACGCTTTTGCCGCTGGACTCCATTTGTAATTGCTGCAGGTAGGCCGGGAATCGCTCGAGGCGATTGTCGTAGGGCAAAATGGCCTGCGACTCGGCACCGAAAAAATTGTTGTACCAGACACCGAGCAAGGCCAGCGTCACGGGCATGTTCTCATCAAGATTTGCGATGCGAAAATGCTGGTCCATGGTCCGGCCGCCGGCCAGCAGACGGCGGAAGGTCTTCATCCCCGTCACCAGCGCGAGCGAGAGTCCTATGGCCGACCACAATGAATATCGCCCGCCCACCCAGTCCCAGAAGCCAAACCGTC
>CAZHLE010000220.1:0-3351 GCA_964533065.1 uncultured Woeseiaceae bacterium | reverse complement strand
CGGCCGGCGTGCGACATGCCGTGGTCACAGCCGGAGGCGATTCGCGCCTGCTCGGCGACCGCATCGGCCAGCCCTGGATGGTCGGGATTCGCGACCCGCGCGAGGACGGTAAGGTCGCGATGACGGTGCCTTTGCAGGACGAAGCCATTTCGACCTCGGGCGACTATGAGCGCTACTTCGACGAAGATGGCGTTCGATATCATCACATCATCAGCCCAAGCACGGGCAATCCTGCCAGCGGCGTGCACAGTGCGACCGTCATTGGCCCGGACGGCGTCATGACTGACGCGTTGTCCACCTCGGTGTTCGTGCTGGGGGTCGACAAGGGGCTCCGGCTGATAGCGACCCTGCCCGGGTATGAGGCGATTGTTATCGATGAAAAGGGCCAGATTTATTTCTCGGATGGCCTGATGCAGCCCTGACCGGGCGTTGCAAAAAAACACTCGATCTGTCGCCGAATGCAGACGAATATTCACTTTAAATTCAGCGAGATATGCCTATCATAGGCTTCGTCTCCGGGCCGCGCTTGCGGCCCTGGAAACCACTGGCAAAAAATTGATTTAACGTAATCTGGCAGGATAGCGGGCCCGGAATCGTGCCGGGGGAGCGTCGTTATGTTTAGGCAAGACCAGCCATTTGTGACGATCATCACGGCCTCAACAGGGCCTCGGCTGTCAACATGCCGGATCTGTAAAGGCGTCATTCGAAAGACTGCCCGAAAGGGCGGCGGCTGCCCCATGGATGGACTCCCGGTAACCCGGCAAGGAAGGTAAAAAATGAAGATCAAGAATGGATTAATCGCCCTCGTGTTCTGCGCGTTCGCGGCCAGCAGCCTGGCCGGATCCGACCTGACAGGTCAACCGGCTCCGGACTTTGCTCTGAAAAGCTCCAGCGGTGAAAACCTGCGGCTCTCCGAGTATCGCGGCAACGTTGTCATGGTCAATTTCTGGGCAACCTGGTGCGGTCCCTGCCGCCAGGAAATGCCGCTGCTCGACGAGCTGTATACGCGTTACGAACGCGTTGGCTTCACGCTGCTCGGCGTCAATATCGATGACGAACCGCGCAAGGCGATGGACATGGCCAGCGAACTCGGCGTGAATTTCCCCGTGTTGTTTGATGACCGTAAGGAAGTCAGCAAACTGTACGACGTGGACGCGATGCCGGTGACCGTGATCATCGATCGCGAGGGTAACGTACGCTTCATACACGAGGGATATAAACCCGGGGACGAAGAATACTATCTGGATCATGTTCGGACATTGCTGCGGGAGTAGCGGGTAACTATCGGGTTTGCAGGAGAACAGAACGTGACAAGACAAATACTGATCAGTTGTGGCATCAGCCTGATGCTGATTTTCGGCCTGGCGACCGCGCAGGACGTGGAATCGGTTAACGGCGATGCATCGCTGGCCGCATCCATCGCCGCCGGTGCTGAAGACGAAGCGTCACGCGACAAGTTTCGCAGCCTGGACCAGGACGTTCAGGACCTGAAAAAGGAAGTGCTGGACCTGAATCGGGATCTGTTTCTGCTGGAGGAAGAGCTGCTGTTTCCCGCCAATTCGCAGGTAGCGTTTTTTATTTCCATGGATGTCGGCGAATACTTCGAGCTGGACTCCGTCAACCTCAAGATCAACGGCAAGGAAGTATCCAACTACCTGTACACGGAACGTGAAGTTGGTGCACTGATTCGCGGCGGCGTACACCGCGTGCATATGGCCAATCTCAAGACCGGCGACCACGAGCTGATCGCCGTATTCACGGGCAAAGGCCCGCAGGCGCGCGACTATCGTCGCGGCGCGACCACGACATTCAGCAAGGGTATTGGGGCCAAGTACCTGGAACTGGAAATTACGGATCGCGTCAAGAAGCTGCAGCCCGAGTTCGTCATCAAGGAATGGGAGTGATCGTTGCGGCAACGTCGCTGCATATTTGTCGCATTCAGCCTGCTCCTGCTCGCACCCGTTGCGACGGTTAGCGCAGCCAGAAATGACGCCGAACCGATCGTCGTGCGCGATCCGCAGTACGGCGAAGTGCTTTTTTACTTTTACCAGGAAGACTACTTTCCGGCGATCGTACATTTGCTTGCTGCGCAAGAGCAGCAACAGCTGACCGAACATATCGATCAGTCGGACCTGCTGCTCGGTGGCATGTACTTGTCCTACGGCCACCACCTCGAAGCGGCAGACATATTTGAACGCCTGCTGGCAGCCAATGTGCGCCCGGAGATCCGCGACCGTACCTGGTTTTTTCTGGCCAAGATATGGAAGCAGCGCGGCTACCTGGACAAGTCAGAATTCGCGCTCGAACAATTGAGCGAGAAGCTGCCCGACAATCTGCGCTATGAAGCGGACATGCTGCACGCGCAGATATTGATAGACAGCGGCCGCTATGGCGAGGCTGTAGCGGAACTCGCGCGCTGGAAGGGCAAGACAGAATGGGCGAGTTACGCCAGGTTCAATCTTGGAGTGGCGCTCGTGCGCAATGGCAATATTGACAGTGCCGCGGGCATCCTTGAGGAACTCGGCAGCATCGATCCATTCAATGAAGAACTGACGTCACTCAGGGATAAAGCGAACCTGGTGCTCGGTTATTCACTACTGCAGGATAACAAGCCCGCCCAGGCGAAGGCGCCATTGCAGCGCGTACGACTCGAAGGGCCATTTTCCAATAAGGCGTTGCTCGGCGTTGGCTGGGCCGATGCGGAGATGGATAACTATCAACGTGCGCTCGTGCCGTGGATGGAGTTGCGCGGCCGTGATTTGCTCGATCCCGCGGTGCAGGAGTCCATGCTCGCGATTCCGTACGCATTGGCCAAACTTGAGTCAATCAGCCAGGCCGCGGATCACTATCTGAACGCAATCGAGGCGTTTTACGAAGAGACCAATCGCATCGATCGAACCATCGGCTTCATCGAGTCCGGTGATATGTTCGAACGCCTGCTGAGCAATGGGCCGCTTGACAGCACGGGCTGGTACTGGCGGGTCGATGAGCTGCCGGAAGGCCCGGAGTCACGTTATCTATACCATCTCCTGGCAACGCATGAGTTCCAGGAAGGCCTGAAAAATTATCGCGACCTCAGCTACCTGCACGGAAATCTCGATACCTGGCAACAGAGCGTCGATGTATACGGCAATATGCTCGATACCAGGCTTGTCGCGTACGAAGAACGCCTGCCACGCGTCGAAGAAACACTCAACCGGGCCGACATTGACGGTATGGTCGATCGCAAGCTGGAGTTTGATTCGCTGCTCAACAATATCGAACAGAGCAACGACTGGCTGGCGTTAGCCACCGAAGAGGAGTTCGAGATGTGGGGCGAAATCACAGGTCTCGAAAGCACTCCGGCGTTGG
>CAZHLE010000219.1:947-3365 GCA_964533065.1 uncultured Woeseiaceae bacterium | reverse complement strand
GGCGAAGCCGCCGTGCCTGCAGTGCAGAAAGTGCCTGCTGCGTTAGCCGAGGATTTCGCCACAGGCGCAAGAACCAAAGTATTTCATACATTTCCGAACCTTACTTGTGGCAGGAGTTCGGCATACAACTTCAGATGAGCGTCGGCCGCAACCTCGTAACGATAGTGTTCCCTGACGTATTGATGGGCCTTGGTGCCCTGATCGCGCCAGCGGTCGCCCTCGAGCAACCATTCCAGTCCCTTTGCAAAATCCTCAGCCTCGGCCCAGTAGCCGAACCCCGAGGCGAAATCATCGGGATTCACATAGCTCAGTATCGCGCAACCGCGGCCCGCCGCTTCGAAAAATGTCAACGGATGGGCCTCGCGTGAAGCAGTGTTGACAAAAACCCAGGAGGCGTCGTAAACATCGTAAAACTGTGAATCGTCGAACTTATCGAGGTAGCCGGGCAGATTCAAGTTGTGAAGCGGCGCCGCCATGTCCTCGAGTTGCGCCTGCCAGGCGGCGTCCTCGGCACGGCCGACCATCAGGAAACTGACCTCCGGAAATTTCCTGGCCAGCTCGATGTATAACTCTGGCCGCTTGCGCCGGTCGAAGCGCCCGACCCAACAGACCGTGGGGGTGAGCGATTTTTCCGGAATGGATGCCGGGACATCTTCGATGTTTGGCAGGAACCGCAGGGGCTTTCCGGGCCGGTACATGTCGTTGATTTTCTGCTCGAGGAATCTTGCCGCAAAGGCGACCGTGTCGGCTTTACGAATAGCCCTGGATACGATCGGCCCTTCTTCGAACAGCATGAGAGCGACGTTGCGCAGCTTTCTTTTCCACGTGGCGTCACGGATCTCGATGAACCAGTCTGCAAGGGTGCGCGGATCACGGCAGGTAATAATGTGCCTCGCCTCCGGGCGCGCGCGCATCGCAGCAGCGGACATGAGGTTAGGGCTCTGGCTGTGATAAAGGTCGGCGTCCACCGCGGCGTAAAACCGGGGATCGACCAGTTCCCTGAGCGTCAGCCCGAGCACGGTAAAGCCGCGCACGTTTGTGACGCGGGCCTGACCTTTGCGGCGTGGTGCGGCAACAATGACCTGGTAGCCGGCATCGGTGAGGACCATGGCCAGCGATTTGGCCATCGTACCGAATCCGCCGATCTTGCCGAAACCGTGGAAAATGCTGGTGATGAGGCAAACGCGTTTTCTTGCGGGATCCCGGCCGGGAATGTCGGGGTCAGGCAAGCTCATCGAATATCTTCACCAGTTTGGCCGTCTGTTTGTCCAGGTCATGCACGTCGCTCACGTAGCGATGGGCGTTGCGCCCCATCTCCAGACGACGCGCATCATTCTGCATGAGTTCCTGGAAGTTGTCCGAGAACGACGACACATTTCCATCGCAGAACACGCCGCCTCCGTATTGGCTTATCAAATCGCCATAGTTCAGGTGCAGTGAGAGAATCGGTTTCGTCAACGACGCTGCCTCGAGCACGACGACCGGCCAGTCGCCTTCCTGCACGCTGGTCATGCAATAAACGCGGCTCTTCGCGACGAGTTCGAGAACCTCCTGGTTTCTGGTTCGACCCCGAACTTCGAGGTTGGCGCAGGTCGCAGCGATCTGCAGGATATTCGCGTGGTGGCGCTCCTTACCCAGCGCAGGCGGCAAGATCATCAGGAATCGCTTGTCCGGGAAGGCCCGCGCAAGTTCGATGAAGGCCTCGGGATTCTTCCATTCGTCACAGCGGCCTACCCACACGCCGTCGTATATCTCCCGGGTCGGTTCCGCGGGTGCGGGAATTTTCATGCCTTTCTTGATAATCGAGCAGCGGACATTGGGAAAGCGTTGCCGAAGCTGGCGGCATTCGTAATCGTTCTGGACAATCACGTAGGAAGCCAGACGGTACATGCCGTGTACCAGTAGGCGGGTTGCAATGCGACGGTACAGCGGGTGCCCGCCATCGGTTTCATGGTCGTGCGCGACCCAATAGATGAAATGGCTGCGGCGGAGCCTGCAGGCCAGTGCAATGACGAAGGATGCGACGGTTAACGTGCGCTGCACGTAAATATCCGCTGCCACTTTCCGGATGGCCGTGACCAGGCGCAATCCGTTGGTAGCCGGGCTGGCACCGGCCTTGAGCGCGCGATGGATTTCGATGCCGTCGATCGTTTCGACTGCTGGCTGTCCATAGTCCCCGGCGAGAACACACACCTTTATGTGGTCGCGATGCGCGAGTTCTCGCGCGACGACGCTCAGGGCGATTTCGGCACCCCCATAGGTTGAGTTGACCGACGGCTTCAACGCCGGATAAATCTTCGGGGCAACGATGGCGATCTTCAATAGTGCCATCAGGAGATGCTCAGGCGGCCAGCCACAGGATGAAGGCCCCGAGAGCGACAAAAACCTGGCTGCGCCGGTCACGGGCCACGAACACGA
>CAZHLE010000219.1:0-937 GCA_964533065.1 uncultured Woeseiaceae bacterium | reverse complement strand
CGCGCGAGCCACCAGATTCGACCGATAATGTATAACGCGATCGGGCACAAACCCCAGACAATTTGCGGATACTTGTACAACCCCTCAACGGCTTCGCTGTCGATGTAGAGCGCAAGTACCAGAATTGCAACGAAAGCACTCGATACACCGAATTGCGCCAGCGTTTCGAGGTCCACCGGCCGGTAGCCTCGGCCCTTCACGACATCGGCACCGGCGAGCCGTGACAGCTCCGCGAAGCGCTTGACCAGCGCCAGGCTCAGGAACAGGAACATCGAAAACGCCAGGATCCAGAACGACGGCTCGACCAATATCGCGGCAGCGCCAGCGATGATTCTCATCGTATAAAGTCCGGCCAGCACCAGCACGTCCATGATGGCCACTCGCTTGAGTCGCAGCGAATAGGCGAGCGTGATCAGGAAATAGGCAAGTAGCGTCAGCTGGAATTCCACCGGCAACAGCAGGCTGGCTGCGGCAGCCACCAGCAGGAGCACTGGGATAAGAATAGCCCCGCCGAGAATGGGTATCCTGCCGGACGCGAACGGCCGCTCGCGCTTCGACGGGTGAGATCGGTCCGCAGCGAGATCTACCAGGTCGTTCAGCAGGTAAACGCTGGAAGCGCACAGGCTGAAGGCCAGGAACGCAATCATAACGCGGAGCAACTGATCCGCATCCTGAACCTGGTGGGCGAGGAGCAGCGGCACGAACAGCAACAGGTTTTTGAGCCATTGCTGCGGACGCATGGCGCGAAGGTATGCGGACCACTGCGGCAACCGGTCATCGAATACCCGGTCGACCGATATGCTTTCGGGCAGCGAATTGCGAACCCCGGAGTCGGGATTCACCAGAATCGCCTCGCGGGCGCGCTTCCAAACGGCCCGGTCGACGCGGGAATTACCGGCGTAGTCAAAGCCGCGTTCCCCAAAGCGCTGCACCAGCT
>CAZHLE010000218.1:0-3367 GCA_964533065.1 uncultured Woeseiaceae bacterium | reverse complement strand
CTGCCCCGCCTACGACACCAAGGAGATGACGTGGTGACATCGCAGTTTCTTCCAGCACGAAGCCTACCTGCATGCCCGCGTGCCTCGGGTGAGGTGTCCGGGCTGCAGGGTCAAACGGGTGTCGATGCCGTGGGCGTGCGATGGCAGCGGCTTCACCTTGCTGTTCGAAGCGCTTGCCATTGACGTGTCTTGGCGGCCAAGCCGGCCAGCGTCATCTTCTCGATCATTCGCCTCCGCAATGGTGTCATCGCCTGCTCCTTGCTCCTTGACGACAGGACTACCCCGTCTCAACGCAGACAATACCTTCACCACGGTCGCTCAGGCGATCCCGCCATTCCCTACGGCGGAGCCGTTCCGTTCAACGCCAACGAGGCCGCCATCAGGCGCCTCTTCGGCGCGAGCCTGCTCGATCAGAACGTCGAGTGGGCCGTGCTGCAGTGCGACCGCTACGTGACGCTGGAAAGCGTCGCCAGCGTCAGCGATCATGCCATCGTTAGCCTCGCCCACGTCGAAGGTTGATCCCGGCCCCGCCGGAGATCACGCTGGCCTCCGCCAGCTACGCCACTTCATGGGACACGAACTGGAGAATTGAAGTTGTCAAAGAACAAGCTCCTTCCGCGTATCGCGTTCTTTCGTCAAGGTCAAGCCGTTACAATGCCAGAAAACGGCGTTCCTTTCCAATCAGGGATGCCAATGAGCAATGGAGCGACTTTGCGTGAACATTTGGAAGCACGCAATTACGTTGGAAATCTTGGCAACATGATACATCGCATGGCGATGATTCAGATGATGGAATGCGACCGTGCCAACTCTAGTCAGATAAATCTCTTCCGCCTGATGAACAAGGTGGGGAGTGCTACATCAGCGGCGGCGCTTCTTGACAGGAACTTTGACGGCTTAGTCCTAACAATGTCAAACATGTTGCGTCCGGACGCATCCGAACCCGGCATGGGTGAATTGATCAGAAACATCCGAATTCCTGTGTACTGCTTTGGTTTAGGTATACAAAACGCACTGCCTGATGGAGACGAAAAGGCGCTGATGCCAGACATCCTAGATCTCCTGCGAGCACTTGACGATAAATCCACAATATTTGGCGTTCGGGGCGAAACCACACTCGCGTGGCTGAAAACAATCGGGATCAAGAATGCAAAAGCACTCGGTTGCCCGAGCATGTTTGCCTATCCTAAAAATATTATGTCTGTTGCAGCACCAGTTCAGCCAGCCCGTTTCATTACGGCCGGTCATTTGGCGATGACGAACCAGCAAGACAGCCGGGGCCACAAGCTCATGCGTGGCTTTCGTGCAATTTCACCATCTTACGTTTTTCAAGGTGAGGTTGCTCATTTTAAGGAATTGCTTTACTGCAATATTTATGATGAAGCTACACAAACCTTAGAGCGTGGAGTCATCGCTCCCTACATAGAAAAACGTATGTGCTATCAGCCACCATTTGACAGATATTACTCGTTCAGCGAATCGTCATCTTGGCGGCAGGCCTGCGCGCAGTTCGATGTTTATGTTGGTGATCGTATACACTGCGGAGTTGCTGCCCTCCAAGTTGGTGTTCCAGCACTGATTTTATATGCCGATGCACGAGTGCAAGAGCTTGCCGCTTATCACGGCATTCCGTCGTGCTCTCTTGATGATTTTGAAGCCAAGGGTCCGCGCGCAGTTATCGAAGAGAATCTTAATGCAGGAAGCATTGAGACTTTCAAAGACCGATATTGTCATGTGTTACGAAAGTTCGAACAGACTATCGACCAAGTCGGCCTCTCACTAGTGAATCGTATCACCTCCAGAGAAACTCTTTTCTGACCCCCGTCGCTCACTCGGGGACGCCTCATACCAACTCCCGCTGATCAGAACCCATGGGCTCAGTCTCGCAGGCCGATGGTCATGATGCGCCAGGGCCTGGTCGACGATCCGGTTTCAAGCGGCGCACAGGCGTGGTCGAGGATTTCATCGTACGACTGAAAGACGCGGTTCGACAGCCAGTTGTCGCGGATTGTAGGTAGCACACGATCTGTCCGGGATAGGTAGCACACGATCTGTCCGGTCTAGAACCGCTCCGGCAGGAGGGAGCGGTGATGAGACGGATCGATGTTTTTGAGGGTGTGCGCCTGATGAAGTTTCGCGACGTGTTTGGCCGCTGCGAGCGGCGCGAGCTGAGCCGGCTGGAGGCGGCGGAGCTGCTTGGTGTGAGCGAACGGACGTTCCGGCGCTGGTGTCAGCGGTTTGAGGCCGAGGGCGAGGACGGTCTGCACGACCGCCGGCTCGGCAAGGTATCGGCCAGGCGGGTGCCGGTGGATGAAGCGGACGAGGTCGAGCGGCTCTATCGGGAGCGTTACGAGGGGTTCACGGTGAAGCACTTCCACGAGCACCTGGTGCGCGGCCACGGTTTCCGGTGGGGCTACACGTGGACCAAGACGTTTTTGCACGGCCGCGGTCTGGTGCGGACGGCGCCGCGGCGGGGTGCGCATCGGCGCAAGCGGCCGAGGCGGCCGCTGGTCGGCATGATGTTGCATCAGGACGCGTCCAAGCATCGCTGGATTCCGGCGCTGGAGTGTGCGTCTGACCTGGTGATCACGCTCGACGATGCGACGAGCGATCTCTATTCGGCGTTCCTCGTCGAGGAGGAGGGCACGGCGTCGACGTTCTGCGCGCTGATCGAGGTTTTCAGCCGGCTGGGGCTGCCGTGCAGCCTCTACACCGATCGCGGCAGCCACTATTTCCATACGCCGACAGCCGACGGCAAGGTGTCGCGCAGCCGGCTCACCCAGGTCGGCCGGGCGCTGGCGCAACTCGGTATCGAGCATATCGCCGCCTATTCGCCGGAGGCGCGCGGCCGCTGCGAGCGGGTCTTCCGCACCCTGCAGGATCGCCTGCCGAAGGAACTGGCGCTGGCCGGCATCGCCGACGTCGAGGCCGCCAACCGGTTCCTCAAAGAGGTCTATCTGCCGGCACACAACGCCCGCTTCGCCCAGGCGGCCGAGCATGAGGGTTCGGCCTTCGTTGCTGTCGATCCCCTGATTCTGCCGGACATCCTGTGCATTCAGGAGGAGCGGATCGTGGGTAATGACAACACGGTTCACTACGGCCGGCTGCGGCTGCAGATCCCGGAAAGTCCCGTGAGAGCGCACTATGTCCGCGCCAGGGTGCGGGTCCACCACTATCCCGACGGCCGCTACGCCGTGTTCCACGGCCCGCGCTGCCTTGCCCGCTACGATGCCGCCGGCAATCTCGATGATGACACGCCGCACGACGTGAACCGCTTCGACGCCGTGCCGGCCTGTGGATTTGATGGACAACGCTTGTAAGACCTCGACTCACCGGTGCGCTCCTCGGCTAAGGTTGCGCATCGGTT
>CAZHLE010000217.1:0-3390 GCA_964533065.1 uncultured Woeseiaceae bacterium | reverse complement strand
CACCCATTTTCCAGGCTCAAGGTCCTTGTAGTGCTCGAAGAAATGCTGGATCTGCTGCAGCGTGATTTCCGGCAGGTCCGAGAAGTTGTTGACGCCCTCGTAGCGCTTGGTCAGGTGCGGCGACGGGACGGCGATGATTTTCTCGTCCTGCCCCGCATTGTCCTCCATGACCAGCACGCCAACCGGGCGCACGTTGATCACACAGCCGGGTACCAGTTGTCGCGTGTTGCAGATCAGCACATCGATCGGATCGCCGTCGTCCGACAGGGTATGCGGCACAAATCCGTAATTACCCGGATACGACATCGGCGTGTAAAGGAAACGGTCGACCACCAGCACGCCGGCTTCCTTGTCAAGTTCATACTTGATCGGCTGGCCACCAACCGGGATCTCAACGATGACGTTGATATCGTGCGGCGGATTCCTGCCAATGGCGATTGCATCAATGCGCATGGTTTTTATCCTGATTGTTTAAGCGCATGGTGGCCCCGCTCGTCTAGGTTCGCAACCACTCGACCACGCTGATGCCGACAAAGGTGCCGCGGAGAGGTTTCGCAATGGTTTCGCAAACATCGTCGCGACCAGCAGCGTCAGCGCCGTTGTGACGATGATCGAGTATTGCGGCGTGTTCATCCAGCCCGCAATCGCATCGCCGGCCGCGGCAGGCCGATCATGATCGACCAGAGTGAAAAATCCTGTTCCGGACCGATCAGGGAAAATGTCATGGCCAAATCTCCACAACTCGCGCCAATGATATAATTCGACCCGGTTGTTCTATCAGGAGGCGGCCACTATGTCCAAAGAACGTAATACGGTGAAAGAAACCAGGAAAAAGGCGTTGCTAAGCCCGAAGGAAAAGAAAGCGGCGAAAAAGGCCAAGAAGGAAGCCAGGCGAATGGCCTAGCTAGCCGCGCTACCACGCGTACACGTAGCTGATATTGAGCATTTCGAAGTCACCACCGGATTTGGTAACCACACCGGTGCTGAAGCCGCCGCGCAACGCGTGTCCGCCTTTGAGCGCCAGGAACAGTGTTGCATCCATGCGCGCGGCGTTATGAGTTTGATGAGATGCACTTCGGTCGACACGATCGGATCCTGCTCGCGTGTCTGACCGACGAATTCATCGTTGTCGCCGAACAACCAGAGGCCAGCCTCGGCTTCCCGCAAAAAGCCAATAATCTGTTCTTCGCTAAATCGCTTTTTCACGTCCAATCTCCCTCCTCAGGGAATTGGACTCTAATTGCCAGCACTACTCAAATCCTAGGGGACGTCGCTGACTACAACTCTCTCGACATTCCCGAGCATTACGGACGCTGGCCGTTTGCGCGCGCAGTTCGATATCAGCCTGAAATGGGAATTCATCAAGGACCTGTACTGGGACCTTAGTTGTTACAAAACTTACGACAGTGATCCGCCCTCCGGCAGTCTGTCCACCACTGATTACGGCATCGTGACGTCCGTCGGCTGGTCCTTTTGATGCGAGCTATTCTGCTCGCTGTGCTTGTCTTGTCAGGCAGCGCGTTGCCTGCCGACGAACTTCCGCAGGAGAGTTCCACCGATACCCGTCCCGGCATCGCACCCGACATACGCGAACATCAATCGATCCCGAGCTATGTCGTTGGCGAAGCGTTCTAACAGCCCAAAGGTTTTAATGATCCGCCCGCGGCGGCAGGCCTGTGTGTTGGGTCAAAGCCTTGCCTTTCTTGATGCGCTTTGCATGTGCCGCGGCGGTATTTTTCCGGCGTGGCGATGTAGTGGTTTTTGCATCAGGTGGCTGGTCCTTCGGCACCAGTTTGCCATCGCCAGATCCTATCAGGTGACCAAGATTCAAATCCATTAGTGCCGCACGGATAACCGGCCAGTTCTTCGGGTCATGGTAACGTAACAAGGCTTTGTGCAGGCGCCGCTGCTCCGGGCTCTTGACGATCTCGACACCGTCACTTTTATAAGTGACCTTGCGCAAGGGATTCTTGCCCGAGTGATACATCGCCGTCGCGGTCGCCATCGGCGACGGGTAAAACGCCTGCACCTGGTCAGCGCGGAAATTGTTTTTCTTCAGCCACAGCGCCAGGTTGACCATGTCCTCGTCGGTCGTGCCCGGGTGTGCCGCGATAAAGTACGGGATCAGGTACTGCTCCTTGCCCGCCTCTTTCGAAAACTTCTCGAACAACTCCTTAAACTTGTCATAGGCACCGATGCCGGGCTTCATCATCTTGTCGAGCGGGCCTTTCTCCGTGTGCTCAGGTGCGATCTTCAGATAACCGCCGACATGATGCGTCACGAGTTCCTTCACATACTCCGGATCCTCGACCGCGAGGTCGTAGCGCAGGCCCGAGGCGATCAATACTTTCTTTACACCCGGCAACTTGCGTGCTTTGCGATACAGCGCCGTTAACGACGAATGATCGGTGTTCAGGTTGCTACAGATACCCGGGAACACGCAGCTCGGCAGCCGGCACGCCGCTTCGATCTCGCGGCTCTTGCAGGCGAGCCGATACATGTTTGCCGTCGGCCCGCCGAGGTCCGAAATGACTCCCGTGAAACCGGGCACCGTGTCGCGAATTTTTTCGATCTCTTCGAGAATCGATTCCTCGGAACGATTCTGGATGATCCTGCCTTCGTGCTCCGTGATCGAGCAGAAAGTACAGCCGCCGAAACAACCGCGCATGATGTTGACCGAGAAACGAATCATCTCGTAGGCGGGAATGCGCGCATCGGCATAGCTCGTGTGCGGCACGCGCGTAAACGGCATGCCGAAAACGTAATCCATTTCTTCGGTGGTCAGTGGCAATGCGGGTGGATTCAGCCAGAGATCGCGATCGCCATGCGCCTGTACCAGCGCGCGCGCGTTGCCCGGGTTGGTCTCGAGGTGCAGCACGCGATTCGCGTGCGCATAGAGCACGGCATCGTTGCGCGCCTTTTCAAACGACGGCAGGCGAATCACCGTACGCTCACGATTACGTCGCGCATCAGGAACGAAGCGCAGTACCTTAGCGTCGTCACTCTCGGGGCCGTCCGCTTGTTTGCTCGCACAGGCCTCGCTGTCCTGCGTGTTCACGTAGGGGCTGACGATCTGGTCGATGCGCCCCGGCCTGTCGATACGCGTCGAGTCGATTTCCCACCAGCCCTCGGGTGTATCGTTGCGAACAAATGCAGTACCGCGTACATCGGTAATTTCATCGACGCGCTCACCGCGCGCGAGGCGATGCGACAGCTCGGCGATGGCGCGCTCGGCATTGCCGTAGACCAGCATGTCGGCACTCGCATCGAGCAGGATGGAGCGGCGCACACTGCCCTGCCAGTAATCGAAATGTGCAATCCGGCGCAGTGACGCCTCGATGCCACCGAGTATTACCGGCACGTCCTTGTACGCTTCCTTGCAGCGCTGCG
>CAZHLE010000216.1:0-3407 GCA_964533065.1 uncultured Woeseiaceae bacterium | reverse complement strand
TTGCTGTGCATGGGCCTCTGAAGCAGCGAAAAAGATCAGCAGCGCGAGAAGTCGAAGATTCATGAATACCCTGGGTCGGTGAGTGAGGGCGCGTATTCTACCCACCTTGGCGGGAGGTCGCCATGCTGTGGGAGGGGGCCATGCTGCGGGCAGCCGCCATGCGGGCGATGTCGCGGGCATGGACTCTCCCACAGCATGGTCCCCCACAGTCCAGTCCCAGCCGTTATTCGTTGACGATGATCGGGTCGTTGATGTCGAGTTTGGCGAGCTTTACAACCAGCAAGTCATATTGATCGGCGTTGAAGATCGGTCCCACACGGACCCGGAACAGAGCCGGGCTGGCCGAATTGTCTTCGTGTATGAATGCGCTGCCGATGCCGCCATTGCGCAGCAAGGTGAGTCTCCTGTCTGCGTTGTCACGGCTGCCAAAGGCACCGACCTGCGCGTAAACTTCCCCGGGCGTCGCTGCTATCGGCTCAACTGTGCTGGCCGCCGCCGGCGCTTGCGCGCGAACACCGGCCTTGGCATCGAACGTGATCGCCTCGACTTCGACCAGCGCCGTGCCCGGACCGACCATGTCGAGTTTCGTCGCCGCCGCGTAGGACAGATCGATGATGCGATTGTCGACAAACGGGCCACGATCGTTGACGCGTACAACAATCGTCCTGCCATTGCTGAGGTTGCGCACGCGCACATAGGTTGGCAGCGGCAGACTCTTGTGCGCCGCGGTCATGGCATACATGTTGTAGATTTCGCGGTTCGACGTCAGGTTGCCGTGAAACTTCTTGCCGTACCAGGACGCGACGCCACGTTCTTTGTAACCGGCGGCGCTCGGCATTACGGTATAGCGCTTGCCCAGCACTTCATAGAGCGGGCCGTTGCCGTATTTGGCCCTTGGTTCGGGCCGCGGCACGGCATCGGCCGGCAATGTGCCGCTCGAGGTTGCTCCGCTTTGCGGTGGTCCGTCTTTCGGTTTGTTGGAGCCGCAAGCGGCGAGGACGACGAGGCAGGTGAACAGAAGCGAGCACGTGGCCGCGTTACGAATTGTCACGCGCGACCTCCATCGCGATTTCCTGGCCCAGCTGGTAGACGGCGAGTGCGTACATGGCGCTATGGTTGTAGCGCGTGATGACGAAGAAATTCTGGAACGCAACCCAGTACTCGGCGCCATCGCTGCCGTCAAACGACAACAGGCGACTCTTGCTGTCGTTTGCCAGCCCGGTTGTGAACATGACTCCCGCCTCACTCAATGAGCGCACCGTTGCGTTGGTCTTGAGTTGGATTTCGGGCGGCGAGCCGGTAAAGCGGCTGCTCAGCGTCGCCTGCGTAACGACTTCCGCGCCTGCCGACCAGCCGTGCGCGACAAAATAGTTGGCAATACTGCCAGCGACATCCGTCCAATCGTTCCAGATATCACGCTTGCCATCGCCCGTGGAGTCGACGGCGTAGGCACGATAACTGGATGGCATGAACTGCGGCCTGCCCATGGCACCGGCATAGGAACCGACTGCGACGGAGGCCTGCATATTTTCCTCACGCACGAGCAGCAGGAATTGCACCAGCTCACCGCGGAAAAATTTCTCGCGCGGCGGGTAATCGAAGGCGAGCGTGCTGAGTGCGTCGATCACCCGGTTGCCACCCGTGATGCGCCCGTAGTAAGTCTCAACACCGATAATGCCGACAATAATTTCTATCGGCACACCCGTGTCCGCGCTGATCTTGTTCAGCATCGCACAGTGCTCGCGCCAGAAAGCCGCGCCTGCCTGGACGCGTTCCCGGGTCATGAATATCGGCCGGTACTCGGCCCAGCTCAGCATCTTCTCGGCGGGTTTGGAAATCTTGTCAAGAATGGACTGCTTGGTTTCCGCGTCGCTGAGTATGCGCTCCAGCTCAGCGCGGTCGTAGTCATGTTCGCTGACCATGGCATCGATAAATGCAGCAACATCGCTGCGATTGATATCAATGGCCAGGCAGTTCGGGGCGGTCACCAGGAATATGGCGATGCCGGTCAGGAATCGAATAGTCATTTAATGTGGCAGAAGTTTTCTGTGTGAGTGAATTGACATCAGAATACCGAATCCTGCCATCAGCGTCACCATCGACGTGCCGCCGAAACTGACCAGGGGTAAAGGAACGCCGACGACAGGCAGCAGGCCCGAGACCATCGCGGTGTTGACGAATACGTAAACAAAAAATGTCAGGCTGATCGAGCCGGCCAGTAATCGTGAGAAAGTATCCGGCGCCTGCATCGCGATATAGAGACCACGGCCGATGACAAACAGGTACAGGCACAGCAATGACAACACACCGAGCAAACCCAGTTCTTCGCCCAGTACGGCGAAAATGAAATCCGTCTCGCGCTCCGGCAGGTATTTCAGCTGCGCCTGCGAGCCATTGGTCCAGCCTTTGCCAAACAGGCCGCCCGAACCGAGCGCTATCTTGGACTGGATGATGTTGTAACCGGCGCCCAGCGGATCGCTGGTCGGGTCGAACAGTGTCAGTACACGCTGTTTCTGATAGTCCTCCATGAATTGCCAGAGACCGAAGGCGCCCGGCACCGACAGTACCGCCAGGGTCAGCATGAATCGTATCGGGAGGCCCGCCAGTACGATGACGATCAGGCCGGAGGCAGCCACCAGCAACGATGTGCCCAGGTCCGGCTGACGCGCGATCAGAGCGGCCGGTACGAAAATAATGACAAACAGCAGCAGCAACTGGCCAAACCGCGGTGGCAACGGGCGCTCATGCAGGTACCAGGCGGCCATCATCGGCACGGCCAGCTTCATGATCTCCGAGGGCTGAAAGCGAATGCCCAGGTCCAGCCAGCGCCGCGCACCCTGACTGACGTCGCCGATGGTCAGCACCAGTACCAGCAGCACCAGTCCGGCAACAAACCCCACCGGTGTCCAGCGACGCAGAAAATCCGGCGGCATCTGCGCGACGATGAACATGCCAAGCAGCGCAATCCCAAGCCGTGCCAGCTGGCTCAGCCACAAGCGCATGTTTTCGCCGACCGCGCTGTACAGCACGACCAGGCCGAAGCCACAGACTAGCAGCAAGCCGCCGAGCAGCGGCCCGTCGATGTTGAAACGACGCAGGATACGGCCGAAATCGCCGAGCGGCGCGGCCTTTCCAGACTCCAGCAACAGCGGCTCACTGCGCGCCATGACTGCCGTATCCGAGGTGTTCGTCCATGATTTGCCGCGCTATCGGTGCAGCGACCCGGCTACCGCTCGAGCCATTTTCGACGACGACGGCGACGGCTATGCGTGGGTTCTCCAGCGGCGCAAAGGCGACATACAGCGCATGATCGCGCAACAGCTCGTCGATCAGCTCTTCGTCGTATTCCTCACCCTGCGCGACCGAGAACACCTGCGCCGTGCCGCTCTTGCCGGCCATCTCGTACT
>CAZHLE010000215.1:0-3451 GCA_964533065.1 uncultured Woeseiaceae bacterium | reverse complement strand
CATAAATATGAAAGTGCGCATTCGGTTCCTGGGTTGCCCGAATCGACCATGATGCGGCTTCCTCAAATTTACCCTGGTTTGCCAGCGATATCGCACGGCTCGATTTCATCGCAAACAGCAAGGGATCGAACGGACTGAGGCGCTGTGCCTTGTCAAGCGACGGCAGGGAGATCTCGTCGATTTGCGCGTGAATGCCGACGAATCCGCGCGCGTAATGCCCCTGTGCATAATTCGGATTGACGGCCAGGGAATGGTCGATTGCAAGAAGCGCATCGTCGTGCTGGCGCGATAGAAACAATGCGCGCCCGAGTGACCAGTGTCCCATCGCATCGCGGCCGTCGAGGTCGACAGCCCGCCTCGCCGCCTGCAATGCCTCGCGGATCTCGTGGTCCACATCGGGAACGGTGTGCAGGAACGCACGCGAGTAATGGGTAAACGAAATGCCCGCGTGCGCACGCGCGAAACGCGGATCGATTTTTACTGCTTGCGTAAACAGTTGCAGCGCAATCTCGTTGTCTTTCAACGTGAATCGAAAGCAATGCCACAGGCCTCGGTGAAAATACTCCCACGCAGACAAACTGTCCGGCGGTTTCAGCAGAGCCCGCTCCATCTCGGCCTGCTCGATAGCGGGCTCGATTGCTGCGATGACCGAGCTGGTGATCTCGTCCTGTACTTCGAACGTGTCCTCGAGTGAACGATCGAAATGCTCCGACCACAACTCGCTTTCGTCACTGGCATCCATCAGTGTGACGGTGGTGCGTACACGCTTTGCCTGGCGTTGCGTTGAACCGCTGACCAGGTACCGCACGCCAAGCCTTGCACCAATCTCGCGTGGCGTCAGGCGACCCGCATCGATACGGGCGGCAGATTGCCGGGCAATAACAAACAGGCTGGGCAGCTGTGCGAGTCGCGAGTTGAGATCGACGGCCAGTCCGCGAGCGAGAACGGCACCGTCGGGGTGCGCGCCGAGATCCGCGAAATTCAGCACGGCCAGTGAGGGACGGTCGGGCAACTGCGGCATGCCATGCATCGCCAGCGGATGCGCGATCTCGGTCTCAGCAACTGTTGCGGCAGCATATGGCTCTTTCGCCTCCGACATGCTTCGCCACGTTATCGTCAGGGCATTGTCCGGCTGGCGTTCCTCGCGATAATGTTCACGCATACCTGAAAACGCCCGTTGCGCCTCGCGCAATCCCTGTAGCTCGATCAACAGGCCCAGGTATTCGATGTTCGAATGGTCGTGCAGCGGATCGAGCGCGACTCTCTTGGCGGCGAGTTGCAGGCGATTGCTCGACGTCATGGAAGCGCGGGATAGCAGCTCCGCGATAATACGGCGATGCAGGTCGTCCAGTGACTTGCGCTCACCATCCAGCCAGAGCTGAAAGCGACGCGTACCCGCATCGTCCAGACCACCAAGGCTGCCGCCGGCAAACCGGCTCTCGACCTCCATCAAATCGCGGTCGCTGATCCGTTCCGGTGTATCGGTGAGCAGCGCCCTGATTTCCAGGGCATCTATCGTGATGCGATCGCGATCGAGTGCGACGGAGTCGCGATCGGCCTGCAACGCCGTCTGGCCGTCGACGGTCAGCAATGGTCGGAGTTTGGACAGGCTCCAGCGCAGTGCGGCGCGCGGATCGTCCGGGGTATCCCACAACAACTCGCACAGTTCGTCGCGGCGAATGCGGCGATCGACCAATGCGAGATAGACGAGCAGGGCGCGTGTCTTGCGTGATCGGGGAAGCGGCCGGGACCTGGCCCCATGGACAACGCGCATTTCGCCAAGCAGGTGGATGTGTAGTTTCAGGGCAGTCGACTCAGGTCGTCCGGGGACGGCAATTCATACGCTTCTTTCAACGCTGGCTCAACCGGTCGACGTCCAGCATTGGTTTCGTTGAAGACAAGGGGTCCGGCGCCACTTTCGGCCGGCACACATAGTGAAAATTACCGGAGTAACAACCGTGCCACACGTACAAGTCCATGCTATCAAAGATGTTTTCTCCCCGGAACAGAAGCGCGAAGTGATCGAAAGGGTCACGGACGCGATGGTCAGCGTCGAAGGCGAGAACATGCGCGGCGTCACCTGGGTTACGTTCCACGAGGTCGAGAGCGGTGACTGGGCGATCGGTGGGCAATGCCTGACGACAGCGGACGTGCATGCGCTGCAAAAGGGCTAGCCGGAACGCAGTATGAACTGGCGTCGCCGCGTCGCTGACGCGGCGACATGCCGGAACAATTATGGAGAAAAGTATGACAGAACAAAGACGATCTTCCGCTATCAGTATCGTTCTGACCGGAATGGCCGCATTGGCAGTCATTGTTACACTTGCAATACCAGCCAACGTCCAGGGCGACGAACGTGCGTTCACGCGCAACGCCGATTCGCCCGCGATTGAATGGGGTCCGTGTCCCGAATTCATGCCGGCCGGTTGCGCGCTGGCGGTGCTGCAGGGAGATCCCGCTGCAGGCAACACGGATGTGTTCTTCAAGCTTCCGGCCGGAACCACGGCGCCGTTGCACTCGCATACGTCCGCCGAACGCATGGTTCTGGTGTCCGGCGCAATGCGCGTTCGTTACGCGGGACAAGAGCCGGTGGTATTGAAGTCGGGTACCTATGCGTACGGGCCGGCGCAACTGCCGCATGACGCGACCTGCAACTCGGATGAGGATTGCGTGTTGTTTATTGCCTTCGAGGAGCCGGTGGATGCGATTGCGGTGGACAATTAAGGCGATCAACAGGACGATGTTGGCATACTTTTAGCGGATATCGATCTCGAGCTGCATGGATCAGGACGCGGTGTTCGCCGGCGGAGTTTTCGTCTCCGAACCGTCCTCTGCTTCGTAAGTTCGGCCGAACCCGGTGATCGCTGCGATCAGCATGACGGCAGCAAGAAACCAGCCGTGGAGTACATACACCCAGACATCAGTTGGCGCGACTGCCTGGACGAAGTCGTACTCTGGCTCGAGCGTACGTATCGTCTGGTAACCGATCAGCACGCCGCCGCCCCACGGGAAAATGTAACCAATCGCCGAGGTGACTGCATCGAGCATATTGGCGCGGCGATACGGGTGCAGGTGGAATTTCTTGCCGAGCTGGGAAACCACCGGTCCGGCCGCGATCTCGGCCGCGGTGTTGATGGTGATAAACGCGTTCAGTGAGAACACGATGCTCCAGATCGCCACTTCGGCGCGAGCGACCGACGCACGCGCGAAGTTTTTGAGGCCGTCGATAATCGCATCGAAAGCGCCACCGAGCCGCATGAGATGTCCGCCGGCAACGATCAGCAGGATCAGGATCGACAGTCCGATGTAGCCGGTGATGCCGTCGACCAGCGCGCCGCCTACCCGTGCAGCGGCCGGATCGAAGAACAAAATAGCTTCTGGCGGCGCAAGCCCCATACCCAACTCAAGTGCAATCGACGTGAGAATGCCCCAAGTCAGTGCGACCAGGATG
>CAZHLE010000214.1:0-3566 GCA_964533065.1 uncultured Woeseiaceae bacterium | reverse complement strand
AAGGTCGGCATCACGTTTCGCGACTGGTCCACCAAGCCGGGCTTCGATGAATATTTCCATCCTTTCCTCTGCCAGCCGGATGAATTTTCCGTGCCGGCATTTTTTCACAACAGTTTCCTGCGCAGAAATGGCGTCGATCTGGATGGGCATCCGAGCCAGTTCTTCATGGCGTGGGAATTGGCCAAACAGCGGCTCGCGCCGGTAGCTCCACCGAATTTTCCGTTCGAGATGAACTACGGTTATCACTTTAATTCCGGCCTGCTGGGCCAGTTCTTGCAGGAATGGGCGGAAAAGAAGGGCGTCAAGTACCAGCAGGCAACAGTCACCAGCGTGGTACTCGATGACGAGGGTTACATCGATTATCTGCAGACCGACAGCGAGCAGATCATCAAGGCGGATTTCTACGTTGATTCGACAGGATTCCGCAGCCAGTTGTTGCAACAGGCTCTGCAGGTGCCGTTCGATAGTTGCGAGGAAGTTCTGTTCAATGATTCGGCGGTGGTTTTCCCCACCGACGCGGACGAAAATCCCGAGCCGCAAACAGTTTCGACTGCGTTGAAATATGGCTGGGCCTGGAAAATTCCGCTGACCTCACGTTTCGGTAACGGCTACGTCTACAGCTCCAGATACGTCAGCGACGACGCTGCGGAGATGGAGTTTCGCGAACACCTCGGCCTTGCGGATTCGGACGTTGCGGCTCGCCGCCTGAAGTTCAAGGTAGGGCGCGTACGTGAGCACTGGGCCAAGAACTGCCTGGCCGTTGGATTGTCGCAGGGTTTCATCGAGCCGCTCGAAGCGACGGCCCTCGATATGGTGCAGGAAACGGTCGTGCGCTTCATCGAAGCCGCCAACAAGGGCAATATGACGAGTCAGTTCCGCGATGAGTTTAATAATCGAATCAGCAGGCGCTTCGATGCGGTGCGCGATTACATCGTCTGCCATTACCGTATCAATACCAGAGCCGATACCGACTACTGGCGAGATAACGGCAAGAACGAAAAGATTTCGCGATCCTTGCGTGAGCTTCTTACCGCCTGGCTGGCCGGAAAAAACATTACGGATGAGCTGGAACGGCAAAACCTCGATGCCTATTTCCCCAGTCTTTCGTGGAATTGCCTGTTGGCAGGTAAAGGCATCTATCCGAGCCAGGAGCAGGTCAGGGCCGGCAACGAACTGGCCAACAAGTACGATCTCGAGAAAAACTCGCGGTACTTAAAAGCTTGCGCCCTCAATTTCAAGGCGCACCGGGAGCGCTTGGACGAATTGCGCGCGGCGTCCCCAGCACGAACTTAATCGCCGCGCAGCAACCATTCCAGTTGATCGCCAACGCGCGCGCGCCAGGCAGCCTCAGAGTGCTCGGCACCGACGTACTGTCGCATGCGGAAATTCGGGCCCTCGATCAGGCCTTGCCGGAGCAACCACTCACGTACCGTTTTGTGGTCGGACGCATAACTGGCATCGAGCGTTTCGGTGCCGTAGTCGAAATACAATCGCACCCCATCAGGAACCGTGGCGCCGTTCTCGATGTCCCGCAGGATGTAGGGCGTGCCGTCGGCGTCGCTTGCGTCGATACCCGTATACGCGGCGAGATCTGCCTCCGCCAAAGCAAAGTGTGTTGACACGCAGCCACAGGCGCCGAAGGTGTACGGATGCCTGGTGACGAGGTAATAGGACAACAAGCCACCCATCGAAGAACCCATGGCAGAGGTATTTTCCGGCCCGGGCCGCGTGCGAAATTCGCTGTCGATACGTGGCATCAATTCCTCGATCAGAAACTGCGCAAACCGGTTTGCATCGTGCCAGGGCGAATATTCCAGTCCACGACGTGCCGTGCTCCAGCTGCTGACCACGATGGCGGGCTCGAATCGGCCGGCTGCGCTGCCGGTTGTAATGGCCTCATCGATACCCCAGTCGATACCCCAGCTCGCAATACGCGGGTCGAACAGGTTTTCGCCATCGGACATGTAAATGACCGGGTAGCGCCGCTCCGGATTCTCGTCATAGCCGGGCGGCAGCCATACCTGCACGTGGCGCGGCTCATCCAGGAAGCGCGAAGCGATGTCGCGCCAGGTGACCAGGGTGCCGAGAATATTCGCATTGCCAATGTCCTGCAGGTACCGGTTGACGTCCAGCCTTGATTTGAAAGCACCGTCGCCGACCCGGTATACGACGGACTCCAGCGGCGCGAGCTGCACACGCATCGATCCCTTGCCCGCATCGATTACAAGTTCGCTCGGCGCGGCGTCATAGAGCAGGTCGTCGAGCAGGTAGCGGCCAGGCCCTAGCTGCCACTCGCTGATAATTTCGGGTGGCAATTGCAGGCTCGCATCGGAGGCGGTGGTCGCGCTGAAATTGCTGACGATGATCAGCTGCTCCTTTCCGGACCAGCGTACGAAGGAAAAAAGCTGCTCGTCATAGTCGGCATTGCCTTGCCGGTTGGCGGAATGGATTTCGGCATACTGGCCGGAAAACGCCGGATTCGTCGTGCTCAGGTTCAGCAGTCGGGCGTAAAAGTCGCGCAACTCCCGTTCGGCAGCAGTCGATGCGCCGCCGTCAAATCGACCGCCATTCATCCAGCGTTGTTGTGCGGGCACTGCCCAATAATCGAATATAGTCGTGCGCGTCGGGTCGCCAAAACCTGCATCGCCGTCACCCGGCTCACCAAGCTCCTGCGCGAAGTAGATCATGGTCGGCGCGCTGCCGAGCAACGCCGACACGACCATGGCCGGTTTGCCCGTGTTGGCATCGCCCGCAAACGCGGGGCTCGCGATGCGTTGCTCGTCATGATTCTCGAGGAAGTGCAGCATGCGCTGCTCAATGTCGAGCAGTTCGCCGTGCGTTGTCGCGATGGCATCAGTGCTGCTCTTCCCCTGCATGACGGCTTTCAAGGTGTCGTACAGGCCGACCTTGTCGTACAAGTAATCCATGCGCCCGAGACCGATGTAGTCCCGGTACAGTGACGGGTTGTAGACTTCTGCCAGCAGGAATGCATCCGGGTTCGCCATTTTGATTGCGGAATTCAGATAGCTCCAGACCTCGACCGGCACCAACTCGGCAACGTCATAACGGAAGCCGTCGACGCCTCTCGCAAGCCAATAGAGCGTGATGTCGCGAAACTTCCGCCAGCTGTCCGGCACATCCTTGTCGGCCCAGAACCTGGCGTGTTCGTCGATCGTCCAGTGCCGCGCCGCATCCGGCAGGCGCTCGAAGGCAAAACTGCCATCCGGTCGCACGCCATAGTTGATCTTCACGGTCTCGTACCAGTCGTCGCTTTTTGGCTGCGCTGCGCGTGACCCGTTGCCGGTCCATTTCGCAGGCGACTCGGCGAACTGCGCATCGGCCAGCGGATGGGGATCGCCGCCTATGGGCGCATAGCCGGGCGGGTATTCGGGCACCGCGAAATCTTCGCCAACGACGTAGTAGAAATTATTGTCCCGTGCCCACTCGACAGACGTATCGTCACGGGCACCGAAACCTTCAACACCGGCGGGCGCCGAGGTTGAACGGTAAGCGCGTGCGACGTGATTCGGGACGATGTCGATGATGACCTGCATGCCATTGCGGTG
>CAZHLE010000213.1:0-3586 GCA_964533065.1 uncultured Woeseiaceae bacterium | reverse complement strand
GTCGGGGATCATGACGTGCACCTTGACGTGCTGATGCCGTGTTGCTATCCTGTTCGCGAGCCTGTACGCAGCAGCCTGTCCGCGAAAATTTCCGTCATTGTCGCCGAAGATGTACAGGTCTTTGACGTCTGCGATGCAGTCAATCTCGATGGTTTCCATCATCCCGGCGGTCAGTGCAGCCCACATCGGCAGCCCGCCGAACAGCAGACTTGCCGATAATGTGCTTTCGAGTCCCTCTCCGATACCAAGGTTGCCATCAGCCGGCGCATGGAGCTTCGCCGCTGCACCCTTCATAGGCTTCGTCGGGGGCAGCATTTTCCTCGACGGCCCCCCACCTGCCGGCTCAAACTTGCGTGGGGATGCCCCGCTGTCGTCAAGATAGGTCACATGCAGCGTCACAGGCGTGCTTCTGTCGCCCCTGACCCGCGTCACGATGGCTGGGTATTTTCCGAGCATCTTCCCGTTTTCATCATAGTACGGGACCGCATTGGACTTCATTACATCAGAGGTCGGTAGCAGTTCACGGCAATCTATCTTGCGAGACATCAAGTAATCGACTGCAATCGTAGACCCGACAGAGTCTACGATTGGGATGCAGTCCTTGGAAAGTTTAACAAGTCGGTGGCGGTTGTCATTCCGCTTCTTCATTTCTTCGGACATTTCCATTCGGTCATTCCTCTGTATTTTGTTGCCTATAACCTCGTCTACCTGCCTTGCGACATCCTGAAACCTCAACCCCAATTTGCAGGACAGTAGGTCGAACCCGGTGCCACTCATGGGCGCGCACTGGCAGAAAAACCTGCCATCACCGCCGCTGTCGGTAAAGCGGAACCGGTCTTTCCCCACTCCGGTGCACGGGCACGGATGATGCTTGCCATCCATGGCGTTTTCGGGAAACCCAAAGCCTATGAGAATGCTTCTCCATTTTCCCCTGGCCGCATCAGCGGTTCTCACAGCCGCCCCGTGAGGAAAGTCCGCCTCGACACCGGCCGAGCCTCTCCATAGTACTGCCTCGAACGCCCTTTCGCGCGCTTTATTGCCGTGTAAGTTACGAAATTGGTAACTTCGGCTGGCACGGACTTCCAATTGACGGCCTTGCTATTCCTGAGTGCACGGTCGGGCTTCCGCCCGAACTTACTTTTGAATACATGGTCTTCCCAGCCGGGGCGATACCCGCGCCGTTCCCTTATCGCGATCAACGCCCTGTACCATTCGATTTCGGACAGTTTACTTGCTTTGTCCTTAGCCTCGCCTTTCAACAGCTTGAGGTCGAAGTCATAAACCTTGACCCCCTTGTATTCCTTCCGGTGTTGACTGCCGCAGTGCGGGCAGACTGGGCATGCCTTGAACATGTTGTGACATTCAAAACACTCAACGAGCCTGGCTTCTTCCTTCGACTTCTGCGCGACGATGCTCTTCGCAAGGACATCATTGCCGTTGAGGGTCCATGGTATTTGCTCATCCGGAAATATCCCCATGCTCTGAAAGACCGACCCGTGATCCAGGACGATAGCTCCATCCTTCTCATCCGCCATCCTCATGACTCTGCCGACAGTCTGCATGATGAGCGTGATACTGCGCATCGGGCGTGCCAGCACTGCGCACGAAAGCTCAGGGATATCAATCCCATATGAGGCGATGAACACATTGCACAATACCTGTGTCTCTCCGCTGCGGACTCGGTCCATGATTGCGGCACGATCGGCCTCCGGTGTTTTGGCGTCGATATGCTCGCACCTGACACCCGTCCTCGAAAACTCTGCCTGAAGCGAAATAGAATGCTCGATCGAGTTACAGAAGACCACAGTCCTGCGGTCGGCAGCGAGGCGTGCCCAGTTCGCGACCACGTCGCCGACTATCTCAGGTCGATTCACGGCACTCTCTACGTCATCGTCCCTGTACTCACCGGTGTTGCTGATCCGGAGCCGGGACAGGTCCACCTCTGACCCCCCGTAGTAAGACACCCCGCACAAGGCACCCTCAGCCACCAGCTGGCGAACCGAAGGTCCAAGGACCATCCCATCCCAGCATAGCCCCATCGCCCGTTTGCCGGCGCACGATGGCGTCGCCGTTAATCCGATTATCCTACAGTCTGGGTAATGATCCATTATCGCCATGCGGGACTTGGTAACGGACAGATGCGCTTCATCAACGATGATCAGGTCTGCCTGTGGCATCCCGAACTCGGCGCGCGCGTTGACGGTATCCCAGCTAGCCACCTGCACATCTCTGTGTATCGCTGGCAGAACGCCAGCCATGATGACCCCCGGCAGGATGCCCATTTTCTTCAGGGCGGCGCTCGTTTGCTTGACAAGCTCCCGCCGTGGCGCCAAGAACAGCACTCGATTGCCTTTTCCCTGTGCGCGTTTGACAATCTCTGCCGCAATCACGGTCTTCCCTGCTCCGGTCGGCAGCTGGAGGACGACCCGGCGCCGTACCAGGAGTTCTTCCCTGAGCCGGTCGAGCGCGTCCAGCTGATACTGCCTTAGCTCATACATTGGTACGCCCCAGCGTTGAACATCGCGGACAGAATGCGGTCCTGCTCGGCGAGTAGGTACTGATCGAAATCCATCCCGCATTTCGCCCACAAACGTTTGAACATGGCAGGATCGACGGCCATCGACGCGCCCCATATGGTTTGACACTCATGCCGGCTGTAGCCCTCTAGCGGTACGCCACGGTGCAGCCAAGGGTTCAGGCCAACGGTATACCGGTCTCCGATCCTGGCACCGCCTGCCTTCCCGCCGAAGTTCAAATGATGTATCTCGGGGTAGACATACCCGACACCGAGCAACCGGGAGACAACACAGCCACAATCCTTGATGCCCCGTCGCCGCTCGGCCAGTGATACCTTGTCCAGCGGCGACGGCACTGCGACAAGACGTTCCCTCTCACCGTCCAGCTTCCGTGACGTTCGCCTCTTGAGTAGTCCGATCATAGCCTGCCCTCAGAATGGGATGTCGTCGTTTGGCATGGTCAACTCCACAGCCGCAGCCGGGCTGGCATGAGCCTGTGGCGGTCTGGGCTGAGCGAGCCTCGGTTCTTCGTCGTCGCTCTGCTTCTTGCTCAGCATATCGAATTTGTTGCCTAGAATGTACGTGTCATACCTTTCTGCGCCCGACTTGTCGGTGTACTTTTCGGACTTGAATGCCCCTTCACAATAGACAAGCATCCCCTTTTTCCCGTACTGCGCCACGATCTCCGCGATGCGGCCGAAGAACTTATACCGAATCCAGTCTGTTCCATCTACCATCTCCCCTCCTTTGTCTTTGTATTTGTAGGATGAAGCGACTGAAATTATAGCCACTGCGGTCCCACCGGCGGTGTCCCTGCATTCCGGGTCACTGCCAAGACGTCCGATTACTTCGTGCCTGTTAAGTCCGATCATGGTCTGCCCTCAGAATGGAATGTCGTCGTTTGCCACGGGTTAATCTTCATCGTCAAAAAAAACCCAATCTGATATCTTAGCGCCGCACTCGGGACAGTGCGTTGAACTTTTGAATTTACTCGTGGATTTATGAACTGCGTCGCAGGCATCGCACTCCCATGCTAGATCCAAATCCCCATCTTCCATTTCATACATTAC
>CAZHLE010000212.1:1855-3616 GCA_964533065.1 uncultured Woeseiaceae bacterium | reverse complement strand
GCTATGCAAAAGGTCAGGACTCCCACACCACTTTGCATGACGAAGTCGCGTCGGGTCAGTGACTTCATAATTCCTCGCCGATGCCAGGACGCACATCCAGGCCGCCTGTCATAACTTATAATTCATTATTTTGCGCGCCATCATCGGATACTAAGGGAAAGGTTACAATTGGGCAATTCGGTCGCGTCCTGCCCATTCGATGCACTTTTTCCCGATGAAGTAGCTTGCCCAGCACACCTCACCATATGACCCAAAGCCACACTGCGGATCGACTCGAACTGACGGCATTTCTCGGTTTTCCGGTTGTGCGACCGGGTGACTCGCTGCCCCAATTGATCGTCGATTCAGCGCTCAGCAACGACGTCGCGTTGCAAGACAACGATGTCCTGGTAATTGCACAGAAGGTCGTCTCGAAAGCCGAGGGGCAGGCGAGACTATTGAGCGATGTCACTCCATCGGCAAAGGCGTTGGTGCTGGCGCGCAAGACCGACAAGGACCCGAGAATTGTTGAGTTGATTCTTCAGGAATCTGTTTCTGTGCTGCGCGATTCAAACGGAGTGATCATCACCGAGAACCGCCTTGGCATCGTAATGGCCAATGCGGGAATCGATCAGTCCAATGTCGACGACGGATACGTGCTGCTTCTGCCGCAGGATCCCGACGCATCTGCCGGTGCAATTCGCGACTACGTGAAGAACTGCTGCAATGTCGATGTCGGCGTCGTCGTTGCCGACAGCATCGGCCGCGCCTGGCGAAACGGCACCGTGGGGCATGCAATCGGCGTGGCTGGCACTGCCGCGCTGCTGGATTTGCGCGGCCATCTCGATATGCTCGGCCGAGAGCTTCGCGTTACTCAAGTCGCCATTGCCGATGAGATCGCGGCTGCAGCGTCGATGCTCATGGGCCAAGCGGCCGAAGGTAAACCGATAGTACTGATACGCGGATTCGCGAACGTTTGCGGTAACACGGGCGCCCGGGCACTCTTGCGTGCACGGGAATTTGATCTGTTTCGATGACCGGCTCAAGTCGTGTCCTGGCCCTTTCGGGTGGCGTGGGCGGTGCCAAGGTCGCGCTCGGCCTGAACACGATTTTAGCGCCCGGGCAATTAACTGTCGTTGCGAACACGGGTGATGATTTCGAGTACCTTGGTTTGCACATATCACCGGACGTCGACTCTGTTTTGTATGCGCTGGCCGGCGTCAACAATCCCGTCACTGGCTGGGGCCGTGATGTGGAAAACTGGACGTTCATGTCCGAGCTCGAAAATTTGGGCATTGAATCGTGGTTTCGCGTCGGCGACAGGGATCTCGCTGTGCATGTACATCGCACCCATTGTCTGCGATCCGGAGTGACACTCAGTGCGGTGACCGAAGATCTCAGAGCTAGATTCGGCATTTCGTCCAATATCGTGCCAATGAGTGACGACTTTCTGCGCACCATCGTCGAAACCGACACAGAAAATCTCTCGTTTCAGGAGTATTTTGTTCGACGTCGATGCGAGCCGGCGATATTGCGTATTCGATTCGACGGCGCCGCAAATGCGCGCCCATCACCGGGATTCATTGCTGCCCTCGAAGATCCGCAACTGGCGGGGATAGTACTTTGCCCCTCCAACCCCTACCTCAGTATCGATCCAATTCTGGCAATTCCAGGTGTGTTTGATGCAATCGCCAACAGCAAGGCACCCGTTGTCGCGATCAGTCCCATAGTAGACGGACAAGCGATCAAGGGACCGACCGCCAAGATCATGACTGAATTGGG
>CAZHLE010000212.1:805-1845 GCA_964533065.1 uncultured Woeseiaceae bacterium | reverse complement strand
GTTGCAAAGCATTACAAACCATTGCTCGATGGGTTCATCATCGACACTCGAGATGAGGCCCTGGCAGAAGAAGCAGCTCGGCTCGGCATCGCCGTTGAAGCAACCGATACCATTATGAAGTCGCTCGACGACCGCACTGCGCTGGCGCGCAGAACCATGGATCTTCTTGTTCGCCTGCAGCGAACCGGTTCACAATAATGCCGTTCTTCCGACACAGGCATCACAGGCGTCATACTCGACTATGATCGAAAAGAATACATCGGATCAGAGAGACCGCAATGTTCTGGCCAGCTGGGCGGTAGCGGTCGCGGAGGCGCTGGACGAACGAGGTGTCAACAGCAGCAAAATATTCGCCGACGCGGGCATAGACATTGCGACCGCCAGAGATCCATCGACCCGGTTTCCGGCCGACCGGATGACCTACGTTTACCAAATGTCAGAGGAAATTACCGGTGACCCTTCTTTCGGTCTTTCCATAGCTGAGTACGTTCACCCGACCTCGTTGAATGCGCTCGGCTATTCTCTTTTTGCCAGTCAGGATCTCGAGTCTTTTTGCCGCCGAATCGTCCGATACTTCGGTCTTGTCTCCACCAATGCCGTAACTGAAGTTGAGAATGACAGTCAGGAGTTTCGCCTGTCGATGCTGCCGGCCATCGGTTTGACCTGTTATGCGCCCCAGGACGCATGGCTGGCCACCCTTTTGCGCTTCAGTCGCTACATTTACCGCCCTACATTCAACCCGATGCGGGTGTATCTCCGCCGACCGGAACCTCGGCATAATCTGGATAAGTTCACTGCCTGGTTTCGCGCGCCCATCGAGTTTGGCAGCTCCAGGAATACACTGGTCTTTAGTATGCGGGACATGACGGTGCGGCTGCCTGCTGCCAATGCTGAATTGGCACGGCAAAACGATCAGGTTGTGATGTCGCTCCTCAAGCAAATACACCGCAGCGACATAATTGCCCAGGTGCGCGCAGCGTTCATCGGCTTGTTGCCGTCTGGTGAATGCAATTCGGTGCAATTTATTTTATTTTTAGAAC
>CAZHLE010000212.1:0-795 GCA_964533065.1 uncultured Woeseiaceae bacterium | reverse complement strand
TTGCCGTCTGGTGAATGCAGCAAGCAAAACGTGGCAGCGCAACTCAACATGAGCGAGCGTACCTTGCAGAATCGATTGTTGGCCCGAGACACCAGCTACAGCCATTTGCTCAGTGAAACGCGGCGTGAACTGGCCGAGCAGTACATGAACCAGAGCCTGCATTCGATCAGTGAAGTTGCGTTCTTGCTGGGTTTTTCCGAGATCAGCAGCTTCTCACGTGCATTTCGCGTCTGGACCTGGGAGTCACCGAGCAGGTATCGCGAGCGCACGCTCAAAGGTCAAAACGCCGGCAAACGCTGACGCGCCGATACCGGCTTCGCGTACGAAAAGGGACCTGTTTAGTCAATCAATGTGTACTCTTGGCAAACCGGCTTGCTGCCGATGGCCAGAATAGGCCGGAATTCAATTGTCGATGACCATGTCTAATCGAACGTCTCGCGTCAGGTCGCTTCTTGTCGCCAACCGCGGCGAAATCGCTGTTCGCGTGCTTCGTGCCGCGGCGGAACTCAAGATTCGCACCATCGCAATCTATACGGCGGAGGACCGGTTCGCACTCCACCGCTTCAAGGCGGACGAGTCGTACCAGATCGGCTCCGGAGGGAATCCACTCGGTGACTATCTCAGTATCGAAGCGATTCTCGATATTGCCCGGCGAAACCGAGTCGACGCAATTCACCCTGGTTACGGATTTTTGTCGGAAAACCCGGACTTTGCCGACGCTTGCGCTGATGCCGGCATCACCTTTATCGGCCCGCCCTCCTCCGTGATGCGACAGCTCGGAAACAAGATCGAAGC
>CAZHLE010000211.1:0-3695 GCA_964533065.1 uncultured Woeseiaceae bacterium | reverse complement strand
TTACCACCGACCTTGAGATCGTGTGCCGGATTGCGCGCGCGCAACCCGAACGAGTCCGGCGCCAGCGCCACCTTCTCGCGAACTAAGTCCGGGTCAAAGCGCACGATGTTGCTCGCCTCGTCTACGTCGGCGCCGGCCTCGCGCATCGTTTTGCGGCTGCCGGGCTCGAGAAAACGCATGCCCTGGGTAGCGAGAACCTTGAGCGCGGTATCAATAATCGTTTCAACCTGGTCTCTGCTCAGGATTTCGATTGGCGCATACGGATTACGCAATTCGCCCCAGGGCAACTGGCGAATCGCATTGACGGTTCTTTTCTCGCGGTGACTTCGTCTTGCCATCGGTAGTATTCCTTGCAGATCGGCAGCAGTATACTGGCGCCCACTCGCGCACAGCGACGAAAACAATAATAAACCGGGGAAATCAATCATGAATCGTAGATATTTCCTGCGCTCTGCCGTTGCTGCTGCAGTAGCCGCCGCAATCCCGGGTTCCGCGGCCTGGGCAGCGCTGACCGAGGTTGTTGCCGATATTGCCGCCGTCACTGGCGATCGCCGGCCGATATCCATTGAGAAGGCGGCCGTGCAGGAGCTGGCCGACAGCCTGCGCGGAAACCTGCTGCTGCCCGGGAACGCGGCTTACGAAAAAGCGCGCAGCGTGCTGAACGGGTCAATTGACAAGCATCCTGCATTCGTCATTCAGCCGATCGGGACGACAGACATTCGTAACGCAGTGAATTTTGCACGCGAACGCGAGATGCTGCTGGCCGTCAAGTGCGGCGGCCATAGTTACTCCGGGAGTTCGACCTGTGACGGCGGCATGCAGATCGACCTTTCAACGTTCCGGCATACGCGCGTCGATACGAACTCACGTACTGCGTTTGTGGCCGGCGGCAGCCTGCTCGGAGAGCTCGACCGTGAAGCCATGGCTGTGGGCCTTGTTACCACGGCCGGCACTGTTTCACACACGGGAGTCGGCGGCCTCACTCTCGGCGGCGGATTCGGCCGGTTGGCGCGCCGCTTCGGGCTCTCGCTCGACAACCTGAAGGGCGTTGATATTGTCACGGCAGATGGCCAATTGCGGCATGCCAGTGCCGATGAGAATCCCGACCTTTTCTGGGGCGTGCGTGGCGGCGGTGGCAATTTCGGTGTCGTCACCGCATTTGATTTCCAGCTGCACCCGATGCAACGCCAGGTCGTCGGCGGCAATATAGTTTTCCCGATTAGCAAGATGCGCGACCTGCTGAATTTTTATAGCGAGTACGCGCATACGGCGCCCGATGAATTGTATTGCGACATGCTAGCTTCGGCGCCGGCAGGTGGTAAGGACGGCATTTGCGGTGTCATCGTTTGCTATTCGGGCCCAGCGGAAAAAGCTGATGCGGTACTGGTGCCTATTCGCAAGCTCGGCACGCCGGTACTGGACACGGTTGCAGCCGTTGACTATGTCGACTTGCAGCGCTCGGGTGACAATGCGGATCCGCGCCAGATCGGCGAATATCTCAAGGCGGGCTTTGTCAACGAGATACCCGGCGCACTGATCGACAGGCTCATCGCAGGTTTCGAGCAGCACGAGGATCGGGACTTCGCCGTCTACTTCCAGCATTCGGGCGGAACAATTGGCCGTGTTCCGGCTGACGCAACGGCGTTCGCGCATCGCAACGCTGTCGCGAACATGTATGCGCTCCTGAGCTGGGACCTGGCCATCGATGGAACACCCCACATTAACTATCTGAAGGATTACTGGGCCGCATTGGAGCGATTTACCTCAGGCTATTACACCAACGACGTTTCGGATGAACCGCAAAAACATGTGAACTCCAACTACCAGGGGAACTTTGAACGCCTGCTCGAGGTCAAGCAGAAATACGATCCGGGCAATCTGTTTCGCCTGAATGCCAATATCGCAGCAGGCTGACATCGGGGTGGCCATGCGCGGGTTGCTAAGTACTGTTGTTCTATTGATTTTTGTCGCTTCGGCCGCATTCGGCGAGGAGGACGGCGGGGCCTACCACTATCAACTCGGCAGCCAGTTAATGGACAGCGGCGAGGATCTGGAGGCGGCGGCGCAACATCTCGAACGTGCCGCCGAACTCGGATTCCAGCCGCTGGGCGCGGCCTATCGCTTGTCACGCATTTATGCGCAGCAGGGCGAGACCGACAGGGCATTGCAGCAGCTTGAAATACTCGCGACTGGGGGTTTTGGCCAGATCAATCTGCTCGAAGCCGAGCCGGACTTCGACAGCCTCCGCGCCGACGCTCGTTTCGTCGCGGCGACGGCAACCATTCGCGCCTCGCGCTTCCCCTGTGAGGCCGACGAACGCCATCACGCCTTCGACTTTTGGATCGGTGAGTGGAACGTCACGCAGAACCGCCAGTTCGCCGGCACCAACTCTGTGCAGCCCATCCTCGGTCATTGCACGATCTTTGAGCAGTGGCAAAGCGCCAGTGGCGGTCTCGGCAAGAGCTTCAACTTTTATGATCCGGGCTCAGATCACTGGCGGCAGATCTGGATCAGCGACAACGGCACCTTCATCGAATTCACGGGCGAGGCGCGCGATGGCGGAATTTTCTTCACCGCCCAGACCACGACCCCGGTCGATGGCAGCGTGACCGATCACAAGTTTGAATTCACGCAGCTCGAGGGCGGCATCGTGCGCCAGTCCTGGGAGACCTCCACGGATGGCGGTGCAACCTGGACCGCGATCTGGGACGGACGTTACGAACGCAAGGCCGAGTAGGAACTAGATCCAGCGCCCGACTTTGTCGCAGTAGCGCTGGTACTCATCACCGAACAGTTTTCGCATCGCCGCTTCTTCGGGCTTGATCTGCAATTCGGTGATCGTCACCGCGAACAGCGGCAGGATGGCCAGGCAGGCCAAGCTTTGCAGCCACACCGCCCAGCCGGACAGAATCAACAACAAGCCGACATACATAGGGTTGCGTGTCTTGCCAAAGATACCGCTTTGCACCAGCGCCGATGCGGTTTCCGGTTTGAGCGGATTGACCGTTGTGTCGGCGGCGCGAAACCGGCGTATCGCGCTGCCGCTGATAAATATCCCAATGGCCGCCAGTGCGATTGCTAAAACCAGCGCATACGGTATCGCGACGACAAAGGCGAACGCGCTGTGCGCAAGGAACCACATGGCGACACCGAAAATCAGCAGTAACACGGGCGGCGGGATTTTGTTCTTAAGCAAATTCATCACGGACGCCTCCGGGTCCACGGCACGATGCCACTGAAACACATATATCACAGCGCCAGCGCGACAAGGACACGAATGCCGTCAGTGCCGCTCGCCTTCGCAAATGGTAATGGTTCCTATTTGACTTAAAAGGGGTCAGAGCCCTTTTGGGCTCCGATCCCGATATGATCGGCGCCATGGGCTGGAAAAAATTTTCATCGCGCACGGTTTACGAGAACGACTGGATGGCCGTGCGCGAGGACCACGTGCAAAATCCGGGCGGCGGTGAAAACCAGTATGGCTACGTCCATTTCAAGAACATCGCCGTCGCGATCTTGCCGCTGGACCATGACGACCACACCTGGCTCGTAGGACAAAGCCGCTACACGCTGGGCGAGTACTCCTGGGAATTGCCCATGGGTGGCGCACCGCGCGATGAAGACCCGCTGAGTGCTGCCCGTCGCGAACTCGCCGAGGAAACCGGCCTGCGCGCGAACTCCTGGCAGGAGCTCAT
>CAZHLE010000210.1:0-3716 GCA_964533065.1 uncultured Woeseiaceae bacterium | reverse complement strand
CCACCAATAAAACGGGGTCAGAGCCCTTTTTTTCCCAAATATGGTTTGCGCCACATATGGGCGAAAAAGGGCTCTGACCCCTGTTCGTTAAGCTAGTCCGCGAGGCGCTTGCGAACCACGGGCTCGAGCCCGGTCAGGCCGGCCGACTTGCCGTAGGCCAGCGCCGCGGCATCGTCGGCACCGCGCAGGCTTTCGCGCAATGCGAGTAACGCGCCCACCCGATTTCCGCTGCCACAATGCACCAGCACCGGCCCGTCGTAGGTTGACAGGATCTCGTCAAGCAGCCGGGCGTTGTCCCTGTTGATTGCCTCAGGGCTGCTGAGCGGCAATTCAACATAATCGATCCCAAGTTCCCGAAGAACGGCCGCCTCATCCAGACCGCGATCTTCATTTTCACCGCGCAAATCCACGACCGCCAGGTAGCCTGCTTCCGCTATCAGAGCAAACTGATGTTGATCGGGCTGGCCGGCGGCCGTCAATCCATCGACCGGATGCAAATCGTCACTGCGCGTGACTGCATTGATATCGACATAAATACTCATGCTTTCCTCTGCAATGGCGGTCGACGCCAAGACCACAGCGAGCGAAGTGACGCAAACAATTCGACGCAGCATGTTGCCTCCTAGTCCCCTAGCGTAATTACGCTATCAATGACAACGCCCTGGTCTGTAAACCGGACATCGGTCGACATTCGATCATAAATATCGGCAATGGCCAGCATGATGTCCTGCATGGCCGCCTGGAATTCGGGTGACATCGGCGATTCCGCATCGGCTTCCTGCATCTCTATCGCTTCTGCGATAAAGGCGTAGTAACGAGCTGCATCCATGCTGAAGTTGAAGAAGGTGCCGTTGTTCTCCGCCTTTGCAGACAGCATGTCGGGCAGCTGAGTCTCTGCACCTTCGCCAACAGACAATGCCAGCGCCTGCTCGCTCAATGCGGCATGCAACACCTGTCCCAGCATCTGCGCCTGAGGCATGTCCAGCAGCACTGGCTTGCTATCCGGCTGCAAGCCCAGGGCGGCCAGCTCCGGGCTCAGCATCGAACCAAGCGCAACCAGTGCCGGAGCATTGTTCATGGCCAGCAGGAAACGCCCGTCCACCGCCGTCGGCGGTGTCTGTGTTGCCATATTGAGACCTTCAATATTCTCTATGACGGCAGCAAAACCCCGGAAGTCGTAAACCATGGGTGGTGGCGGCTGTTCGAGGCTGGCCCGTAAACCGGCAACACCAGCCTGCAAGTCCGCGAAGTATTCGCACTGGTACGGGTCCTTCTCCATGGCATCCAGTCGCGCCTCGACGAACTTGCGTATTGCCATGACATCCATGCTCATACCAAACGACAGCATTCCGCCCGCATCACCACCAAGGCCCGGAACAGCCGCCGGCCAGGTGGTCAATCCCGCCGCGATATCGTCGCGCAACTCCATAACCACCTGCGACCTGAACTGCTCGGTGGATATCTCCGAATAACCCATGACCATACGCGGTGCGATACCTGCCATTTCACGAATTTCCGTACGGCATACGTCCGTCATGACATTCTCATCGACAGCCAGCGCAACCAGATCCGCGTCCATGCCTTTGGCATTGCCGGTGAACTTATCCACGATCCGAGCAAAATCCAGATAGCCGATAAAGTAATCGTTAAATCCGTAATCGCTGGAAATCTTCTGCAGGACCCCGGCGGTCGCAATGTTACTCGCAGGTGCTGCAAAACCTAGCAAACTGCCGAGTTGCGGCTCGGCGAATTCGACCGGCGCGATTGAAATAACGACCTGCTTGTCCAGAACGGCCACCAGAACTTTGACCTTATCGACATCCACGTAGCGCACCGCATTGCCCGCGATGCTTGCCTTTGCCATTTCCTCGCCCGCAGATTCCTCAATACGCGCCAGCGCTGCTTCAAACAATGCGCCGTCGGAGACCTCGATCCGAATGACCGGCAGCAAACCATTCCCATACAGAACAAACATTGAGTCACGCTCAAGGCCCGCGCCGCGAAGCCCCTCAATGGACAACAGTGAGGACAACTCGCCTATTACCGCTGCCGCTTTTTCCCGATCCGTTTGGCTTGCCTCGTCATCACCCTCGTCATCCGAAGACTCCGTGGCCATAGCGACGATTTCCTGTAGTAACACCCTGTAAGACTCCAGGATGCGATCAATTTTCGGCTCCAGCTTGTCGTTCACATCATCCGGTAACGGTGCAAGACTTGCGAATACGTACGGCGAATCTGCCGGCACATAATTGAGCAAAGTGCCTGCAGCGCCCGTGGCGCCCGAGGATTTCGATTCATTGTCATCGCTGCCGCAGGCAGCCAATGCCAGAGCGCAAACGATCGCAAAATTTACGAGCTTCATAGCGGACGATTTGAACATGTCGATAACTTCCTTGATTTACAGATTCTAAACATGACGGAACGCAGTCCGGGATTGGCCAGGAACGCGAATTACACAGAGAGTAGAGTAGCTTTGTAAACGGTGAATTGCTGTTCGATCTGCGCCGAATGCCGTTCCGGGCGGATTATACGCAAAAACCGACACGAATGTGAGCCCGCGAAACTCGTAATTCTGGGGGCATCAAATTGCCGAGGCGTAGCTCGGCTACTAGAATGCCGCAATGACAATTGAGATCCGGAACGTCACCGAGCATGATCTTGCGGCAGTACTTGCCCTGAACGAATCTGAGGTTCCACATGTGGGCAAAATCGATATTGCGCAGATGCGCTGGTTCAGAACCCACGCCGACTACTTCCGGGTCGCAATGGAAAGCGCTCAATTGGTCGGCTTTCTTATCGGTCTGCGTCCTGGAAGCAGCTATGGCAGTCTGAACTACCGCTGGTTTTGCGATCGTTACGCCGATTTCGCCTATGTCGATCGCATCGTGGTTGTCGCGCACGCGCGCGGTCGCGGCCTTGCGCCGCGCCTGTATGATGATTTTGCCGCGGCCATGCCTGCCTCGGTCAAAGTCATGACCTGTGAAGTCAATATTCAGCCGCCTAACGAGCAGTCGATGCGATTCCATACGAATTTGGGATTCACCAAGGTCGGAACGCTGGTGAGCGAACCTGGTCGCAAGGAAGTCGCGCTGCTTCAGAAACAACTATGACCGTCGTGCAAACCGCACGTTTTCAGTGTGAACTATTCGGCGTCGCGTGCACCAGCGGGTCGAATTTTTCTCCAGCCTCGATGCGCACGGGCAAGCGGTTTTGCGGCGAAGCTATGGGACAGGTAGCGAAATCATTAAACGCACAGGGCGGGTTGTAGGCACGATTGAAATCCAGAATTGTCTCGTCGCCCTCGACCGGCCGATCGGAATACAGGAAGCGTCCCGCGGGATACGTCTCGCGGCCACTGGTGCGATCGCCAAAGACAAAGAACAACTGGTCACCCGAATCGTAGGCTTCGAGCTGCAAGCTTTCGCCATCGATTTCAAATTCCACCACGCCCGGCGACTCCGGACTCCAGCCGAGCCCTTCAATTACTGTATCCACGTTGAGAATTTTCGGCTCGGCAAACAGGCGTAATTTTCCGCGCACGCGCAGAGCAGCATCAATCGGGTAGTACTCGATCGGTGGAAACGCGGCGATCGCCGGATGTTCGAAGTCTCTCAGCCGCAACGCGAACCGTTCGTCGCGACGGATAATTGTCCAGGCGATAGAGCCGTGCGTAATGGTGACGGGGCCTCAGTGGTATCGTCGGAGACGAAAATCTC
>CAZHLE010000209.1:0-3739 GCA_964533065.1 uncultured Woeseiaceae bacterium | reverse complement strand
ATTGGCGCGCGATCAGGTGCAGCATCATGTCAACTGGCGAGGTGCCGCCGGAACAGGTGTAGCGATTGCGATCGATCGTATACACGCTGCGGCTGACATGGACCCTGGGGAAGGAGTCGGTCAACGACCTGATGTTTTCCCAGTGTATGCTGCAGCGATAGCCATCCAGCAAGCCTGCCTGCGCGAGAACATGGCTGCCAGTGCAGGTCGCACCGAAACCCAGCGGTCCTTTCGCGACTGAACGTAGCCACTTGACGACCCTGGCAGTGGTATTTTTTTCGATATTCAAGCCACCGCAGACGATCAACATGTCAAAGCCGCTCAGCGTGTCCGGGTCGTCGATCGCACCATCGACATTGATCGACAGTCCATCGCTCGCACAGACCGCAGCGCCAGTTTCGGAAATCGTTTTCCAGCGATAAACCTCACGCTTGCCAATGCGATTAGCCATGCGCAGCGGTTCGATTGCCGATGACATTGAGATCAACGTGAAATCGTTGATCAACAGAAACGCGAATCGGGTAGGAGATTGCTGTTTAACGGTTGAGTTCATGGGCGACGCTGATGCCGGCGACGCCAGAGTATGTCCTCTGTATCAGGCGAACTCAATCCCGCATTCGGCTCCCGCCCTCCGCAACCAGTGCAACAAGTAATCCGCAAAACTGCGCCGTACAATGAGGCGGAACTCGGCTTCGTGACGGGCCAGCACGACGCCTGTCTTGGCCAACCCGGTTGCTGCACAAGTACCCGCAGCGAATTCCGACGGATAGAGATCAATGGTGCAACCGGCAGCGAGCAGGTCGCGAACCTTGTCGCCACTGATTGCCAGGGTAACGAATGCCGCACTGAGGTCGTTGACCGCAACGTGCAGGGTCCGGGTCGACTGGCTCAGCGTTTTGCACAAGCTTGCGACTTTTTCGGCCGCCGTCACCAGATGCCACTCGTCCGGGCCAATCCAGTAAATATGCAGATCGCCGTTGCCTGCCACGGCCAGAGGCGGCGGCAACGCCACGCCACAGGCCGACTCGATGGCAGCAGCAAACGCCAAATCGTTGCTGTCGCCACGCAAGTTGATGTGGCCGCGGTCCGGTACGATTCGAACGGTGAGCGCCTCAGACATGCTGCCGCTCTCCTTTCGGGTCGTAAAAGACCGGTGAGACAATGCGCACGGGCACAGTCGTCGCATCATCCATCGAGGCAAAAATGACCTCGTCGCTGCGGGCACGCCCGCCACTGACCAGGGCCAATGCAAGCGGCTGCTTGAGGCAGGCACTGAAGTAACTTGAGGTCACGTGACCGCACATGGGAACCGGGTGTGGCGCGGCTGGGTCCGTAATCAGTTGTGTGCCTTCGGGCAATACCGTGTGCTGGTCTTCGGACAACAGGCCTACGAGCTGCTTGCGATCCGGGCGCAGGCAGTCGGGCCGCGCGAGTGAACGCTTGCCGAGGAAATCCTTGTCCTTCGAGAGCAGCCAGTTCATGCCGAGATCCACAGGTGTCACAGAGCCGTCCGTATCCTGGCCGACAATGACGAAACCTTTCTCAGCCCGCAAAACGTGCATCGTCTCGGTACCGTACGCGGTGATTCCGTACTGCCCGCCAGCGGCGGCGAGTTTCTGCCACATGGTCGCGGCCTGCCGGCTATCGACATTGACTTCGAAGGCCAGCTCGCCACTGAAACTGACGCGAAACAGCTGCACGGGAATACCGCCAATTTCGGCGGCCCGGACCGACATGAACGGAAAGCTCTGCGGATCGAGATCGATGCTGCAGCCAGCGTTCGCCAAAACGTCCCGGCTCTTTGGCCCGGCAACGGCAATCGTAGAAAACTGCTCGGTCAGCGACGTCAGGTAGACTTCGAGGTCCGGCCACTCGGTTTGCAGCCACTTTTCGAGCCAGCCAAGCACATTGGCGGCGCCGCCAGTCGTTGTCGTCAGGTAGAACTGCTGCTCCCCGAGGCGCGCCATGACGCCGTCGTCCATCAGCATTCCGTCTTCGCGCAGCATGATGCCGTAGGCGCAGCGACCGATCGCCATCCTGCCAATATTGTGCGTATACATGCGTTCAAGAAAGCGGACGACATCGGGGCCACGCGCATCGATCTTGCCAAGTGTTGACGCATCCATCATGCCTACGGAATTGCGCACTGCGAGACATTCGCGATTGACCGCCGCGTGCAGGTCTTCGCCCGCCTGCGGGAAATACCATGGCCGGTGCCATTGCCCGACGACCTCCATCGGCGCTGCGACTTTTTCATGGCATTCATGAATCGCGGTCTTGCGCAAAGGATCGAGCAGCATGCCGGTGTTTTCGCCGGCGCCGAGTCCAAACGTGACCGGCGTGTAGGCAGGCCGGAACGTCGTCGTGCCGACCGCGGCGATGGGTTCCGCAAGGCACTCGGCCAGCACCGCCATGCCATTGATATTGCCGAGCTTGCCCTGGTCCGTACCAAAGCCCAGCGCGGTGTAGCGCTTGACGTGTTCGACATTGCGATAACCCTCGCGCACCGCAAGGCGAATGTCCGCAACGCTGGTGTCGTTCTGGAAGTCGACAAACTGTTTCGGGCAACGATCCGGGCCCGTTGTAGCCGGCACCCGCCAGAGTGCCTCGGTCGGCCTGGCCGCGCTGGGATCGCAGGCCGGCAGCAGCAGCTCAGCCACTCGCAGACCCGCGTTCGCAAGCGCCGTGCGGCCTGCGTCCAAGCCATCCTTGAGGCATTCGTGCAGTGAAAACCTGCCGTTGGCAGCGCCCGCCACGACGCATTGCTGGATCGTCTCGCCAGGCACAAAACACAACAACTCCTCACTCCAGATGTTCTTGCCACCCGCGTGCGAGTGAAGGTGCACGGCCGGGCTCCAGCCGCCCGACATCGCCACCAGGTCGCACTCAATGTTGATCGACGGCGATACCCGCTCGGAGGCATCACCACTCCATTGCGCGACGCTCACGCCACTGACATGACGCTTGCCGATAACATCAGCAACAACATGCCCCTGCAGGACCGGAATACCGGCTTCGCTGGCCAGCGACCCAAGCGCGCCCGCCCCATGCCGGCGACTGTCGACAACGATGACCGTTGCACCGGCTCGCTGCAGGTCCAGTGCCGCCTGGTAGGCGGAGTCATTATTCGTAAACACAACCGCGCGCCGGCCCGGGCAGACAGCAAAGCGATTGATGTAGGTACTGACCGCGGATGCCGTCATCACGCCGGGTCGATCGTTGTTACAAAACACCAGCGGACGCTCGAACGCTCCCTGCGCCAGTACTACCTGCTTTGCTCGCACACGCCAGAGCCGCTGCCGGACACTGCGGGCTGCGCCGATGTGATCCGTGCAGTGCTCGGCAATGGCAATAAAATTGTGGTCGTAATAACCAAACGCGCAGGCGCGTGACAGCAGCGTAACAAGCTCATTCGCCTCTAATTCCTTGACGGTTGCCGCAACCCAGTCGGTAGCGGGTCGGCCGTCGATCAGCTCGTTGGCAAACAGCAGGCTGCCACCGAACTCGCTCTGCTCGTCAGCGAGTATTACCCGAGCTCCAGAGCGTGCCGCCAGCAGCGCCGCCATCATCCCAGCCGGGCCGCCACCAATGACCAGCACGTCGCAATGCGCATTGCGATGCGCGTAGTGGTCGGGATCCGGCTCTCGCGGTGCGACACCAAACCCGGCGGCGGCGCGAATAAAGCGCTCGTAGTATTTCCACAGGGCCTTCGGCCGCATGAAGGTCTTGTAGTAGAAAC
>CAZHLE010000208.1:2385-3741 GCA_964533065.1 uncultured Woeseiaceae bacterium | reverse complement strand
GCAGGTGCGCGCGCAGCTCGAACAATCATTCCGTCACCTTGGCACCGATCCTATTGAGCTGATCCAGGTACATAACCTCGCCGACCTGCCGACGCAGATGCCGCTTATCGAGGAGCTCAAGCAGGGCGGTCGAATTCGCTACACGGGCACGACCGTGACGCAGACCGGGCGTTATGCTGAACTCGAACAAGCGATGCGCGACTACCCGATCGATTTTATCGGCGTCGACTACGCCATCGACAATCGCGTTGCAGCCGCAAGCGTTTTACCACTCGCAGCCGAACTGGGTATTGCCGTATTGATCTATGTGCCTTTCGGCCGCACGCGGCTGTTTTCCCGCGTCAGTGGCGTGACTGTGCCCGACTGGGCCCGGGAATTCGGCGCAGACAGCTGGGGCCGGTTCTTCCTCAAGTACGTCGCGGCCCATCCGGCCGTGACCTGCGTGACGCCGGCAACGAGTAAAGCAAAACACATGCTCGACAATATGGGTGCGGCCTATGGCGAGCTGCCGGACGCGGCCATGCTTGGCAAGATGGAACTGTTTATCGATTCACTGCCGGGCGGTTGATTGCTACGGAGCTGCGCCGGCGTGATCGGCTAGCCACTGCGTTACGCGCTCTCTTGCCACAGCCAGCTCTTCAGGCGACAACTCGGCCGTCGTTTCATCCACCCCGACCTGCGCCGTGTCATCGCCAAAATGTTGCGCAATGCTGTACCACATGTAGGCTTCGACCAGGTCCTGGTCGACACCGCGGCCGTGCTGATAGTTCTTTGCCAAGGTTGACTGGGCCTGCAGGAAGCCCTGCTCTGCAGCCAGCCGGTACCACTTCGCGGCCTCGAGGCTGTCCATCGCAACGCCCCAGCCGTTCTCGGTGAACACGGCAAGATTGAATTGCGCCTCGCCGTGACCCTGGGCTGCCGCGGCGCCGTACCAGCGCAGTGCGACGGCATCGTCCATGGGCACGCCAAATCCGTTTGCGTACAGCCGGCCAACGCAAAATTGCGCGACCGGATCGCCCGCGTCTGCCAGTGGCTGGCATTCAGCCAGGGATGTTTCATAGTCGCCGACATCGTAGGCAGCCAGGCCCTTTTCCAGGTCCGCGGACCAGGCTGTCGCCGAAAATACGAGCAACGAAAGGCGGAACAAAACTCGAATCACACACCGCATGGTCGCAACACTGTGCACCCAAATCGCGCGCAACACCAGTTGCGGAAATCCCGTAGCGCCGCTAGTCGGCCTGTTCGCGGATCAGCCGCTGCTCGAGCTGTTGCAGCGCCGCCGCGGCATAGTGCTGGCACGCGTCGGCATCGACAAAGCTCACCCGCCCGCGCGTCGCTTTTTCCTGCAGGTCGATC
>CAZHLE010000208.1:0-2375 GCA_964533065.1 uncultured Woeseiaceae bacterium | reverse complement strand
GCCTCGCAATCCTGGCGATGCTGTCGCGCAATGCCGACCCTGGCCCAGCGGAAAATCGATAGCCGTCGGCGCTTGCGGCTGATTCCACTCGGCGCAATCGAAACAATTGATCGGCGGATCGGTTTCGGGCACTTCCGCTGCAAACGCGAGCCGGCCGGCTGCGAGCAACAGGAAACAGCCGAATAACATACTGAGTCGCCGCGCCGGAAACCAGTGCGCGAGCTTTGCGCCAAGCGGCGCCGTCAGCACGGTCGCGGGAGCGATTAGCGCGAGGCCCAACAGGTTGACGTAGCCGAGACTCGCCGGCGGCAGACGCACATCCTGTAGCCCGGCGATTACGTAGCCGATCGTACCCGGCAGGCTGATCACCAGCCCGATCAAGGCCGCCGTACCTACCGCGCGATGTATCGGCTGATTGAACAGGGTCAGAGCCATGACCGAAAACGTACCACCACCGATGCCCATCATGCTTGAGGCACAACCGATAAAGCCGGGAATGACGGGCACCCAGAAACCGCGTGGCACCGCCTCCGTGAGGTTGCGGACATTCGGCAGGAAGATCATTTTCAGGGCGACAAGGAATGCGAGCGTTGCAAAAACCAGCGCGAGCGTGTCGCTCGTGAGCTGCGCCGCGATCCAGGTGCCGAGCAAAGAACCCAGCAAAACAAATATCGCCCAGCGCCGGACGATATTGACATCAACCGCGTTTTTCCGGTGGTGCGCGAGTGCGGATGCAATCGACGTCGGAATGATTGTCGCCAGCGAAGTCGCGACCGCAATGTGCATACGCACGGCCGGATCGACTTCGAGAATCCCGAGCGCAAACTCCAGCATCGGAACTATGACAATGCCACCGCCGATGCCGAACAAGCCGGCGAGTATGCCCGCGACGCAACCGGTGACCAGCATCGCCGTCGCAAGCATGATCCAGTGTTCCATGGAAACGCGCCGTCAGAGACCGAGCAAGTCGGCGTGATAGCGCAAATGATCCTCGATGAACGTCGAGATAAAGTAATAACCGTGGTCGTAGCCAGCGTGCCGCCGAACTTCCACCGGCAGGCCACTCTCGGCACAGGCCGCCTCGAACAGTTCCGGCTTCAGTTGTTCTGCCAGCCAGATGTCGTCGAGCCCCTGGTCGATGAGAATCTTGCTGCGCAGTGCACCATCGACAACATTGCGCGCCACGTCGCAGGCGTCGTATGGCAGCCACGCCGATTTGTCCTCGCCGAGGTAATGCCCCAGCGCCTTTTGTCCCCAGGGGCTGTGCAGGGTCGTACAAATCGGTGCGAACGCCGACACCGAATTGAAAATGTCGGGGTTGCGCAGGCCGATAGTCAGGGCACCGTGCCCGCCCATGGAGTGACCGGTCAGGCCGTGCCGCTCAGCGTCACCTGGAAAATTCCGGAAGATGAGCTGTTGCAGCTCCGTGGTCACATAGTCGTACATCTGGTAATGCTTTGACCAGGGAGTCCGGGTCGCGTTGAGGTAGAAGCCGGCCGCAAGCCCGAAGTCGTATGCGCCTTCCGGGTCGTCAGCAACCCCGTCGCCGCGCGGACTCGTGTCGGGTGACACGAGCATGATGCCAAGCTCGGCCGCCACGCGTTGCGCACCGCTTTTCACCATGAAATTTTCTTCTGTGCAGGTCAGGCCGGAAAGAAATGTCAGTACCGGTACCAGGCCGTGCTCCGCTGCGGGGGGTTCGAACACAGCGAAGCGCATCGTGCAGTTATTGACTCTCGAGAGATGACTGTAGAAACCCATCCTGCCACCGAAGCACAGGGTTCTGCTAATCGTTTCGATTTTCATGCCGGGCATTATGCCCGTCGCTCAGTATTTCTGAAATACGAGCGTGCCGTTGGTACCGCCGAAACCGAAACTGTTGCTCATGGCCGTTCGAATGCCGGCATTCTCGACCAGCTCAGTCACCAATGGCATGCCTTGTACGGCAGAATCCGGGTCATTTACGTTGATCGACGGCGCGATGAAATCGTGCTCGAGCATCAGCAGGCAATGAATGGCTTCCTGAACGCCGGTCGCACCCAGTGAGTGCCCACACAGGGACTTTGATGAACCGAAGCGCGGCACATTTTCGCCAAACACGGCTCGCATGGCTTCGAGTTCCTTGACATCACCTACGGGAGTGCTGGTGCCGTGTGTATTGATGTAATCAATCGGACCATCGACCGTGGCTTTCGCCATTTGCATACAGCGCTCTGCGCCTTCACCCGAGGGCGCGACCATGTCGTAACCATCCGAGGTCGATCCGAAGCCGACGAACTCGGCGTAAATCTTTGCGCCGCGCGCCTTGGCGTGCTCGAGTTCTTCCAGTATCACCATGCCGCCGCCACCGGCAATGACAAAGCCATCGCGACTCG
>CAZHLE010000207.1:0-3795 GCA_964533065.1 uncultured Woeseiaceae bacterium | reverse complement strand
TTCTGGACATTTATTGGTCTCTTCTAGGATTTGGGACGCTTGGCGCCGTACTTGGAGCGGCCCTGTCTGCGTGCCGATACGCCGGCACAATCAAGCGTGCCGCGAATTGTGTGATAACGAACACCCGGCAGGTCTTTGACTCGACCGCCGCGAATCAGGACGACTGAGTGCTCCTGAAGGTTGTGGCCTTCGCCACCAATATAGGAGGTCACCTCAAAACCGTTCGTCAGGCGTACACGCGCAACCTTTCGCATCGCCGAATTCGGCTTTTTCGGCGTGGTTGTATAGACACGCGTGCAAACGCCACGCTTTTGCGGACTCGCCTCAAGCGCCGGGACCGTGCTCTTGGCCCGCTTCGTGGCGCGCGGAATGCGTACTAGCTGATTGACTGTGGCCATGGGCCCTCATCTCTTATGGTTATGCGAAAAAAATCGCGCCTTACAAGCAGGCGCACCCGGCTGCCGAATCCATCCTGATTCAGAGCGCGGGATCGAAAATCAGGGCCCGCTGTGCGCGGGCTCTGGGGTCAAGGGCGGGCATTGTAGTGACGCCTGCGAGTCGCTGTCAACTGCGTGCCGATTATCCGACCAGCCGTTCTCCGCGACCCGCGCGGCATCACCATAACTCCTTGTTTCTATCTGCCGTTTTTAGGCTTCCTTTGCGTTCTCCGCAGCAGCATCCACCTCAGCGGTGAGCGCGGCTTCCAGCGCATCGATCTCGGCCTCGCTGGTATCGGCGACGCTTTCCGCCCCGGCCGCTGCAGCGTTCTCGAGTTTCTTCAGCTGATCGGCCAGGTCCTGTTCCCTGGTGCGTCGCCGCTCGGCGTGGTGCGCAAATCCGGTTCCCGCAGGAATCAGCCGGCCGACGATTACGTTTTCCTTCAGTCCACGCAGATCGTCGCGCAATCCGCGAACGGCCGCCTCTGTCAGAACCCGGGTCGTCTCCTGGAACGATGCCGCAGAAATAAACGACTCGGTTGCGAGAGATGCCTTGGTGATACCCAGCAGAATGGGCTCAATGGTCAGCTGCTCCTTGCCCTGCATCCGCAGCTGGTCACATTCCTCGAGGTAGCGCGCTCGATCGATCTGTTCACCACGCAGGTAATTGCTGTCACCCGGCGTAGCGACGACGACCTTACGCAGCATCTGGCGAATAATGACTTCGATATGCTTGTCGTTAATCTTCACGCCCTGCAGACGGTACACGTCCTGAATTTCACGCACGAGATAGTCTGCTAGATTCTCAACACCTTGCAATCGCAGGATGTCGTGCGGATTCGGCTCACCATCTGCGATGGTTTCACCGCGCACCACCTGTTCACCCTCGAAAACGTTCAGGTGACGCCATTTTGGAATCAGCGCCTCGTAGCTTTCTCCGTTTTCATCCGTAATCACCAGGCGACGCTTGCCCTTGGTTTCCTTGCCAAAGTTCACCGTACCCGAATGCTCCGCCATGATTGCTGGCTCTTTCGGCTTTCTTGCCTCGAACAAATCGGCCACCCGCGGCAAACCACCCGTGATATCACGAGTCTTTGACGATTCCTGCGGAATACGTGCGATGACGTCGCCAACTGACACTTTGGCGCCATCCGACATTGAAATAATCGCGCCCGCCGGCAAAGCATACACAGCCGGAATTTCGGTATTGGCGAAACAGATCGGCTTATCGTTGTCATCGACCAGGCGCGCTACCGGACGCAGATCTTTGCCCGAGCCGCCACGACTCTTAGGATCCATAACTACGATACTGCTCAGGCCGGTGAACTCGTCAACCTGCTCGCTAACAGTGATGCCATCAAGGAAATCTTCGAATCTGAGCTTGCCCGCTACTTCCGTAACAACCGGATGAGTATGCGGGTCCCAGCTGGCAACGACCTGTCCCTGCTTAACCCGTTCCTCGTCTGCGATCGTAATCGTTGCGCCGTAGGGTACTTTGTAACGTTCACGCTCCCGACCCTGATCGTTAGTAATCGATATTTCTCCAGAGCGAGAAACCGCAACGAGATAACCCTTGTGGTGCGACACGGTTTTGATATTTACCAGCTTTGCAGAACCATTCGACTTGATTTCGATACTGTTAATCGCCGCCGAACGGGACGCCGCGCCACCGATATGAAATGTGCGCATCGTCAACTGTGTGCCGGGCTCGCCGATTGACTGAGCGGCGATCACACCAACCGCCTCACCGATGTTGATACGATGTCCACGCGCCAGGTCGCGGCCGTAGCACTGTTTACAAATGCCGTAGCGGTTTTCGCAGGTGATTGGCGAGCGAACTACTACGCGATCAATTGACAATTCCTCGAGCCGCTGTACTGTCTCTTCGTCAAGCATGGTGCCGGCGTCATAGGCGACCTTGTCAGTACCCGGCAACAATACTGCCTCGGCCAGTACTCGACCGAGCACGCGCTCGTGCAGTGGCTCGACGATATCGCCACCTTCAACCAGCGGTGCCATAGCGACGCCATTACGCGTCTCGCAGTCCACTTCCGTGACCACCAGATCCTGTGCAACGTCGACCAGTCGACGTGTCAGATAACCGGAGTTTGCGGTCTTCAGTGCGGTGTCCGCGAGGCCTTTGCGAGCGCCGTGGGTCGAGATGAAATACTGCAATACGTCCAGCCCCTCGCGGAAGTTGGCCGTAATCGGTGTTTCAATAATGGAACCGTCCGGTTTCGCCATCAGGCCGCGCATTCCGGCCAGCTGGCGAATCTGGGCAGCCGAACCTCGGGCGCCGGAATCCGCCATCATATAAATGGAGTTAAAAGAATCCTGTTCTACGCTTTTGCCGGCCGCATCTTTCACGGTTTCGACGCCAAGCTTGTCCATCATCGCCTTCGCGACCTGGTCGTTGGTGCGCGACCAGATATCGACAACCTTGTTATAGCGCTCACCTTCAGTCACAAGACCTCCGGAATACTGGTCCTGAATCTCCTTAACTTCTGCTTCGGCAACAGCAAGTATCGCCGTCTTGTTTTCCGGCACGACCATGTCGTTGACGCCAATAGAGATACCGGAAAGCGTCGCATGGCGAAAACCCATGTACATGAGCTGGTCTGCAAACACGACTGTCTTCTTCAGGCCAAGCTGGCGATAGCAAGCGTTGATCACGCCAGAGATCGCTTTTTTCGACATTGCCTTATTTACCAGATCAAAACTCATGCCCGACGGCAAAATGCTTGAAAGCAATGCGCGACCAACTGTCGTTTTGACCAGTTTCATCTTCGTGACGCTGTCGCCGTTTTCGCCAGTCTCCACAACGGGAACACGAATTTTGACTATCGCCTGCAAATCGGCCGAACCGCTTTCAAAAGCGCGCCGAGCTTCGTCAACACCCGTCAGCATCATGCCTTCACCCTTGGCATTAATGCGCGAACGGGTCATGTAATAAAGCCCCAGTACGACGTCCTGCGACGGCACAATGATCGGCTCACCGTTAGCGGGAGACAGGATGTTGTTCGACGACATCATCAGGGCGCGCGCTTCGAGCTGCGCTTCGATCGACAATGGCACGTGCACCGCCATCTGGTCACCGTCAAAGTCAGCGTTGAATGCCGTACACACGAGCGGATGCAGCTGAATTGCCTTGCCCTCAATGAGCACAGGCTCGAATGCCTGGATGCCAAGACGATGCAGGGTCGGAGCGCGGTTCAATAATACCGGATGCTCACGAATGACCTCCTCGAGAATATCCCAGACCTCAGCTCCTTCGCGCTCGACCAGGCGTTTTGCCGCCTTGATCGTTGTCGCTTCACCGCGAAGTTGCAGCTTCGAGAAAATGAACGGCTTGAACAGT
>CAZHLE010000206.1:0-3814 GCA_964533065.1 uncultured Woeseiaceae bacterium | reverse complement strand
AAGCAGTGGCGTTCTACTCTTGATCCCGATGCAAAAAGCGGCAAAACTCAATCTCAGAGAAGCGCCAGGGTGAGGGCCGCCATGATCCACAAAATGTGCCCCCGCCACGAACCCGCCGAGCCGGAAGCCGGCAGTTTCGCTATAACGCGCGCCAATAGCGAGAATATGCGGCCGACGGCGCTTGCGTGCTGACCCCGATCCTCATCAGCAAGATCGACAATAGCCATGGTTCCACTTTTCACTCTTTTGCTTTTTATATTGCTGTTCGCCGGATTGGCTATTTTTTTGTGGATCTGGAAAAGACACAGCAAAGGTCGCGTTGCTTTGGCTACCATTTCCTCAATGGCCGCGCTTTTTTTTGTTTTTTCAACGACCATTTCTATAAATCCGATCGTGCTGGTGGGTGCCCTCCTTGCTGGAGCGTCAATCGCCGAAGCGGTAGCGCAGGCCCAACCAAATACCATCCACATCATAGTCGTCGGCCTCGTATGCGCATTTATTGCCTTCTACATTTACCGTGCTGGCACAAAAATGGTGTCAAGTTGTGATGGCCCCATAACACAGTCCGTTGCCGACCTTTACGATAGTGGCCAGCAAGACAGGGTTCTGGCAATAGCAGTCAAAGAGCTGGAATATTTATATTCTCGTCGACCGAATCCAATCGTCGCGACGGGCGGCGCGCCGCCTCTGCAACTGGCCGACCCACCGAGTGACAGGCCTTGGCGGCTAATGGCGGTCGATCTCCTGAAGCTGGACAACCGCGACATCGAGGTCTCCGAGCAAGGCTGGAGCGACACAGCCAAAGCCTGGATAGGGCGCCGCGTCGAGCCGTTGTCTGGCGCGTCGAAGCACGTGCTCATTTTTGCTGACGTGGTCAGGCCAGAAGCTTCTGAGGTTACCGGCCGAATCGCAGATCTGACGGACCGAGATCCTGCCGCTGCGACAGAAGTAGAGGTCATCGTCTGTGTCGACGAGGATAGTGACTATGACTCCAAAGAAATTCGTGATTCTGGAATCGTCGTACGTTACATATCGAGGGGCCATCTCCTCCTTTCGTCGCTCGATTTTGGTGAATATTGTCGGAACTTGTTACGGCGATTCGAGAGAGACTCGGTTCCGGGTACCAGCTTCGCGTTGCAGGATTGCTATTATCCGCTCAAGCTCTATGCGGCCGTCGAATCGCCGGGTGGAGCGCAGACTGAGAAGGGCGACGCGGTCGATTTCGACGGCGCGATCGATGTGTGGCTCGCTCGAAGCGATCGGCAACATCTGGTCATCGCGGGCGAGTACGGCCAGGGAAAGAGCACGGCGCTTTTAGCCATGTGCGCTCGTTGGGCCCGGCAATATCTCGAGAATCCGATCGTGCCCCAGCAGCGCATTCCACTGTTGATCGAGTTGCGTGGGCGCTCGCCGTCGCGGCAGGGGCCGGCTGAATTGCTCAACGAGTGGGGCATGCGGTTCGATCTCAAGGGTGAAGCACTGCTCAATCTCGTTCGGGCCGGGCGTGCCGTCGTCATCTTTGAAGGCTTCGACGAGGTCCAGGACGCCGGACGCTTGTATGACCGGTTCCGCCATTTCGACCGACTTTGGCAGTTCGCCTTTCCGACTGCGAAGGTCATCTTCACGGGCCGGCCAAACTTCTTCGTCACCGACCCGGAGATGCGGCGGTTGCTTCGGATCGACGAGGCCGCCGGCGCGGCCGGCCGTGCTTACACGAAGCGCTACGATTTGGCATTTCTCGAAAAGCCGCAAGAAATCGCGGAAATTCTTCGTGCCTTCCCCCGTGCGGTTCGTGAGGAGATCGTCGATACGTACAGGGAGGACGAACGTTTCGCCGAAATCGCGTCGCGTCCATCGATGCTTCCCATAATCGGCAGCCAGTGGGAACGTCTGAAGTCCGAGCGCGAAAAGCTCGGCGAACTTACCACTGGCCAGATCATCAAATATTTCATTGATTTTCTCTACCAGCGTAAAGAGGCCGAGATTGAACGCGATAGCGTCGAACGCGGCATCGCCCGGGAAGACAATTTCATGCTGATGCCAAAAATTATGAAGCATTACTTTACATTGGGCATTGTAAGGAAAATGGTTGCATCCGACGCACGCAACACAATTTCACGCGCAGAGTTTCATCGAACGATCGAGATGCTTTGGGATGATTTTTCGGCTGTTTTTCGGTCTGGCTATTTTGCCAATGATTACGAAGTGACGGCGAGAAAATTAAATAAACGTTTCAAGGATTTTAGCCGAACAGAAATCATCGATGCGGTAGCAACCGATGTCCGTGCCAACGGCATTTTTGTTTCCGATCCGGCGGCCGGAGAAGGAAACCTCTGTCTGCCGCACAAGCAATACTATGAATGCCTCATTGCCGAAGGCATGAAGGACTCGCTTTCTGCTCCAGCGGAACCAATGGCGCGGGCATGGGAGAGATGCAGTAAGTTAAACGCGCGTTCGTGGAGACCACTTAGAATTGAGCGGCAAGCTTTATTTCACTTCGCGGACATAGTTGATCCAAAATGGTTAAAAAAATACTTTTTGTTTTTGCGTCGTACCCATGGTGAGCAAATGATCATTGAAGTTGCCTGTCGAATTTGCCTTGTTTTTATTGTTGTCTTGTTTAGCTCTTTTGTTATATCTATGCAATTATCGAAAAAACTAAGGAGGGGTTTTCTCAAAGAGCCACAAATACAAGATGCAATTAAATCTCCCAAGTATATTGCCTTTGACTTCCGGGTAATGGAGTTGTTCTTGCTATTCTCTTCTCGGAGTAATTTTTTGGTTGTGAATTTTTTGTTGACTTTCATCATATTGCTTATTTTACTTACTTTCGGCGAGCTGGAGTTAGCAAGCTTGCTTATTTTGTTTTTCGCCCTTGCTATGATTAGTTTATTTCCATTTGCTAATACCCGTGTTTTAGATCGTTACGCTTTATGGAGCATTTGTTGCATCCATCGGTTTTCAAGTATCGATGTAGTTCGAGAGGAGTTTGGCTCTCTTATGACAAAGTTCATTTTATTTGAAGTTGTGCACTATAGCTGGCTCTCGCGGCGAGCGCGCTCTGTTGTGGAAGCCGAACTCGATCGTTGAGATTCGAGTAGATAAACTAATGTCCTTTTCGGGGATGGTTGAAATCCCTCGCCCTCAGGCGACGCGCAGTTGGGCCGTAGGCTCGCTTGGGGAGCGTAGGCCAAGAGCACGGGTGTTGGGAGCGAAACGATCGCATCTGCGTCTTCAGTCGGCTTCAGCCGAGCAACGAATCCCTCGACTTCCAGTCGAGGGTCGTTCAGTTATGCTTCTCCAGCAGACACGCCCGAAGTCGATCGCCAGCCATTGAAGTTTGCCGAATAACCTGTGCGCCTCCCATCATCGACCACCGCAAAGAATCGGATGGGCGCGGGAAGGCGTGCCTTCCCGCACTTCTTTCAAGCTCGAGGCGCGCAGTCCAGTAGGGGGCCGAGTTGGCCGATTCGTCTTTGGATGACGGCGCTGCGTTGGGTGGCCCAGTCGCCGTCGGGGCGCCAGTAGAGGGGGCGGGGGAGGATGACCGCTAGCCTTGCGGCTTCGCGCTCGGTCAGGGCGCTCGCGGCCTTGTCGAACCAGCGCCGGCTCGCGGCTTCGGCGCCGTAGATGCCGGGGCCGAGCTCGACGATGTTGAGATAGAGCTCGAGGATGCGCGGCTTGCCGAGGATGAGCTCGAGCTGCGGGGCGTACCAGGCCTCGAGGATCTTGCGGCCGTAGCCGCGACCGGGCCAGAGGAAGAGGTTCTTCGCCAGTTGCTGGGTGATGGTACTGGCGCCGCGCGGCCGCTCGC
>CAZHLE010000205.1:0-3829 GCA_964533065.1 uncultured Woeseiaceae bacterium | reverse complement strand
AGGACGTTTCAAATCGCGACTGAAAATCCGCGTGTCGGTGGTTCGATTCCGCCCCTGGCCACCAATTCCAAGGGTGTCCGTTCCGGACACATAGTTAACGCCTTGTCCGGCATGAACGGCGAGAATCGACAAAAAACGCCGCTTGATTTGCGACGTATTGGGGATGCTAAAGTCTGCACAACTCGCCGGTTAACTTCGCGCAATGAAACTCCACCTCCTCAGCGATCTTCACACTGAATTTTGCGAATTTTCGCCACCGAGTGCAAACGCGGATGTCGTCATCCTCGCCGGCGACATCGGCGTCGGTCTGGATGGCATTGAGTGGGCGGCCAGGCAGTTTCCGAAAGTCCCGGTAATTTACGTTCCGGGCAATCATGAATATTACGGTCATGACATCGCTTTGATCGACGACCTGGTCAAGAAATCCGCGGCAAATATCCATGTGTTGAACAACGACAAGGTCGTACTTGATGGGGTACGGTTTATTGGGAGCACGCTGTGGACGGATTTTAAGCTGCACGGCGAGGGCGAGGCGTGGTTTGCGCGGCAACGTGCGAAGCGCTCTGTTGAAGACTTCGCGGCCATCAGGAATTCCGACCGAGCATTTACTCCTGAAGCCTCTGTGGATCTCCACGAAGAAAGCCGGGCCTGGATAGAGGCCGAGCTCAAGGTCAAGTTCGATGGACCAACCGCTGTGGTCACGCATCACCTGCCAGCGGCTATGTCGGTCGCGAACCAATATGCGAATGATCCACTGAATCCAGCTTTCGCGAGCAGGTTGGAAAAAATCATCGAAAAGTTTCGTCCGGAGTTGTGGATACACGGGCACACGCACGTGCCTTGCGACTACGAGCTTTTCGGCACGCGCGTTGTGTGTAATCCGAGGGGGTACCCAAGGGAAACGCGAGGCAGCAAGTTCGATCCCGGTTTGACTATTGAATTATCCGGTCAACCTCGCCTGTAGCTATTCGCATACGATGGCATCTGCTGGCCTTGCCCTGCTTCAGTGAATCGACCCGCCGCAACATTTCTTGTACTTCTTACCGCTGCCGCAAGGGCAGGGCTCGTTACGACCGATCTTTGTGCTCTCCACCGGTTCTCTGCCAGCCGTGCCATGCTCCAGCACCGCTTCGAATATTGACCGCCCGAGATTTGCATAGGACGCAAGTGCGTCCGGAAACATCTCACGCATTGTCTTTGCGAAGTTCTCAAACGTGTGCGGTGCGAATTATAAATCAGGCCGCAATCGGAAGCTGATACAGACTACGGCAGCATGATTTCCAGCGATAGGCATCAATGAAAGCGATGCTCCGGGCGGAGTCTTCGAGCTCGGGCTCGGGTGTAGTACCGCCAATTCCCTGATGCGCGCGTTCACGGTTGTAGTTGTCCTGGAAACAGGAGGGCTTTTTCTCCAGATCCTTGGCGTTCCAGAATGGAACGTGATCGAGATATTCACGCCGGATTGTCCCGATCAGCCGTTCCACGAAAGGATGTGACATCGGCACATAAGGAACGGTCTTGATTTGCTCGACCTCGAGAATTCGCAGATTGGCTTTCCAACGGTGGAATTCAAATAGCGGGTCATTAGCCGAACTCAGGTGAGTGGGTAGTGCCGCGCCGCTGATGATCCGGCCGAACATCCGGCATACGGCTGGTCCATCGAGTGCTCCCTTGTGTACGGCAAATCCGATGATTCGTCGCGTGTACTGGTCCATGACGACCATGACCCAGTGGGTGTTCAGGGTAAGCGACTTACACCGAAACAGGTCTGTGGACCATAGGCTGTCCTTGCTGTGGCCGAGCAAGGTCAGCCAGGACGGGCCATCTCCGCCAGAGTTTGGTCGATAATGCTTGGCAAGCACGCGCCGTACCATGTCTTTGTCTGCCGGTACATTGAACGCCAAGGCTATCTGATCAGCGATTCGCTGGCAGCCAAAACGCGGATTCTTTTGCTTCATCTCTACAATAGCCGCGATGAGCTCCGCCGACGGGCCTTTCGGCCCGGGAAGCGACCGATTCCTTTTCGGCGAAAACAGATCGCGGTACTTGCGCTTCACGAGCAATCGATGGAAGTGCAGGATCGTGGCCGGCTTCAGCACAATGGCGGAGCGAAGTAGGCGGGCGGGGCGTATGAGCCCCGCACACAAACCGGCAACTATCCGGTCAACTGGCCGTAGGTCCGGTGCTCGCCGCCGTGGCCGGTTCACAATCAACAGCTGATGTTTCAGGAGTACAGATTCGGCGACAATTGATCGCGCGCCGCCCGGCCGAGTTACGCGGATGACCGTAACGATCAGGTGGACGAAAAGGATGAGGATATCGCGCATGGCGGACGTATCGTAGTCTCTTCGATGAGCTTGACAAGCTTACAAAAACCCCGAGATTCTGCGATGAATAGGAATTCGCACCGGACAGGCTGGAGACATCGAATTTTACCGACTTTATACTGTTTTATTGGTTAGCTAATAATTATGCAAATCGCCTAAATATAGTATAATTATAGATTATTCAATAAATGAGGCTAAAACAGTGGATCGAGACCCTTGGCAATACCCGCGAGGCGAACTCGCTAACAAACTTCTCCAGACGCTCACGGTCGTAGACCTGATTGCGATTTTCGCGCCGAGACGTAAGGGAAAGACCTGGTTCGTACTGCGTGACCTGTCGCCAGCCTCCATAAGGCAGGACTACGTTCCAGTTTACGCGTCTCTGTGGAGAACACCGGAGCAGCCACACCGAGCGATTATCGAAGCATTGAAGCTGGCGGAGGAAGCGCTGATGAATAAGCGTGTCCTTTGGAGCAGATACCTGTCAAAACTGGCATCGGTGTCGGTGAATATAGCCGGAGTCGGTGGCGGTAGTGTGGGGCTGTCGAGGAAGAGCGAAGCCTCGGCAGACGAACTCACGATGATGGGGACATTGATGACCAGGGTGGTAGAAGCCGCCAAAAAAAGAAAGCGCAAGGTACTGCTGATCATCGACGAGGCGCAACACTTGGCAACCAGCAGTGCTTTCGACAGCACAGCGAAATCGCTAAGAACGGCAATCGAGGGTATCCGTGCAACACAGCCAGGATCGCTCAAGGCGGTCTTCACAGGTTCATCGCGAACGGATCTGGCAACGTTGTTGGAGCACCAAAACGCCGCCTTTTACCAGTCCTTTGATCGGCAAGCACTGCCGGATCTTGAGCAGGAATACACGAACTTCGTGGCCGAGCAGCTAGCGCGGCTTGGAAAAATACGAGTCAGCAAAGAGGGGCTGTGGAAGGCGTTCTGCGAGTTGCAGCAATCGCCGTACTACATGCAGGAGATGATCAGAGAACTGATGCTGAAACGAGCAAAAACGCTTGATGAGGCGAGAGATCGAATCCTCAATAACATCCGAGATAACCCGGAAATCGCGGCTCGCTGGGCGGCACTGGATGCAATGGAGAGGGCGGTTTTCACACGCATAGAGGATAAGAGATCGATCTACAGTGTTGAGGTCATGGTGAGTATCGCCAAAGAAGTCGGCAAGAAAGAGGTGTCGAGCAGTCAGGTGCAGAACGCGATCCGAAAACTCACGAACAAAGGCTACATCGGCGCACGACAGAAACGCGGTGAGTACCAGGTCGAAGACCCGGAACTCAAGACGTGGCTGGATCTGCGGCGCTAGCGGTGGTAGGGCTGTTGATTTGCACGTTGGATTGACCCTACTTTTGCAACCTGGAAATGACCCGTCCCAGGCAACGCGGATAGCAACCTTCTCATATATCTAGGGGCAGCAGGTGGGTCAATTTTCGGTGCAAGAAACGGTCATTTTTGGCTCAAACTCCAACGCAAATCAACAG
>CAZHLE010000204.1:0-3835 GCA_964533065.1 uncultured Woeseiaceae bacterium | reverse complement strand
GTCGCTGGAATTCCAAAAGTGAAAACGATAATTTATGTATAAACAATACCTTATCGTTGTTTCTTTATGTTACTTAGCGGCTTGTGCGGCAACCGAGCGAAGTTCCGATTCGGCCGATTCCGCCGGCACAAAATCGGGCGCGGATTGCATCTCGGAAAGCTCTATCCGAGACTACACCGTGCTGGATGAATCCAACCTGATCGTCCGGGAGTCGCGTAACAGGGCATACCATCTGGAGCTGACGCGACCCGTTTACGGGCTCAGGTCGAGCTGGCAACTCGGGTTTCGAAGCCCAGGTGGCTGGATTTGTGGTGGCACCAGCGACATCATCGTCGTAGATGGAGCCTTCGGTGATTCAAGTTTCGACCGAACAGTGCGTATCGGTTCGATTCGGCGCATGACGCCGGAAGATGAAGAAGATTTGTTAATCCGGTTCGGCAAGAAGAAGCCGGAAATAGAACAACCACGGCAACCCGAACCGATCGAAGGTGCCGAGGTAGAAGAGCTGGGCTAAGTCGCGACCGGTTCCCGGAAGTACGACTCAGTCACGCAATCCGCAATCTCCGTGCGGACCCACCCGGCCAGTCGAAAGATTGGCCGGGTTTTATTTTTCTCGCGCCTGTATCCCGGGCTCAATCGGTGAAGTATTTCTCTGCTTGCGATGATCTCGCAGCACCGTGACAATCGGGCTTGCCGAAATCAGCTGCTGTCGAGACGATGCCAGGTCCAATTCAATCCAGCGCAACGCTCTGCGATGTGAAATATGAGATTCGCGGTCAACTCGCACATCGGGCACACGAGATGGAGAAGCGTGGCTACGAGATCATTTCACTGAACATCGGCAACCCCGGGCTGTTCGGATTTCGCACGCCGGAAACGATGCGCCTGGCAATGATAGAGAACCTCGGGAATGCGGAGCCCTACTGCCATCAAAAGGGGATCTTTCCTGCGCGCGAGGCCATTGTCATGCAGCAACAGGACCGTGGCATCCGTGGCATCAGCGTTGAGGAAGTCTTTATCGGCAACGGCGTCAGTGAACTGATTGATTTGTCGCTGCGCGCGTTGCTGAATCGCGGCGATGAAGTTCTGGTGCCAAGCCCGGATTATCCTTTGTGGTCGGCGGCGGTCGCCCTGAATGGCGGCGTGGTTCGTTACTACGATTGTACGCCGCAACGCGGTTTCCAGCCGTCTGCGGCGGAAATCGAAGCCCGCATCGGCCCGAAAACCAAGGCGATCGTCATAATCAACCCAAACAATCCCAGCGGTGCCGTGTACAGCGAGGCAACGTTGCAGGAAATAGTCCAGGTGGCCGAGAAGTATGGCCTTGTCGTGCTCGCAGACGAGATTTACGACCAAATGGTCTACGACGACGCAAAATTCGTGCCGCTCGCGACCCTTGTTGAGAATACGGTTTGCCTGACCTATTCCGGCCTGTCCAAGATTTACCGCGCATGCGGCTATCGCGTCGGCTGGTGCGTCTTCAGCGGCCAGCTGGAACGAGCTGCGGACTTCATGCATGGCATGGAATTACTCGCTTCTCTGCGCTTGTGCAGCAACGTGCCGGGCCAGTGGGCGGTGCAGACTGCTCTGGGCGGCTACCAAAGCATCCAGCCCCTGGTGCAACCGGGTGGCCGGCTGTACCAGTCGCGCCAGACGATCATCGAACGGGTCGCCGAAAGCCCGTACCTGACGCTGCAAGCGCCTATGGGTGCCATGTATGCCTTTATCCGCATCGACGCGCAATGTTCGGCAACACTCGATGATCGCGCGTTTGCTTTGCGACTACTGGAAGAACAGCATGTGCTGGTCGCGCCGGGCAGCAGCTTCAATACACCGTATACCGATCATTTTCGAATTACGACCTTGCCGGACCCTGACACCCTGCACGTTGTTTTCGATCGGATAAACCTGATTCTTGAGCAAGTTGCATAAGCTATGGCGGACTGGCTGGATGCTGCGCTGCGTGATTCAGGGCAGGTAGTTACGGCCAGCCGCAGGCTTGCGCGAAGCCTGCATGAGACATACTCCCTGGGCAAAATCGCCGCCGGTTTCACGTCCTGGAAGCGCCCGGACATCTTGTTCTGGCAGGACTGGTTGTCGAGGCAAGTAGCCGATGGTGATGTCCTGGCGGACCTGCCCGCGCAAATTTCGGCGCACCAAAGCCGAATCCTCTGGGAGCGCTGCCTGCAACGCGAAGTCCCCGATCCCTTGCTCAATATCGGCCTGTTGGCGCGTCAGTGCCGTGACACCTGGAGTCGCCTGCATGAATGGCAAATCGATCTGGCCGAATGTCGGCGAGCAGCACGCAATCGTGATCAGCACCTGTTCGCCAGCGCGGCGGCGGCATACCAGTCGATGCTCCAGCAGGCGCAATGGATCGACGATGCCGGGCTCGCCGAAATGGCGCTGCAACAGATTCGTAGTAGCCATTCCAGACTTGCCGGCAAACTGACGCTCGCAGGCTTCGATAGGCTGACTCCGCAACAACAGGCAATCGTCGCCGCAATAGCCAGGTCGGGTTCAACCGTCGCGATGTCTCCTGAGAACGAGACCGCAAACAGGCTCGCGCTGCACGTTGCAGAAAATGCGGACTCGGAACTCCGCACTGCGGGCGCCTGGGCGCGTCAGCAGCGGCTACAGGATCCACAGTGTCGCGTGGCCATCGTGGTCACACGACTTGAGCAGGACGCGGGACGTAGTTTGCGATTGTTAAAAGAGGGGTTGATTCCTGGGTGGCAGAATGCTTCGCAGCATGACAACAAGGTTATCAACATTTCCTATGGGCGCAGGCTCCCGGATTATCCAGCGATCGCAATAGCGCTGCTCGCGCTGCGCTGGCTGCACAGCGACCTGGCAACCGCCGAGGTTAGCCGACTGCTGCAAAGCAATCTGCTCGATTCGAACGCCAGCGATGAACTGATTCGCCTGGAACTTCGCCTGCGGCAACAACCGGACCAGGCTTGGTCACCACACGCGCTGCTGGCCGAAATATCAACAGCGTACGGTGCAAGGGACGGCGGTAACGGCCTGGCCAGAATCCGGCACATCGCCGATTATCGCGACCGGTTGCCGAAACGCCAGTCGCCGGCAGCATGGGCTGCAATGTTTGACGCGGTCCTTGGCAAGCTGCGCTGGCCAGGATCGACTCCCCTCGACAGTGCAGAATTTCAGCTCGTCAATCGCTGGCGAGAGCTCTTGAATGATGTCGCGCGTCTTGAATTGGTGAGTTCGACGATGACCGGCGCCGAAGCGTTGGCACGCGTCGCGTCGATTGCCGCAGACACGGTGTATCAGCCCGAATCGGAACATGCCGTCGTGCAGGTCATGGGTCCACTTGAAGCGGCGGGACTGCAGTTTGACAAGCTGTGGGTTACGGGATTAAGCGACCAGGATTGGCCACCACGCAGCAGGCCCCTGTCATTGCTGTCGCGCGAATTGCAACGCAGCCACGCGATGCCCGATGCGACGCCGACAGACACATTGGATTTTTCCCGGCGTGTGTTGCGGCGACTTGCCGCAAGCGCCGCAGAGATCGTCGTGAGTTTTTCGAGCACAGCAGACGACGCGCAGCAATCGGCCAGCGAACTGCTGCAGGAGTTTTCCACCTTTGCGTTTAGAGGCGTGACAGATCCAGGATGCGAGGCTCGTAGGCACAGCGAAACCGGCTTGCAGCTCGTGCAAGTAACAGACCCGGTTCCGCCGGTGGCCGACTCCGAAGTTATCGCGGGTGGCGCTGCGACGCTGCAACGGCAGCGCGAGGATCCATTCAGCGCCTTCGTGACCGGTCGACTTGGTGTACGAGTGCTATCGCCGATTACTGCAGGATTAACACCCA
>CAZHLE010000203.1:0-3848 GCA_964533065.1 uncultured Woeseiaceae bacterium | reverse complement strand
TTGCATTTGCACTGCTGGTTGGCATGTTCGTCATGGGCCTCAGGCTGGACCCGTCGGAGATTCCGTCGCCACTCTTGCATAATGCGGCACCGGAATTCGCTATTCCCTCGCTACAGGATCCGGACGTCCTGGTCGGCTCAGCCAGTTACGCGAATCGTGTGGCGTTGGTAAATATCTGGGCCACCTGGTGCCTCGGTTGTCGCCAGGAACACGGCTTCCTGCTTGAGCTCGCAGCGGAAGGCACGATCCCGATTTTTGGCCTCAACTGGCGCGATGATCGCAGCGAAGCGTTGCGCTGGCTGCAAACGCTCGGTGATCCGTACATTACATCGGGATTTGATGCCGACGGCCGGGTTGGCATCGACTGGGGTGCTTATGGGGCGCCGGAAACATTTCTGGTTGATGCCAACGGCATCGTCATGCACAAGCATATTGCACCATTGACGCGCGAGATCTGGGAGCGCGATTTTTTGCCCTTAATTAGCGCAATCGAGGCCAAATAATGAAACTGTTAAGTCTCGCCGCTGGTTTCCTGCTGCTGGTCGCAACTGCCTATGCGATTGATGTGGGGCCGTCGTTTGACGACCCGGAACTAAAACAGCGCTACGAAGAGATCATTGCCGAAGTGCGCTGCCTGAAATGCCAGAACCAGACCATCAAGGATTCAAACGCTTTCCTGGCGTCTGACCTGCGACGAGAAATTCACCGCCTGCTGGAGGAAGGCAAGTCTGACACGGAGATCTATGATTTCCTCGTGGCGCGCTACGGCGATTTTGCCCTGTATCGGCCACGTACATCGGGACGCACGCTGATTCTTTGGATCGCACCGATTGTGTTTCTGCTGCTCGGCACTTTTATTCTGGTACGCATCGTACGGCGACGACTTGCATTGCCGATCGACGATGAACCGGCAGCAGGAGCGTAGGGCAATGACACTCTGGATTGCGATCGCGCTCATGTGCCTTGCGGCGACAGCTTTCGTTGCCTGGCCGATTTATCAACAGCAGAGACGATTCAGCGGCAGCATCGTCGGAACTGTCGCTTTTGTGGTGCTGTTGTCCGTGGGCTTGTATGCCTTCCAGGGCGCTCCCGACGTGCCGTCCGGCGCGAGTGCAGAACCCGATGTCGAGGAAATGGTAGCCTCGCTCGCGGCGCGACTCGAAACGGAACCGGATGATCTGAATGGCTGGATAATGCTGGGTCGTTCCTACATGACGCTGGGGAATTTTCCTGAAGCAGTGCTTGCCTATGAACGCGTCGTCAAGATCGAGCAATCGCAGAATGCAGTGAGCCTGGTCAATCTCGGAGAGGCATTGCTGGCACGCGACAATTCACGCATCGAAGGCCGCACGGCAGCGCTGTTTGAAAGCGCACTTGCACTCGAGCCGAATAATCCCGAGGCGCTGTTCTATGGTGGTATTGCGGCGATGAATCGTGGCAACACCGAGCAGGCGGCTGAGCGTTGGGAGATTCTGCTGGGTCTGAATCCGCCCGAGGAAATCCGCGGCATCCTCGAGCAGCGCATTGCCGAATGGCGCGGCGTTGCACCGCCAACAATGAGCACACCCGCAAGCGCGCAAGCAGGTACGGTCATCGTGGCGGAGATTTCAGTTTCGGCGGCGGCACTCGCCTCATTGCCTGCGGAGGCCTCCGTGTTCGTCGTTGCCCGCGACCCGGCGCAGCCTTCGCCACCTATAGCCGTGACACGCCGTGTATTGTCGGAGCTGCCGGCAACGGTCAACCTGAGTGACGCGGATTCCATGATTCCCGGGCGCTCACTGTCGGCCTTCACCGAAGTCGAGCTGATCGCGCGTGTATCTGTTTCCGGGCAACCGATTGCGGAGTCGGGTGACTGGTTTGGTTCAGTCCTGGTGCAGCCGTCCGCAAGTAACGCAGTTACACTTCAGATCGATCAACAGGTTCCCTGAGAGACGTTACATGTCCACAGCAATTGAAGCCGCACCGATGTGTTTCGCCTGCGGCCCTGCGAATCCCATTGGGTTAAAAATCCAGTTTCATGTCGATGGCAATGAGTGCACGGCCGAGTTCACGCCGAACGAAAATCATGTCGGCTTTCAGAACACCGTTCATGGTGGAATCATTTACACAGCGCTGGATGATGTCACCGCCAATATTCTTTACCAGCAAGGGCGCAAAGCCCACACGGCGCGCAGCGAAATTCGCTATCGCCAGCCCTGCGTGGTGGGTCAGACGCTGCTTTTGAAGGGATGGATCGAGAGCGAGCGGCGGCGGCTCGTGAAGCTGAAGGGCGAGATTCGCCGCGCCACTGATAACCTGCTGGTTGCGGATTGCGAAGCCAGCTTCATGCTGGCTAACTGACAGGAAACGGCGAATGGCACTTCCGGAGATCCTGAAGAGCAAGCTGCGCCTGCCGCTGATCGGTGCACCGATGTTCATCGTGTCGCGCCCGACGTTAGTCATCGCACAATGCACGTCCGGCATCATTGGCTCCTTCCCGGCATTGAATGCCCGGCCGCAGTCACTGCTCGACGACTGGATCCGGCAAATCAAGGACGGGTTGGCAGAATATCGCGAGCAACACCCGGACGAACCGGTTGCGCCGTTTGCGGTTAACCAGATCGTGCACGCGAGCAACAGCCGGCTATATGCGGACATGGAAACCTGCGTGCGGCACGAAGTACCGATAATCATCACCAGCCTGCGGCCACCGGACGAAGTCGTGCAGGCCGTGCACGCGTACGGCGGACTCGTGTTTCACGATGTCATCAGTCTCAGGCATGCAGAAAAAGCCATGCAGCAGGGAGTGGATGGAATCATCGCGGTCTGTGCCGGGGCCGGCGGACATGCCGGGTTGCTCAGCCCGTTCGCACTGCTGAAGGAAATTCGGCGCGAGTTCGGCGGCGTGCTGATCCTGTCGGGCTGCATGTCGAGTGGCGCCGATATCCTGGCCGCAGAGGTCATGGGTGCGGACCTTGCCTACATGGGCACGCGATTCATCGCGACCGAGGAAGCGCACGCGGTAGCTGAATACAAGCAAATGATCGTAGACAGCAAGGCTGCCGACATCGTGTATTCCTCGTATTTTTCGGGCGTGTCCGGAAATTACCTTAAGGCCAGCGTGAAAAAAGCCGGTTTCAATCCGGACGCACTGCCAGAAGGCGACCTCAGCACGATGGATTTCAGCAAACGCGAGGAAAACGAGATCAAGGCCTGGCGTGACATCTGGAGCGCGGGGCAGGGGTCGGGCGGAGTCGATGCGGTAGTGCCGGTGGCGAAGCTCATTCGTCGCATGCAGGATGAATACGAGCAAGCACGCGCGACCCTGTGCGCAGGCTAGATCATGAAAATAATCGCGCTCTCATATCTGTTCGTCGGGGTTGGCGGCGCACTGGGGGCAATGGCCAGATTCGCGCTCAACGTCGGCCTGCAACGTGGAGTCAGTTTTCCCTGGGGTACTTTGAGTGCGAACCTGCTTGGCTGCCTGTTGATGGGTATCGTCGCGCAGCTGGTCGCGAGCTCAAGCTGGTTTAACAACACCGGTATCATTCCCGATCAGTATCGCCTGTTATTCGCCGTCGGTTTCTGTGGAGCGTTCACGACCATGTCAGCGCTGGTCATGGAGCTGCACACAATGCTGCAGCGCGGCGACCTGCTCGCCTCTTTCAGTTACGTGCTGGCCAGTATTGTCGGTGGCTATGCGTTTTTTTATGCCGGCTTCACACTGCTGCGCTTGCTTCGAGGAGTTGCATAATCCGGTCCAGCCAGTCGCGGTGCTCTGGCTTCATGAGTACGGATCGCAGGCAGGTAACCGATTCGCAATCGACCTCGGCCGTCGGCAGATAAGCGGAAACTATCGTAGCCGGCAC
>CAZHLE010000202.1:0-3849 GCA_964533065.1 uncultured Woeseiaceae bacterium | reverse complement strand
CGTTGCCGCTGCAACCGAAATCACATCGCCGTTCTGCGCCGTTACGACGCCATCGTAGGCCAGGCTGAGCGCCTGCGTCGTGATGGTATTCAAATTTGCATGTACTGCGCCCGGCTCGGAACGCGGTACCAGTGTTCCGTCCGGCCGATAAGCGCGATCAACAAACGCTTCAGCAAGGAACTCGAGCCCTGCTTTCTCAGTGAGTTGCTGCAATGCACTTTGCGGCGGGCCGACAATTGCGGCGCCCGGTGCGGCCTGCCTTGCCGCGGCGACAAAAACTGACGCGACGCTTTCGTCGCGCGCCGAGTCCCAGTACAACGCCCCGTGCGGTTTGACATGGTGCAGCACGCCAGCAGCGCTCTCGATCACAAGAATAATCGTATCTATCTGATTTATAATACTTTTTCTGAGGTCCTCGCCAGTGAGGAAAGCGCTGCGCCGACCGAATCCCGCGGCATCGGGGTAACCGGGATGGGCGCCAATCGCGACTCCTCGGGCGACAGCCTTTTCCGCGGTCACCCGCATGCTGCGGAGATTCCCGGCATGCGCGCCGCAGGCGATGTTGCAGCTGCTGACGACTTTTAACAAGGCCTGGTCGTCTGCGCCTCCTTCAGCAAGGTCCGCATTCAGGTCGATCGTCGCCACAACATCACCGCTCTTACAGCAGCAGGATGGAAAAATAATGGCAGGTGCTGCCCGCGATCACAAACAAGTGCCAGATGCCATGGCACCAGGGATACCAGCTGTCGAGGGCAAAGAAGAGCACACCGCTGGTGTAAAAAACACCACCCGCGATGAGCCAGCCAAGACTCGCTGGCGACAGCGCGCTGACAAAGGAGTCGAGCACAAAAATGCAAAACCAGCCCATGACCAGGTACAGCAGGACCGAGATGATACGCGGACCGTGCCGGCGTACCGAGTCGAGCACCATGCCAATCAGCGCGAGCGACCAGATACAGCCAAGCAGCCACCATCCAAGCGAGCCCTGCAACGCCACCATCGCATAAGGTGTGTAGGTACCGGCGATCAGCAAGTAAATCGCCTGGTGATCGAAGACTCGCAGCAAACTTTTCGCCGGGCCGGAAACGCTGTGGTAGAGCGTTGAGCTGAGGTACAGCAGGAACAAGGTCACGGCGTAAACGCTGTAGCTGACGATCTTCGGTACTTCGCCGCCGATGGCGGCGTGGGTAACCAGGGCGGCACCGCCGACCAGCGCCATGGAAGCGCCGACCAGGTGGCTGATGCTGTTGAATCGCTCGCCCTTGTACATGTTGGTCAATTTACCCGATCAGTGCTACGAAAGCTCGGCTTCCTGGCTTCGGGCGCGCGAATTGCGACGTCGTTCGCCCTCGCTCAGAAATTTCTTGCGAATCCGGATGCTCTTTGGCGTGATCTCGACCAGTTCATCGTCATCGATAAATTCGAGCGCCTGCTCAAGCGAATACTTGATCGGCGGCGTCAATATAAGATTTTCGTCTGCGCCAGAGGCACGAACATTGGTCAGCTGCTTGCCCTTGGTGGGATTGACGGGCAGGTCATTGTCGCGTTTGTGGATGCCGACAATCATGCCCTCGTAAACACTGACACCATGTCCTATAAACAATGAGCCGCGCTCTTGCAAATTAAACAGCGCGTAGGCGAGCGCCTTACCGGCCACCATCGACACCAGCACGCCATTGTTGCGCTGCCCGATGTCTGCCTTGACGCGCGGCGCATACGAATCGAACACGGAGTACAGCAGTCCTGTGCCGGCCGTAATCGTCAAGTACTGGGTACGAAAACCGATCAGGCCGCGCGCCGGTATGCGGTACTCGAGCCGCATGCGGCCACGCCCGTCGGGCATCATGTTCAGGATCTCGCCCTTGCGCTCGGCAAGCTGCGTCATGACGGCGCCCTGGAATTCTTCCGCGAAATCGACGGTTACTTGTTCCCAGGGTTCGAGCCGGACGCCATTCTCTTCGCGCTCGATCACGGTCGGACGCGATACCGCGAGTTCAAAACCCTCGCGCCGCATCGTTTCAATCAGGATGGCGAGATGCAGCTCGCCACGACCGGATACCTGGAACTTATCGGGGTCGCTGGTTTCCTCAACGCGCAGAGCAACGTTGTGTTTGCGTTCCTGCAGAAGTCTTGCCTGTATCTGCCGACTGGTGAGGAATTTTCCTTCCTGGCCTGCGAACGGTGACTTGTTAACCTGGAAGGTCATAGAAATCGTTGGCTGGTCAACCTTGAGCGCAGGCAGTGGATCCGGCGCGTTACGGTCGCATACCGTGTCAGAGATCTGCAAATCCTCAATACCACTGAACACGACAATGTCGCCCGCACCTGCCTTTTCCACCGGTAGGCGTTGCAGGCCATCGAAACCGTACAGGTTCATCAGCTGTGCATTTTTTGCGCTGCCGTCCGGTCTCGCGATGGTCACGCGCGAATTGGCGCGCGCCACGCCGCGGCTGATGCGGCCAATTCCCAGCACACCGACGTAGGAACTGTAATCGAGACTGGAGACCTGCATTTGCAGCGTGCCATCGAGTTGCACATTCGGCGCCGGCACGTGCCGGGTGATCGCTTCCAGCAAAGGCATCGTGTCGCCTTCGCGAACCGAGGGTTCGGTGCCGGCATAACCACGCAGGGCCGAGGCATAGATTACCGGGAAATCGAGTTGTGTATCGCTTGCCCCAAGCCGATCGAACAGCTCGAAGGTCTGGTTCAGCACCCAGTCGGGCCGCGCGCCGTCGCGATCCACCTTGTTGATTACGACCAGTGGCGTAAAACCATAGGAGAACGCTTTTTGCGTGACAAAACGTGTTTGCGGCATTGGCCCGTCGACTGCGTCGACGAGCAGCAGCACGCCATCAACCATCGACAGGACGCGCTCGACCTCGCCACCGAAATCCGCATGCCCCGGCGTGTCGACAATATTGATGCGCCAGTCATTCCAGCGAATCGCCGTATTCTTGGCCAGAATCGTGATGCCGCGCTCGCGCTCGAGGTCATTCGAGTCCATGACGCGCTCGGGCACAACCGCGCGCGCGTCCAGCGTACCGGACTGCTGCAACAGGCGGTCGACGAGCGTCGTCTTGCCATGATCAACATGGGCAATGATCGCAATATTGCGAATTCGGTCGGTGGGGAACATCGGAATAGGGCCTCGAGGAGGAGGCGCATTATATAGACTTTGGCGATACACTGCGCAACACGATCGCTTAAAGCGGGAAATAGCCATGAATACAGTATTAGTAACCGGGGCAAGTTCCGGAATAGGCGCTGCCATTGCGATTGAATTCGCGGAGGCGGGCTGGAACGTCATGGCGGCTGGCCGTGACGAAGGACGGCTCGAAGAGGTTGCCGATGTATCGGACAATATTTCGACCTGGGCCGGCGAATTGCTCGGATCCGAGGACTGCGCCGAGTTGGTCGCCGACACGCTCGACGAATTCGACAATATCGACTGCCTGGTCAATTCGGCTGGCATCCTGACGCGGGGCAACGCCGAAGAAACCAGCGACGATGACTGGCGCGATACCCTGACCATCAACCTGGATGTGCCGTTCTTCCTGTCGCGGGCCGCGTTGCCGAGCCTGTTGAAGACCGCAGGCAGCATTATCAATATTTCTTCGTTCTGGGGGCTTCGCGCGGGTCCGAGGGCGCTGGCCTATTGCGTCAGCAAGGGCGGGCTGATTCAGCTGACGCGTTCCATGGCGAGCGACTATGCGGCATCCGGCATCCGCATCAACGCGGTCTGCCCGGGTGGCGTCGACACGCCCATGCTTGCCCAGAGCGCCCTGCAAGCGGAGAAAGAAGTCGACGAATTCCTCACGCTTGTGGCGAAGAATAGCCCGAACAAGCGCA
>CAZHLE010000201.1:0-3853 GCA_964533065.1 uncultured Woeseiaceae bacterium | reverse complement strand
GGGCACCTGCGTGCAGCGTTGCTTTCGCGCACTGATCGTCTCTGAGTAGTGTCACCTCGGTTAGTTGAACAAGCCGCGCTGCAGCGGCGCCGGGCAGGGCGAGCGCCATCCTGGTGATTCGGTGGTTTTCTTATCCAGGTGGGCGAGGATCTTCTCGATGACCTCCGGAGTGTGTATGACTGCGAGCACTGCCCGCTCAAAGCGCGATGCTGAACTGGGCGCATGAGCAGGGAGCGACACTGCGACTGATCGAACCCGGCAAGCCGAATCAGAATGCCTACAACGAGTCGCTCAACAAGCGATTGCGCGATGAGTTTTTGAACGAACACTGGTTCACCAGCATTGCCCATACACGCATGCTGACTAAAACCTGGCGGAGAGAATACAACGAGGAAAGACCGAAGAAAGCACTCGGCGGTATGACACCTGCTGTATACGCGATGCACTTGGAGAAAAAGCAGTGACATTAACCATCGGACTCTAAAGCTCGATGCTACTCAGAACGGGGTGACGTCGGCCAGCTCCAAAATGTGTGTGCGAAAAAGTAAAGTCAGCAAACACCGAATGCCGAGAAACTGAGCAACCTGGCCAGATTTGCCACAGGCGCGACTCTGCTCGAGCGCGCAAGCTGCAAGTGTGCTTACCGAGATTTACATCGAGGCTTTACTGGCTAATCAGACGCTTGCGGATCTGGTGTGGGAGATGTGGTATCAGCATGAGGTCGACAATTCGGCGACCATTCGGTCTCCCTGGTATCAGTAAGTGCAATTTCTCATGCGCATGCTATTGCGTTCGGAGTCAAGGCCGACTCGCGCGTTTCGCTGTCACGGCAACTGCCCTTCAACCCAAGCTGCGGCGGTTCCGACCGACCCGCGCGGAGACCACACCCAATGTCCAATCTAAAGGTGGTATCGACTTGCCTCATCGCAATTTTGATTGTCGTCGTTTGTCAGCCAGTCGCCGGCTGGGCCGCTGTCGGGCGTACTGTTGGCTTGGCCGGCGTTTCAGAGAGCGGCGAGGCGACTTATACGATTCCGATCACCGTCCCGAGTGGAGTTAACGGCCTCACGCCGGCATTGGGGCTGGTGTACGGACATCGGCAAGAGGAAGGGCTGGCCGGAGTCGGCTGGGGCGTCTCGGGTCTGTCGGAGATTACACGTTGTGGGAGTTCTTACGCCCAGGACGGGTATACCCGAACTGTGGAACTGAGTCTGGCAGACCGGTTTTGTATCGACGGCAATCAGTTGCGCTTGACCTCGGGGAGTTACGGTGTCGCCGGGTCTAAGTACCGGTCCGAGGTGGACACGATTGCAAGATATACCGCCAACGGTACGGCCGGAAACGGCCCGGCATGGTTTCTGGTTGAAGACAAGAGCGGACTCATTTATGAGTACGGCAATTCGGCCAATTCGCGAATCGAGTCGCTGGCCACCGGTTGGACGACGACGGCCGTGACCTGGGCTTTGAGCAAAATACGGGACCGGCAGGGAAACGAAATCGTCTTCACCTACATCGAAGACGGAGCCCCGTACGGCGACTACCGGATCAGTACTGTTACCTACAGAAGCAATCCCGGCCAGGGCGTCGCGGCGAGCTACTTAATCAGGTTCATCCATGGCACACAGCCCGCCGGAGATGTCGATGTGTCATATGCCGCTGGCGGCAAAGTGCAGGATACCAAACGCCTCGATCGGATCGACGTTTTGTACACACCGGCGAACCCCGATACTTTGCTGCGACGCTACACGCTCACTTACGAGGGATCATTGTCAACGGCCGGTCGAAGTCGCCTGGCATCCATTCAGGAATGCGCCGGGGCGCCCGTGCAGTGTCTTTCGGCCACCACCTTTACCTACCAGAACGGGACCTTGGACCTTGGCGAGCAAACAGCGAGTGGTAGCACAATACCGTCGGGCACCACGGCAATGGCGCTCGACATCAACGGCGATGGCCGGACGGACCTGGTGTTTCCGTCGAGCAACGTCGGAGGCTATTGGCACTATCGACTGGCAAACGCCTCTGGCAGCTACGATGCCGTGCGCAATTCCGGAATCTCCAGTGTCAATCATGCCTATGCGATTCCGATTGACCACAACAGCGACGGTCGCGAAGACATCCTGGTGCCTTTCAGCGGCGGCACCTGGCACGCAATTCATGGCACCGACAATCCGTTGCAGGCATTGGCAGGACCGGTCAACACGTTTGCACCGCTCGCCAGCACGGTTGGCAATGCGACGGCTCTGGACATGAACGGCGATGGTCGTGACGACCTGGTGTGGGGTGAAAACGTCGGCAACCCCGTTAACTCTCAAGTGCTCGTTCGATTCCGTTTGGCTACCGGCGATGGTTTCGTGACGACGACACCAAGCGTGTTGTTTGCCGCGGACGAAACCTATCACCTGGCGGGTCCGACCTTGTTCAGTAGCGGTTTTGAACAGCGTCGAGGAAAACGCTTTGACGCAAACGGTGACGGCATCGTCGATCTTGCACTGGTCACCGCGCACGAGGAGGGCTCGTTCATCACCGCGCCAGAGGAGGGCTCGTTCATCACCGCGCACGAGGTGAGCTCCTTCATTGTGCCAATCTATGTTAACTCTCTGCACGTGAGACTCGGCGGTCTGTTTGGCACTTTATACTCGGTTTCTACTGACGTTACGTCCGGTCTGCCCATCGATATGAATGGCGACGGCTATACGGATATTGTGTACGTGGGTTGCTGCGGCAGTTCGCCGTTGCAACATAGGCTGAGTACTGGCAAGAATTTTGCGCCGCCGGTGAGTGGGCAGACACTCACCAATTTCAATTTCGACCTGGCGGTGGCCCTGGACTGGAACGACGACGGCATGCAGGACCTGCTGATTCCCAATAGCTCGACCAACACCTGGTATTACATCCGCTCGCTCGGCGAGACTTTTGCCACGGCAATCAATACGGGATTGCCCAGCTCCGGCGCAACGCAGACTTTTGCGGTTGATGCCAACGGCGATGGCCAGGACGATATCGCCTACGTGACATCCGCGGGACTCTACGTTCACCGGGCTCATTCAGGTGTCAAAGCAGACCTCCTGTCGACGGCAACGGACGGCAACGGCAACTCCATCACTTTCAACTACCAGGCACTGCCGCAAGCCGCCTACACAAAATACGCCACTGCGACGTTTCCGAATCAGGACTACACCGGGCCGACCTACGTCGTGTCATCCGCGGTGCGCAGTACCGGTATCGATGCAGGCACCTACACACTGACCTACACCTACGCCGGCGCGATCATGAACGACAATGGACGAGGACTTTCCGGCTTTGATCTGAAAACGACGCAGGACAGCCGCAACAGCATCAAGGTGAGTGAATACTTCCTTCGCGATTTTCCCTACCGCGGCCGCGTGTACAAGACGCTGACGACACAGTCCAACGACACGCCGATTCAGGAAGTAACCTACACGTGGCAGTCGATCGTTGGGGGTACTGGATTCCAGAATTACCACTTTCCCTATCTGCAGCAATCGCTGGAAAAGAACTACGAAGCCGGCGGCACGTACAACGGCGCACAAATCAATGAAATTGCAACGACCACCGTCGTCGATACTTACGGCACGCCGACCAGCATTACCAAAGTCACCACCGAGATGTCGAGCGGCAACGGTGCACAGGCCGGAGCGATCTTCACGGAAGCAGTGCAGAATTCGAGTATCACCAATAACGCCAGCACCTGGTGCGTTGGCAAACCCGGCGAGACGCAATGGATCAATTCGCACAACCAGCCGTATGGCGCGCAAATCACACGAACGGTTACCCGCACGTGGGAGACCAGTGCCTATTGCCGCCTGACCTCGGAAATCATCGAACCCGCCAG
>CAZHLE010000200.1:0-3861 GCA_964533065.1 uncultured Woeseiaceae bacterium | reverse complement strand
ACTGAAGGTGATCCGGACCATCCTATTAATGAAGGAGCTCTCTGTGCCAAGGGTGCATCGGTAATGCAGCTGCCCAACAACGATACCCGGGTGCGGAAACCTGCCAGCCATCGCCACTGGGGGCAACCTGCATGCCCAGTCGCTGCAAAATAGTGATGACGGATTCATCGGCTATCGCAATGCCCAGCAATTTTCGCAGCCGGTCCCGTCGCAACAGGATTGGCTCCGTCTTCGGCAAATATTGATCGTTTTGGTAGAGCTCCACCGGACCTGCCTGCCCACCGCAGATTTGCAGCAGCAGTTCGGTTGCACGCTCAACCGCTCTTGCCTGTCCCGCGGGATCAACGCCGCGCTCAAACCGTAATGACGCGTCCGTGTGCAGCCCATAAGCTCGTGCCCGGCCCGCGACAAATGCTTGCGGCCAGAATGCCGCTTCGAGAAAGACATCCGTCGTGTTCGTTGTCACCGCCGTGCTCAGGCCGCCCATGATTCCGGCAAGACCTATCGCGCCGCTGTCATCACTGATTACGAGAGTATCGGCAGAGGCAACGACCTCTCTGCCGTCGAGCAAAGTCACTGTCTCGTCGGCGCTGGCCAGCCTTGGCCGGATCGCCCCCTGGACCTGCTTGAGATCATAAGCGTGCAGAGGCTGGCCGAGCTCCAGCATCACGTAGTTGGTGACGTCGACCACCGGGCTGATCGTCCGCAATCCCGACCGGCGCAGGCGCTCGGTCATCCAGATCGGTGACCGCGCCGTATTGTCGATGCCACGAATCACGCGCCCGGCGAAACTGGGGCAACCCTCCGGCAAGTCAATGCTCACCGGGTGTGTATCGGGTATCACCGCAGGAACCGACGTTGGCAGTGAATTCTTCAGGTCCAGACCGCTCAGGGCGGCGAGGTCACGGGCAATACCCAGCACACTGAAACAATCGCCGCGATTTGGCGTCAGGTTAAGGTCCAGAACCACATCCGGCAGGCGCAGGTAATCAGCCAGGGACTGGCCCACCGGGGCATCCGCCGGCAGCGCGATGATGCCGTCCGATTCCGAGCCGAGACCAAGCTCTGTGGCCGAACACAGCATACCGTTCGAAACCACCCCCCTGATCTTCGACTTTCGCAACGTGAGGCCGTTTGGCAGCGTGACGCCAGGTTTTGCGAGCGGGCTGCGCATGCCGGCGACCACATTGGGTGCACCGCAAACCACTTCAATCGGTTCACCACTGCCATCCGAGACCAGGCATACGCGCAATCGATCGGCATCCGGGTGTTTCTGCGCCTGCAGGACCTCCGCTATGACTACACCTTGCAGGGCGTCACCCTCACGTTCGAGGCCGTCGACTTCGTGGCCGGCCATGGTCAAACGATGCGCCAGTTCATCGCTATCAAATGCAGGGTTCACCCACTCGCGTATCCAGGATTCGGCGATCTTCATACCGTTACCTGAACTGTCGCAGGAAGCGCATATCGTTTTCAAAAAAGGTGCGCAGATCCGTCACGCCGTAGCGCAGCATCGCAAGCCGTTCGACGCCCATGCCGAAGGCATAGCCGGTAAATTCCTCGGCATCGATGCCTGCCGATTCCAGGACATAAGGATGCACCATGCCGCAGCCCAGAATTTCCAGCCATTTGCCCTTTTCCCATAAAACATCGACTTCTGCCGACGGCTCCGTGAAAGGGAAATAGGAAGGACGAAAGCGTAATTCTGCCTCACGCTCGAAGAAACTTTCGACGAACTGATGCAGTACAGCTTTCAGATTCGCGAGGCTGACGCCACGGTCAACGACCAGCCCTTCGACCTGGTGAAACATCGGCGTGTGCGTCTGATCAGAGTCGCAACGGTAAACGCGACCGGGTGCAATGATGCGGATCGGCACGCCCTCTTCGACCATCGAACGAATCTGCACCGGCGACGTATGAGTTCGAAGCAGCATCCCGCCGGGCAGAAAGAAGGTGTCGTGTTCCGCCCGCGCCGGGTGATTCGCCGGGAAATTCAAGGCGGTGAAATTGTGAAAATCGTCTTCGATTTCCGGGCCGGACCGGACTCCGAATCCGGCGCCACGAAAAATAGACTCGATTCTTGCCATCGCGCGAGTGACCGGATGGCGGCCGCCGATGGATACACCTCGCCCTGGCAAAGTAACGTCAACCGCCTCGTCCGTCAGAGCCGCCTCGAGCGCTGCAGTATCAAGCACCCCTCGTCTTGCATTGAGGCGCTCCTGCAAATCCTGCTTGGCAATATTGATTTCCTGGCCAGCCGCCGGACGCTCGGCGACTGGCAACTGGCTCACCGCTTTCGCGCGTAAGGTCAATGTACCTTTCTTACCGAGATAGGCAACGCGGACTGCGTCCAGTTCAGCCAGATCGGCAGCCGCGTCAATCGCTGACGCCGCTGCTTGCATCAAGTCGCTCAGTTGCTGCATAGCCTGTCCCTGTCGGCAACGCCGACAAGGCGTCCTCAGTTACTTTGCGCCAGACCAGCTTTGGCCTGTTCTGCTATCGCACCAAAACCGGCCGGGTCGTGCACGGCGATGTCCGCCAGCACCTTGCGGTCGATATCGATGTTAGCCAGGTTCAGTCCATTGATCAGCCGGCTGTAGGACAGACCGTGCAGCCGCGCGGCCGCGTTGATGCGCGCGATCCAGAGCGCACGAAACTGGCGTTTGCGCTGCCGCCGGTCACGGTAGGCATATTGTCCTGCCTTGATAACCGCCTGCTTGGCGGTCTTGAACAGTTTGCTGCGCGCGCCGTAATAGCCCTTCGCTTTATCGAGGACCTTTTTATGGCGTGCCTGGGCGGTGCCGCCTCTTTTTACTTTTGCCATTTCTCAATCTCCTCTTAGCTGTACGGGAGCATGCGGCGCACGCTCTTGACGTCGCATTCAGCGACCTGCTGGGTCAAACCCAACTGGCGCTTACGCTTCGACTTTTTCTTGGTAAGAATGTGATTGAGGTGCGATTGGGCGCGTTTAAAGCCGCCCTTGGCCGTGCGCCGGAAACGCTTCGCCGCGCCCCGGTTGGTTTTCATCTTCGACATCTTTTGCTCCACTTTAATTGGCCTTGCTACGTACCGGACTATTCCGGCCGATGCAGGCGGGATCTTGCTCAGTGCTTCTTCGGTGCCATCACCATAACCATCTGCCGGCCATCCATCTGCGGCATCTGTTCAACAACACCGTACTCTTCGAGGTCCTCACGAACCCTGGCAAGCAACTTCGCACCCAGTTCCTGGTGCGCCATTTCCCTGCCTCTGAATCTCAAGGTAATTTTCGTCTTGTCGCCGTACTCCAGGAACTCTATGAGCTTGCGCAACTTGATCTTGTAATCAGCCGCTTCGGTCCCGGGACGAAACTTGATTTCCTTTATGTGTACCTGCTTCTGCTTGCGTTTTGAGGTCTGGGCTTTCTTGTTCTGCTCGAACAGATACTTACCGAAGTCCATCACCCTGCAAACAGGCGGCTCAGCGTTCGGCGACACCTCGACCAGGTCGAGGCCAGCACTGCTGGCTATTTCTATCGCTTGGCGAAGTGACATTACTCCCGCTTGCTCGCCCTCGGCATCAATGACACGGACTTCCGTGGCTTCTATTTCCTCGTTACGCCGTACGCGCTTTGTGCTTGCGATCCCCGGATCCTCCACTAAAAAAAACAGGTCCGCACCAACAACGGGCGCAGGCTGGCGCCCCGCTGGGTGCGGGAACGCGATTCTATATAGCTGATTACCAAGAAACAACTGCCAAAACGCCTGTTTTCCTAAAAAAATCAGGCCTTTCGTTGCTATTTCACGACGAATCCCCGGCACTGCAACTGGTGGGCGATGGTGGTTTCGAACCACCGACCTCCACGATGTCAACGTGGCGCTC
>CAZHLE010000199.1:283-3881 GCA_964533065.1 uncultured Woeseiaceae bacterium | reverse complement strand
CGATAATCGAATTCAATGCGAACAACCCGGGTGCGGATAACAAGTTCGATCTCTTCAACTCGATCCCGGCCGGTCCGACCGGCGCGAAGTCCCGCTTCTATTTCTGGGCGACCGCGCTGGCAAGGCAACCGAGTGGCGAGAACCAGTTTTACACGGCCCTTGCGCTGCATGAGCTGTTTGACGCCAACAGCAATGTGCTGTCGACCGACGAACTCTTACGGGCACAGGCGCTCAAGGCGTATCGATCGTTGCTCGATAATTTCTTCGGCTCAGTGACCGTTTTCACATGTTGCCCCGGCGCCAGCCCGACGGGCGAACCCGTCGCGTTTGCCATACCGCTGAACGAGCTGACCGCGGACAATCTGTACAGAACTGCCGCAACTGGCTATCGGCGGCTGGTCGACGGTGATCCCATTCTCGTGCTGGAGCTGTTTCTCGACTGGGGATACTCCTACCAGCCTGCAAATCCGCCGAACTATGACGACGGGGTGATTTCCGTCGCCGAATTTTGAGCGCGCGATGCGAAAAAGTCTGAAAGCGATGGCCCTGCTGCTCGCAGGGCCTTTGCTTTTGGGTGAGACAGTGATGGCTGAAGCGATACCCGTGAAACTGGAAAAGACCGCGCAAAGCTGGCAGTTGCTGCGCGGTGGCGAGCCCTACTTTATTCGCGGCGCCGGTGGTGGTGCCTCGCTTGAGCTGCTGGCGGCGTCTGGGGCCAATTCCGTTCGTACCTGGGATGTAAAAGACATCGATGCGCGGCTCGATGAAGCGCATGCCTTGGGGCTCAGTGTCACCGTAGGCATCTGGCTTGGACACACGCGCCACGGATTCGACTACCACGATGCGGAGCAGGTGGCCGGGCAGTTCGAACGCGCGAGGCAGACGGTGCTACGGTACAAGGATCATCCAGCCGTGCTGCTCTGGGGCATCGGCAACGAGATGGAGGGTTTCGAGGGCGGCGACGACCCGGCGATCTGGAAGGCGGTTAACGACATTGCTGCGATGATCAAGGAACTCGATCCCCACCACCCAACGATGACCGTGACGGCCGAGATCGGCGGCGGGCGAATTAAGGGCGTACACGAGCGCAGTCCGGCCATCGACATACATGGGATCAATTCCTACGGCGGCGCACCGTCCTTGCTTGAGCGTTATCGTGAGGGCGGCGGCAGCAAGCCCTACGTGATTACCGAGTTCGGCCCGCTCGGTCCCTGGGAAATGCCGAAGACCGAGTGGGGTGCTCCTTATGAGCAGACCAGCAGCGAGAAGGCGGCGTTTTACCGTCAGAGTTACGAGCAAGGCGTCGTCGCCGCGCCCGGTCTCGCGCTGGGTTCGTACGCGTTCCTCTGGGGTCACAAGATGGAAGGCACAGCGACCTGGTTTGGCATGCTGCTCGATGACGGGTCGCGACTGGCCGTACTCGATGTCATGACCGAGCTTTGGTCCGGCCAGCCGCCCGATGACTTTGCACCGACGGTCGAAGCACTGCGCATTGAGGGATCGGCGCAACTCGATCCCGATGCTGAGCTTAAGGTGCACGCCGTCGTCGTCGATCCCGAAGGCGGGCCGATCCGCGCACGCTGGTCGCTGCGTGCCGAATCGGGTGACTACCTGACCGGGGGCGATTTCCGTCCCGCGCTGCCCGACATCGATGGCGCGATTCTCGACGGTCGTATCGATGGCGCACGCGTGCGCATGCCAGCCGAACCGGGGCCGTATCGACTGTTTCTGTATGCCTACGACGAGGCCGGCAACGCGGCGACGGCCAACCTGCCGCTACTGGTTATGGGCAAGGCCGGCGTACGCTTCCCAGTTTCAGTGTATGAAGACAGTTTCGAGAATATGCCGTGGGTTCCCTCGGGCTGGATGGGTTCAATCGATTCCCTGCTGCTTGATGGCGACTACCGAGACCAACCCGCGCATGCGGGCGTCGCGTCGATCAGGATGCGCTACGAAGGCAAATTTGGCTGGGTTGGGGTTGCCTGGCAGCATCCGCCGAACAACTGGGGCGACAGTGAGGGCGGCTTTGACATCACCGGTGCGTCAGAACTGGAGCTCTGGGCGCGCGGCGAATACGGCGGTGAAAAAGTCAGCTTCGGTGTGGGCTTGCTCGAGAAGGACCGGGCCTACCCGGATTCCGGCATTGCGAAGGTCGACGGCATCACGCTGACGCGCGACTGGCAACGCTACACAATTTCTCTAAAGAAAATCGACCTGTCGAGCCTGAAAACGGGTTTTGTCGTGACCCTGGTCGGGCGGCAAACGCCCGTGACCATTTACCTCGACAGCATTCGCTTTATTCGCTGAGTGCGGTTTATGCCGGTGCCGGTCCGGTGGACTCGCGAATCTTGATTTCGGCAGGCACGATCTCGTGCGTGCTGCCGGTTGGATCCTTTCCATTGCCACGCGCCAGCATCAGTACGGCACGTTCGGCCATACGCACCAACGGCTGGCGAACGGTGGTCAGGGCCGGGTCCAATTGCTGCGACAGGGTGATATCGTCGAAGCCGGCGATGGACAATTCTGCAGGTACCGCTATGCCGAGGCGACGCGCCGTACGCATGGCGCCGACCGCCATGTCGTCGTTGGCGGCGATAATCGCCGTTGGTCGAGTCTTGCGTCCGAGCAGTTTGCTGGCAGCGCGTTCGCCGGAACCAAAGGAATTATCGCCGGCCACCACGAGCTGCTCGGAAAACGCAAGGCCGCTGTCGCGCAGGCCATCCTTGTAACCGAGGAAGCGATTGCCAACCGCCTTGTGATCGGGGTCGCCGGTAATGTAGGCAATTCGTGTGTGGTCAAGCCCGGCCAGGTAGCGTGTCAATTCGGCGCTCACCTCTCGGTCATCGGTGGCGATCGACAGCTGCTTTGCCTGTTGCTGACCCGGCGACAGGCGGACCAGCGGGGTTTGTGTTGCCTCGATGGCGCGCACGATCTTCGGCATGTTTGACAATGGTGCCGCGAGCACAATGCCGGCCAGCCGCGTCTCCCTGATCAAGGTGGTGAGCTCCGCGACGACGTTTTTGCGTCGAAAATTGCAGGGGTGTATGAGCAATTCGCAGAGCATCGTTCGACACGCCTGCAAGGCACCTTGCTGCATCCTGATGATGTAGCCGGCACTGGGCAATTCATACGCCGCGGGGTCGTCGTAAACCAGGCCGATCAAATGCGAGCGATGGCTGGCGAGGTTACGGGCCGACTGATCAGGTCGGTAATTGAGTTCCGCCACAGCCTTTTCGACGTGTTCCCGTGTTGTCGATCGTACATTCGGCTCGCGATTGACAACGCGTGACACGGTTTTTATGGATACGCCGGCCAGCTTTGCGACGTCAAATATGGTGGCTTTGGATAGCGACATGGTGCTGTTGTTAATAGCCCGATTTTGTTATTGTCGACCCGCTATTAGACCCTTAACTGACAGCGCTGTCAACGTTTGCCATCAGCTCTGCGTAGCGTCGTTGCATCACCAGCTTCGGTGTGCGATCTACTTTGAACAGGCCCCAGTGTTTTTCCGGCTCCTCGGGGTCGGGCGAACCTTTCCACGGTTCATCGAATGCTTCGAAAACGAAGGTCAGAATTTTTTCCTCAGTGGTCCAGGCGA
>CAZHLE010000199.1:0-273 GCA_964533065.1 uncultured Woeseiaceae bacterium | reverse complement strand
TATTTTTCCTGCAACTCCTCGGATGCATTCCAGGGATCGATGCCGCGTCCATTGGCCGTCGTGGTCCAGCCTGCTTCGGTGATGACTACCGGTTTACCCGGATAATGATTCACTACCGAGTGATAATTCTGTTTCGTGAATTCAAGTGCATCTTCCATGGTGCGATATTCCCACGCCGGGTAGGTGTGTATCGAAATAAAGTCCAGTTCAGCGGCAAGAGGCTCGAGTTTGTAGGTCCACGGCACGTAATTTTCGCAAAAGGTAACCGGCTGT
>CAZHLE010000198.1:0-3936 GCA_964533065.1 uncultured Woeseiaceae bacterium | reverse complement strand
GCTATGAAACAATCGATTGCACACGTGGCGCTGGTGGTTCGAGACTACGACGAGGCTATCGATTTCTTTACCACCAAATTGAACTTCAGAGTTGTTGAAGACATTTTTCAAGCCGCCCAGAATAAAAGATGGGTCGTTGTGGCGCCGCCGGGACCCGCCGGGGCGACGCTATTGTTGGCTCGAGCATCAAACGAAGTTCAAGAAGCATTCATCGGTAACCAGAGCGGAGGCAGAGTGTTTCTGTTCCTGAGCACAGATGATTTCTGGCGCGACTATGATGAGATGACGACTCGTGGAATCGCATTTGTTCGGGAACCGAAGACGGAGGACTATGGCACTGTGGCGGTGTTCGAGGATTTGTACGGAAACCTGTGGGATCTGATCGAATACGTACCCGATCATCCGGCCAGGCTGTTTTCGGTAGGCTGACGGCTACTGACCCCTTGCGCAGCCCTTTGCATCATCGTCCGTTGCATGCGCTGCTGAAAGTAACCTGGCCCCGTCTCGCTCCGCGAGCAACGCGCCAATTTCCGCTCCCAGCAACAATTCGTCGTGTGCCCCAAAAAATTGAGCACGCCGCCGGCCCTCTGCGTCAATGAGTATAAGGGTCGGCGTTCCTCGCATCTGGTAGGCCTGCATGGTCAATGGAATGTTGCCTCCGGCAGGATCGGGTAAGTCGACGCCTACCGGAAAGCGGATTTGATACTCGGCCAAGAAGACTTCCAGCGCGTCTGGCGTCATCACGTGATGATGCTCGAAAACCGTATGCAGCCCCACAACCGCCAAGTCACACCGCTCGAAAAGCTGTTCCAATCGAAGCGCCAGGGGAATCGATCTGGCCACGCAGCCAGGGCAGAGCATCTGAAACGCGATCAAGACCACGACCCGACCCTTGAGGTCGTCAAGGGTCAGGTCTTCCTCCGAATTAAACCAGCAGGAGGTCTTGAGCGCGGGTGCCGGCCTACTCGCGGTACTTTGAGAAGACATAGTTGTCTTCTTTGACACCCTGGTGGCACGCAAAGCAGGATTCGCCGCCATCTTTAACGGCACGCTCGACCTTGCTGTTGCCAGCGAAAGCCTCGAACCCCCAGCCGCCGGTCGCGGCAAATCGCTCGGCATCGTATTCCATGACGCCGATGAACTTACGTTCGCCTTCCTGCGTGGCCCCGCCGCCAAGCACCTGGCTCAGGAGGTCAAATACCAGAACGGCACCATCTTCGTATTGATTGCTCTTAAGTCCGGCGAGCGCTGCATCGTTTGCATAAACGTGGTGAATGCCTTCAAACGGATCGGCCAGACCGTGCTCCGGGTGAATGACCATGGACTTGACGTGGGTCCATGAGCGGTAACCGTCGGGATAGGCGACGGAATGTGTAGTCACGGCGACGGCCAACAACGGTAAGGACACGATAATCGTGCCAAGCAGTGCAAGTCTTTTCATGGGTAGTCCCCTCTGTTATAAAGTAGCGAGTCGATACTATATAGCAAAGATGCGCTCGTCAAACTCGTTTCAAGTCCATACTATTCACGAATGAATAACATCCTCCAACTGATACAACGACTGGCCGTGGTGGCGCAGGCGGAAAATCGTCAACTCGCTGGAATCGCTGGATTGCAGCCGGTTCACATGGATGTATTGCGCTACCTCGCGCGCTGTAACCGGTACAGCAATACTCCGGCGGCGATCGGCCGGTTTCTCGGCTCTACCAAGGGAACGGTGTCGCAGAGCGTTAAAGTCCTGGAGCGGGAAAAGCTCATCAGCAAGCTATCGGACGCTCGAGATGGCCGAGTCATACGACTGCGACTTCTGAAGAAGGGTGCGGACTTGCTTAAGCGCGTAGACGAGGAATCGGCAATTCAAGCCGCCGTTGAAGAAGTTGCAACAGATGAACGTCTCCCGCTAGAAAACAGCCTGACCGCGTTGCTTCGCCGTGCGCAGCGGCTGAACGGCTCGAGGTCCTTTGGTGTCTGCAGCACCTGCCGTTTTTTTAACCGCCTTGAAGATGGCAGCTTTCAGTGCGGAATCACCCATGAACCTCTAACGGTCGACGATTCCATGCGAATCTGCGTAGAACATGAGAACGAAGTTCTCAACGCTTAAATGCGCATCGGACCTTGGCCGCACACGATGCTAAAGATTTCGTCGTGTCGCAGCTTTGAATAGTTCGTCAGCCATATGGCGACCGTATTCTGCGTAACCTTCCTCGGACGGATGGTATCCGTCAGGAGCGAACTTGCTCGGATCCGGATCAAAGTCGAGCGGTACATACACGCAATTCGGCAGATCATGCAAAATCTTCCTGAGCTCTTCATCCAATGACCGGCTGCGCATTCCGAAAACGGCTCGCAACGGCTGGGGCAGCAGCGGAAAACTGTGTAGCGGTGGCAGACCAGCCACTGCGACTACCGCGTTCGGCGAATGAGTTTGCAGTCCAGCCACCAGCAAATTCAGATTCTGCCGCCATTGTCTGAGCGTTGTCAGCCCTGTTACGTCGTTCACGCCGACAGACAGGATGATGTAATCGGCGGGGATGTCTGGCAATTCAGGTACCAGCCTGTTCAGGACTTTCTCTGAGTTGTAGCCGCTGATACCGAGCGCGGTCCACTCTACGCAGCTACCGAGCGAAACTGCGAGCGCACTTGCGGTCTGGCCGACCAAAGCTTTTGATAGTGTTGTTGCGCCTACCCCGGCAATGATCGAATCTCCGATTGCAATCAAACGCGCCTGCTTGCCACTACCACAAAAGCCGTTGGACGGTCCGCTGGCCGGAGCGAACCTGGGCGCGGTCTTTCGAACGTACAGCGCTTGCGGCAAGAGCAACGGGATCAACGCCCAGAACCATATGTCTCTCATTTGTCTGATGCTAAAGCAACGGTGCCGGCGCTGTAACCGTTGACTCGCTACCGTCGGGATTATTTCTGCGCTCTGATCTCGGCTTTCAGCTCTTCCGGAATACCGATGAACGACTTGAACCATGGCGCCTCGCAGACTTTTAAGTCCCGTTCGCCGGTCGGCATAATCAGTGTCAATTGCGTGCCGATTTCTGTCAGCTCGACCGGCAGGTTCGCCCAGCCGATATTCTTTTTCAGCCGCGGTGAGAAACAGCAGCGGCTGACGTGGCCGACTTTTGCGCCCTGATGCTGGACCGTCCAGAATGCGTCATTGCCATCAATCGGCTCGCCGCCGATCTCGACACCAACGAGCAGCCGTTTGACGCCCTCGGCATCAATCTTTTGCAGCGCGTCGCGGCCGATGAATTCCCCGTCCCTTTCAAAGTGCACGAAACGGCCCATGCCAACTGTCCACGGGTTGTCATTCACCGTGATGTCCGAACAATACGAAAAAAGACCGCCTTCGATACTGCGAATCGTGCTCGGTGACGTGGGCGCGATGTTGTACTTCTTCCCCACCTGCATGATGTGTTCCCAAAGCTGATCGCCATACTGGCTGTCGCGAAGATAAATTTCGTAGCAGTACTCGCCGCTCCAGCCCGTGCGCGAGACGACCAGCGGAATACCGTTGAGTATGGTTTCCTTCAGGTGGTAGTACTTGAGGTCTAGCGCCCAGTCGCCGAACAGATCGTAGGCCACGTGCGGCGCTTTCGGTCCCTGCAACTGCAGCGGCGATACGTCTGGCTCGACAACGCAGACGTCAAAGCCGCTGTTGACCGCAACACCCTTGATCCACCAGATGACATCGCCGTCGCCGGGTGAGATCCAGTAGAGATTTTCTTCGATTCGCAGCAGAACGGCGTCGTTGACGATGCCGCCATGCTCGTCCGTCAGCAGGATGTACTGACCCTGGCCGACGCCGCAGCCGGACATGTCGCGCGGCGTCAGGAACTCGACCAGCTTGTAGGCGTCGGGACCCGAAATCTGGATCTGTCGCTGGCAGGTCACATCCCAGAGCGTCACGTCATTAACCAGGCTCGAGTA
>CAZHLE010000197.1:0-3985 GCA_964533065.1 uncultured Woeseiaceae bacterium | reverse complement strand
GGCGAGGAAGTCATCGGCAACCAGACTCGCGTTAAGGTGGTCAAGAACAAGGTTGCACCACCGTTCAAGATGGCCGAGTTCGAAATTCTCTACGGCACGGGTATTTCGCGCGAGGGAGAGATCATCGACCTCGGCGTACAGCATGGCCTTATCGACAAGGCGGGCTCCTGGTACAGCTATGGCTCCGATCGCATTGGTCAGGGCAAGGAAAATGCGCGTGACTACCTGAAGACGAACCCGTCTACGGCGGCTGAAATCGAAACCAAGATCCGCGCCCTGTTGTTGACGGGAACGTCCGCCGCGGGCGTTGCCGCCGATGGCGATGCCGAGGATGTTGCGCAGGAAGCCTAGGATCAGCGCTTTGGGAGGCGGCCATACTTTGGAAGGGGGCCATACCCGCGATGTAGGAGGCCGCCATGCGGGCGACAAACTCATCGAAGCCCGCAAGAAGGCGATGGACTATCTCGCGCGCCGTGAGCACGGGCACGAAGAGTTAATTAACAAGCTGCTTCGTGCCGGATTCCAGCCCGAGATAGCGGACGCCGCGGTGGCCCGGCTGGTGGATGACGGGCTGCAGAGTGACGCACGGTTTGTCGACGCCTGCATTGCATCACGAATCAACCAGGGCAAGGGGCCCTTGCGCATTCGCGCGGCCCTGCGCGAGCGCGGCATCAGCGATGCGGCGATCTCGGTTGGACTCGACGCGGCCGATCACGACTGGTTTACGGCAGCAATCAAGGTGCGGCGAAAAAAATTCGGTGCTCGTGAACCGGCAGGCTTCGAGGAAAAAGCGCGCCAGATGCGTTTTCTGCAATCGCGTGGATTCGATACTGATCAAGTTCAGGCAGCTGTTTCAGCATCTACCGATTAAGCTTAGAATCTCCCGATGAAATCCATGACCAGCAATCAGCTGCGCCAGTCCTTCCTGGCGTTCTTTCGCGAACGGCAACACGAAGTGGTTGCGAGCTCACCACTTGTGCCCGGCAACGACCCGACGCTGTTGTTTACCAATGCCGGCATGGTGCAATTCAAGGACGTGTTCCTCGGCACGGACCTGCGCAGTTACAGCCGTGCCGCGACCTCACAGCGCTGCGTGCGTGCCGGCGGCAAGCATAATGACCTGGAAAACGTCGGCTACACGGCGCGCCACCACACTTTCTTCGAGATGCTGGGCAATTTCAGCTTTGGTGCCTATTTCAAGCGCGAGGCAATTCAGTATGCCTGGGAGTTCCTGACCGGCACGCTCGGGCTGCCGCCGGATCGCCTCTGGGTGACGGTGTTCGAAGATGACGACGAGGCCGCCGAGATCTGGCTCAAGGAGATCAGGGTCGATCCGGCGCGGTTTTCGCGACTTGGCGAAAAGGACAATTTTTGGTCGATGGGGGACACCGGGCCCTGCGGTCCCTGCAGCGAGATTTTTTTCGATCACGGCGCGAACGTGCCGGGTGGCCCGCCGGGTTCACCGAATGACGACGGTGACCGCTACGTCGAGATCTGGAATCTCGTGTTCATGCAATTCGATCGCGCGGCCGATGGAAAAATGATGCCACTGCCAAAACCCTCGGTCGATACCGGCATGGGTCTCGAACGCATTGCCGCGGTGATGCAGGGCGTGCACAGTAACTACCAGATCGACCTGTTCAGCAAGCTCATCGATGCCGCGGCGAAGTTGCTCGGCGTGCCGAACGATGGCTCGAGCTCGCTCAACGTCATCGCCGATCACATCCGCGCCTGTTCCTTTCTGATTTGCGACGGCGTGCTGCCGGGCAATGAGGGGCGCGGCTACGTGCTGCGTCGCATTATCCGCCGTGCCATTCGGCATGGCAAAAAGCTCGGCGCGAGCGATGCATTTTTCTACAAACTCGTGGCGCCTCTGGCGAAGGAAATGGGCGATGCCTATCCGGAACTGAAAAAGGCGAGGGCGCACATAGAAAAGGTATTGCAAAAAGAAGAGCGCCGCTTCGCTGAAACTCTCGACCAGGGCATGGAAATCCTCGAGGCAGCGATAGCCGGCATGCAGGGCAAGGAGATTCCGGGCGAGGTCGCATTCAAACTCTATGACACTTACGGTTTTCCTCTCGATCTCACGGCCGACATCGCACGTGAGCGGGGGCTGTCGGTCGATCAGCGCGGTTTCGAAGAAGCCATGACGGGGCAGCGTGACCGCGCCAGGGCTGCGAGCAAGTTCACCGCCTCGGGCAGCGACGCGATTACCACCGATGCGGTATCGGAGTTTCTCGGCTACGACGGCACCGACGGCTCAAGCACGGTCGTCTCGTTGTACAAGGATGGCGCAGCTGTCGACGTTCTCACCGCTGGCGACGAAGGTGCGGTGGTACTGTCGGTCACACCGTTCTATGCCGAAAGCGGTGGCCAGGTCGGCGATGCCGGTATCCTCGCCGACGAGGGCAAGCTGTTTAATGTCAGTGATACGCAGAAGAGCGCGAAGGCGATCGTGCACTACGGTCTCGTTGAGGCGGGTGAGCTTCGCGCCGGGGATCAGCTCGAAGCCATTGTCGATGCCGAGCGTCGCCAGGCAACCCGGCTCAACCATTCGGCAACCCACCTCATGCATGCCGCACTGCGTTCCGTGCTGGGTACGCATGTGCAACAAAAGGGCTCGCTGGTAACGCCCGAAAAACTGCGTTTTGACTTTTCGCACCTCGAGGCCGTGTCTGCAGCGGAATTGCAGGCCATCGAAGAGCTGGTGAACGAGCAGATTCGCAGCAATGTCGCGGCCGTGACCGAGGTCATGAGCTACGACGATGCGATCGGCTCCGGGGCGGTGGCACTGTTCGGCGAAAAATATGGCGACAAGGTCCGGGTGTTGAACTTCGGCGAGTTTTCGGTCGAACTTTGCGGTGGTACGCACGTGGACCGGACCGGCGACATTGGCCTGTTCAAGATCGTTTCGGAAGGCGGTGTCGCCTCGGGCGTGCGCAGAATCGAGGCCGTCACCGGCAAAGGCGCACTCGATTGGCTCGCCGGGCATTTGCAAACGCTGCAGCAAGTTGGCGGATTGCTGAAAAGCCAGCCGGACCAGCTGGGCGTCAAAGTCGAGCAGCTCTTAAAGCGCAACAAGGAACTTGAAAAAGAACTCGCCGCGGCAAAACAGGCGCTGGTAACGGGCGGCACCGACGATCGGTCCAATAGTGTGCAGGAGATCGGTGGAACCAAACTGCTGGTTTCACGTATCGATGGCGCCGACGCGAAAACGCTCAGGGACGCCGTGGACCGTTACAAGGACAAGCTCGAGAGCGCGATTGTCGTGCTGGGCTCAGTCGATAACGGGGTGGTGCGATTGGCCGCCGGGGTCACCAGCGACAACGCGGATCGCATCAAGGCCGGGGACCTGATCAAGCCGCTTGCCGAGCAGGTCGGCGGCAAGGGCGGCGGCCGTCCCGAATTCGCTCAGGCGGGCGGCAACGACCCGGATGCCCTCGATGCGGCGCTTGGATCCGTCGCGGCTTGGGTAGCCAACCAGCTACGCTGACCAACTGGTCCATATTGAGACTCTCATTCTTTATTACATAATAGGCGCGCGAGCCGGAAATAGACTAGTATTACAGCGGTTTACAGACGTATGACGCGTATAAAAAGGAAGCGGAGGGGCGGAGCCCCGGCAGGAGTAGGAAGTCATGCTTATTCTGACGCGACGCGCTGGCGAGACGGTGATGATCGGGAGTGATGTAACCATCACCGTTTTGGGGGTCAAGGGGAATCAGGTGCGGATCGGGATCAATGCCCCGAAAGACGTAGCTGTGCACCGCGAAGAGATCTACGAGCGAATCCAGAGCGAAAAGGCCGACGGCGGGGCGGAACAGCCCGGTTGACGATCGCTTTTGGCCCGATTTGAGCTTTACCTCATGTAGCGCTGACAGTAATATGGCGGCCCCGCGAGTGCCCGCGGTGCAGTAGAAATAATCGTGTGGAGAGATGGCTGAGTGGTCGAAAGCGGCGGTTTGCTAAACCGTTGTACAGTGTA
>CAZHLE010000196.1:0-4047 GCA_964533065.1 uncultured Woeseiaceae bacterium | reverse complement strand
GCCGCGGCTACGATATCTTGGTCTCGCTGCAACAATTGAGCGATGACTGGCATATTAAGTACCAGGCGAGCAATCGGGCCGATGGCCTGATCCTTCTGGGCTATGGCGACTACGCAGATTACCGGGAGAAACTAAATGCCCTGGCGGAAGCACATACGCGCTTCATAATCTGGGGGCCCATCGTCAACGACCAGCCCGGACATTCTTTCGGTTGTGACAACGAAAGCGGCGGTTACCAGGCAACGAAGCACCTGCTCGATCTCGAGCGAAGGAATATCGCCTACATCGGTCGCCGCGCGCTGCGCAGCCCGGAGCACGCTGCGCGGTATCTGGGCTACGTCAAGGCATTGGATTCGGCACGCCTGGTGCCCAATGAAAAGCTGCGATTCCCGGCCGATAATTCCGAAAAACTGGGCTATGAGGCGGTGCAGAAATTACTCGCCAGCGGCGAGCCGTTTGACGCGATCTTTGCGGTGACGGACTTGATCGCAATTGGCGCGATGCGGGCCCTGGCCGACAACGGCATCTCGGTACCAGGAGATGTCAGCGTGGTCGGATTCGACGACATGCCACTGGCTGCGTACGTTTCTCCAGCCCTGACCACAGTGCAACAAAACGCGCAGATGGCTGCGGACGGTCTCATCGACGGCATCATCGGCCTGATCAAGGGCCAGCCGGTTGAGTCGAAATTGATGGAACCGAGATTGATTATTCGTGAGTCTTGTGGCGCATTGCCACCGAGAGCAACCCGTTGAATGAATAAGCGCACACTAATGCGTGGCATCGCCGTGTTGTTCCTTGTTTCCGGCCAGGCCGCATGCAACAAGGCCGGCCCGGTCATCGATGAGGTTGCGGACGCGGCGCCGCCGGCGCGCACCGTCTTCGTGCAGCTGTTTGAATGGCCCTGGCAGGCCGTCGCGCGCGAATGCGAAGACTTTCTCGGCCCCGCCGGATATGCAGCGGTACAGATTTCGCCACCGAACGAACATGTGCCGGGACCGGAGTGGTGGACGCGCTACCAGCCGGTAAGCTACCGCCTGCAGAGTCGCGGCGGAACGCGCGAGCAATTCGCCGACATGGTGCAGCGCTGTCGCACCGCCGGCGTGGGCATCTACGCCGATGCGATCGTCAACCACATGGCCAGGGTCGGAAGTGGCACGGGCGTTGCCGGATCCCGGTACTCGGAATATGAATACCCGGTGCCCTACGCCTACGACGATTTTCATCATTGCGGACGTCATGGCGATGATGCAATCCAGAACTACCAGGATCTCTGGGAAGTGCAGAATTGCGAACTGGCGAAGCTCGCGGATCTCGATACGGGCAAACAAAGTGTGCGGATCAAAATCGCCGCTTACCTCAATGATCTCTTAAGCCTGGGGGTCGCCGGCTTCAGAATCGATGCCGCAAAGCACATGGCGGTCGAGGACATCACGGCGATCCTGGAGCTGCTGAATAAAAGCCCGCACATTTACCAGGAAGTCATCGACCGGGGTGGCGAACCAATCAACGCGCATGATTATCTCGACAACGGCCTGGTATCCGAGTTCAAGTATCCGATGGCCCTGTACGATGCATTTGCTGGGGGCGGGCTCGATAGTCTCGCTTCTCTTGCGACCGGCGCCGGTTTTCTTCCGGGCGACAAGGCCGTCGTGTTTGTCGACAATCACGATATTCAGCGCGGTCACGCCGGCGCGAACGAGGTATTGAATTACAAGCGCGGGCCACTTTATGAATTGGCGAACGTATTCATGCTGGCCTGGCCTTACGGCAACCCCATGGTCATGTCGAGCTATTACTTCGACGACGGCGACCAGGGCCCGCCTGCATCGCCTCCGGTTGAAGCAGCCAGCGGCCAATGCGGCGCCGACTGGGTGTGCGAACACCGTTTGGCCGCTATCGCTGCGATGGTCGAGTTTCGCAATGTCGTCGGCGATGCTGTCGTCAACAACTGGCAGGCGATGAGCGGCACCAGCATCGCATTCGGCCGTGGCGACATCGGTTTTATTGCCATCAACATTGGTGCCGAGCCTGTCGGTACACGCTGGACAACCGCCATGCGAGCCGGAAGCTATTGCAATGCATTGACGCGATGCACGGGCGAACGGCTCACGATCAACGATGACGGCGGTTTGAACGTCACCCTGGCGCCGATGAGCGCGGTCGCAATTCACAGCGGCAGCCGCCTCGACTGAGTACCAGCCTTGCCTATGCCGGCTCGGCTTCCTTGTCGACCAGCAGGATAGCGATACCCGACACCATCATCAGCACGCCGCCAATGACCAGCCCATAAATGCTTTGCAAGTCAAAGAACTCGCGCAGCACGAGGCCAAGCACGCTCGCGGCGACGAGTTGCGGAATGACGATAAAGAAATTGAAAATGCCCATGTAGACACCCATCTTGTGCGCCGGCAGGTTGCTGGATAGCAGCGCATAGGGCAGCGACAGGATCGAGGCCCAGGCGATACCCACGCCGATCATCGGCAGCAGCAGTAGCTTCGGATCGGAAATGAACAGGAAACTGATCAATCCGGCGCCGCCGAGCAGCAGGTTGATCAGGTGACAGATGCGGCAACCCAGCCGGTTGGCAACGAACGGAATCGCGATCGCCGCGAGCGCTGCAAAGCCGTTATACGCTGCGAACAGTACGCCGACCCAGTCCGCACCATTGTTGTACGCCAGTGATGTCGTATCGGTAGCGCCGTAATGGTGGCTGGTCACTGCGGACGTGCCGTAGATCCACATGGCGAACAGGGCGAACCACGAAAAAAACTGCACCACGGCCAGTTGCCGCATGACGCGCGGCATATGAAACAGGTCGTGCATGATGTGGTAGAGGCCGTTGTCGGTGCTGCCATTTTTCTGCAGCATGCCCGCAGCGACCTGTAATAGGCCGAACAGCATGAAGCCACCCGCAAGCACGAACAATTGCTTGTCCAGTTCGGCGCTCGCAATCCAGAACCAGAAGGCGATGCCTATCGCGGCCCAGGCGAGGCCACCGTTCAGGTATCGCGACACGGGTCGCAGGCTCGTATTCGCGCTAAGGTGCGCGCTCGGACGCGCAGCCTCAAAGGCAGCCAGCTGCTCGGGTGAGTACTCTCTGCTGCGCACGACAGTCCACAGCACTGCCAACAGGAAAATTGCGCCGCCCCAGTAGAACGACAGTTTGACCGAGTCGGGCACGACGCCCGGCAAGGCGGTGTTACTGACCTCGAACCAGTTTGTCATCATGTAGGGCAATGCCGAGGCAACCACAGCGCCGATGCCGATAAAAAATGTCTGCATGGCAAAGCCCGAGGTGCGCTGATTCTCCGGCAGCATGTCGCCAACGAACGCGCGGAACGGCTCCATGGACACATTGATGCTGGCGTCCATGATCCACAGCATTCCGGCCGCGACCCACAACGCCGGGGAATTGGGCATCACGAACAAGGCAAGCGATGCGAGGATGGCGCCGACCAAAAAATACGGCCGACGCCGTCCGAGCCGATTCCAGGTTCGATCCGACATGTAGCCTATGATCGGCTGCACGATCAACCCGGTGAGCGGCGCGGCTACCCAGAGAATCGGGATATCGTCGATCGATGCGCCGAGCGTCTGGAAAATCCGGCTGACGTTGGCATTCTGTAACGCGAATCCGAACTGGATACCGAGAAATCCGAAACACATGTTCCAGACCTGCCAGAAACCCAGCCGTGGTTTTGTTTGCATCATGAGCCCCCCGCTTTGCCGCATTGTAGCAACACGATCCTGACTTGAACTCGACTGCAAACGTATTCATCCCTGCTATCGCGCTGAATTGACTAGTATTTTGACGAAACGCAAGGATCCGAAATGACGCTACGCGACAAGGTTTGCCCGCTGCTGGCAGCGCTGCTGATCACCGCCTTTCCGGCACAGGCCGAGTTCGGCGACTTCCGGCACTACACGATGCAAGGAAAAACGCTTGCCGTCGATACCAGCCTCGGACAATTGCGTATTACGCCGGTCGACGACGCTGCCTTCGAGGTGCACTACGTCGAAAAAGGGGTCAAGCAATTGCCCTCC
>CAZHLE010000195.1:0-4057 GCA_964533065.1 uncultured Woeseiaceae bacterium | reverse complement strand
TGATCAATACGGTGATGGGCATGGCGATCGATGTTGAGGCGCGCCGGCCCATTATCGGTAATGTGCAGGGTGGTCTCTCCGGCCCGGCCATCAAGCCGATTGCGTTGCTCAAAACGAGGCAGGTTTACGAGGTTGCCAGGGCGCATGACATACCGATCATCGGCCAGGGCGGCATAACGTCCGCTCACGACGCGCTCGAGTTTTTTCTGGCGGGCGCGTCCACAATCGGCGTTGGTACAGCACTATTTTATGATCCGCTGGTATGCAGCAAGATCAACGCGGGCATAAGCGATTATCTCGAGCGGCACCAACTTTCCTCGGTCAGCAAGCTCGTCGGCGCATTGGCCTGAACGGGGTCAGAGCCCTTTTTCGACCATATGTGGCGAGAATCCGATCACGACCATATTTGGGAAAAAAAGGGCTCTGACCCCTTTTAGTTGAGCTGTAGCGATTTCATTTTTCGGGAGAGGGTGTTGCGTCCCCAGCCCAACAGTTCGGCTGCTTCCTTTCGGCTGCCGTTCGAGCGCGCCAGTGCAAACTCGATCAGGGTTTTTTCGAACAGCGGCATGGCCGTTTCGAGCAGCGCCGCATTATCTTCGCCGGATACCTGACCTTCCGCCCACGCGATGAGGCTTCGTGTCCATCCCTGGGCGGCCTGCCTCGCGGACTCATTGCCGCCGTACTCTGCCGGTATATCCTGCGCCGTAATCACGCGCCCCGGCGCCGTCACCATGAGCCGGCGCGAAGCATTCACCAGTTGGCGCACGTTGCCCGGCCAGTCGAACGCCTGCAGCGCATCCAGGGCATCGACATCGATAGACTTGGCGGGGGCATCGAGCTCCTGCGCAGCCTCGCCAAGGTAGTGCTGCAGAAGAACAGGGATGTCTTCGCGCCGATGTCGCAATGGGGGTGTATTGATGCGAATCACGTTGAGCCGGTGGTAGAGATCTTCGCGAAAACGAGACTCTTTGACCGCACGCGCGAGATCCTGGTTGGTCGCCGCGATCACCCGCACATCGACCTTGATGGGGGTTTGGCCGCCCACACGGTAGAACTCGCTTTCCGCCAGCACGCGCAACAACCGCGTCTGCAGTGCGGGCGACATGTCGCCGATCTCGTCCAGGAACAGCGTACCGCCGTTCGCCTGTTCGAAGCGACCGATGCGACGCGCGTCAGCGCCGGTGAAAGAGCCTTTCTCGTGACCAAATAATTCGGACTCCAGCAATTCCGAGGCGATCGCCGAGGTGTTCAGCGCAATAAAGGGTTTGTCGGCGCGAGGGCTGTGCTGGTGCAGCGCGCGCGCGACCAGTTCCTTGCCCGTGCCGGATTCGCCTGTAATCAGTACCGTCATACTGGAGCCCGCGAGTCTACCGATGGAGCGAAACACTTCCTGCATCGCCGGGGCCTTGCCGATCATGGAAGCGATCGTCTGCGGCACTGGTGGATCTTCGTCCTTTCCACCGTTGTGTCGCGCGGCCTTGCTCACCAGCTCGATCGCCTCATCGATATCAAATGGCTTCGGCAGGTATTCGAATGCACCGCCCTTGTAGGCTGCGACGGCGTTGTCGAGATCGGAGTGTGCGGTAATAACGATGATCGGCAAACCTGGTCGCGAGCGGTGCAGACGCTCCAGCAGAGTGATGCCAGACATGCCCGGCATGCGCACATCCGTAATCAGAACATCGGGCGATCCCGTCTCGATCGCATCGAGCAGGTGTTCGGCACGATCGAAACTGCGCGATTCCATGCCCGCCTGGCGCAGCGCTTTTTCCAGCACCCATCGAACCGACTGGTCGTCATCAACAACCCAGACATTAAGCGCTTGCTTACTCATGCCGGGTTGAATTCAGCGGTATGCGCATGATGAAAACAGTTCGGCCAGGTCGGCTCTCGAACTCGATCAGGCCGCCATGACGGCTGAGCATTTCCTGCGCCGCCGGCAGCCCAAGGCCAGTGCCGTCCGGCCGGCTGGTTACCAGCGGGTAGAAAATCGAGTCCTGCAATTCGAGCGGGATGCCGGGGCCATCGTCCTCGATTTCAATTGAGGCTATGACACGGTGCCGTACGTCACCGATGGTGAAATTCATGAGCGCGCGGCTGCGCAGCGTGATCGTTCCCTGACCATCGAGTGCGGCGACCGCATTGCGCATCAAGTTCAAGATGGCCCGCACCATCTGGTCGCGATCCAGATCAATCATCGGCAGGCCGGGATCATAGTCGCGCCGGATCATCAGGCTTCGATTGTCCTCAGCCTCGATGATGCGCAGCACGTACTCGAGTAATTCGTGGATGTTTTGCGGCTCCTTGTTCGTCGGTCCGCCCGGACCCAGCAGAACGTCGACCAGGCCCGCCAGCCGATCGGTCTCACTGATTACCACGTCCGTGTATTCACGCTGTTCTTCGCTGGCAAGTTGCCTCGCAAGCAGCTGCGCGGCACCGCGAATTCCACCGAGCGGATTTTTGATTTCGTGCGCGAGCTGGCGAATCATCTGGCGGCCCGCACCGTGTTGAATCAGCAGCGCGTTTTCCCGGGTAATGCGATTGCGCCGCGTCACATCCGTCATTTCGACCAGCAATGCCGCACCATCACAATCGATCGGCGATACGCGGCAGTCGACGACTCGATCACTCGAGTGTGCTTCATTCGGGCTCAACCGCATCTCGTTGGCGTAATGATCACCGCTCTGGATGACGCGGCCCAGGATGTCGTGCAACTCCGGTTCGTCGTCGACGAGTTTCAGCAGCGATGCCCCGCGCGCGCGCCGCGCGCTGATACCCAGAATGTTTTCGGCGGCGGGATTCAGGCCGAGAATCAGGAGGCTGGAATCAAGCAGGATGACGCCGGAGTTCAGGCTGTCGAGGATTTGTTGTGCGTTGTGGTTCAGCGTGCCGTCGTCACCCGAGCGGCGCGGATGCCCTGTTGTCAGCGTTTGACCAGGTTCTGTTGCACGTAGAAGCGGTTCGGCTGGCTTCGAATCATCAGCTTGCCCGTGGCATCGATTACCTCGACCTGCAGGTTGTGCACACCGCGATAGACTTCGTCGATAGAGAAGTTCGCGCCAGCCACCAAGCGTTCCTCGCCATCGAAGTAGGCCCGCACCCGGTGCCCGTTCTGCAATCCCGGGCTCACACTGACGCTCACGTTCAAAACGCCTTCTATGTTCCATAGCGTTTCTTCGGCTGCGGGCGAGACAATCGTGATGCTTTCATAGCGGAATGGGGCCGCTTCCGGCGTGCTTTCAGTGGATGTGCCGGGCACGGGCGCCGGGCGCGAGATTCGTGCCCCGGTTGTGCGCGAGTATTCGGAAATATTGACCTGCTCAGCGCCGTCGACCGGGACGTCGGAGTAATGCACGACCCCCTCGTCGTCGGTCCACTTCCATGCGCCGTCTGCCAGCGCCAGGGTGGCAGCAAGCATAGCGGCAAAAATGAAAAGTGGAGGTCTGGACATCGGTTGAGCATAGCAAGTTACGCGGTTTCCGGGCTAGTCGCCGGGCGGCAAAATGCCGCCCGGTTCACACTTTTTGAATTTACAGGCTGTAATACATGGCGAATTCCACAGGATGCGTGGTCATGCGCAGGCGCGTGACATTTTGCATCTTGAGGTCGATATAAGCTTCGATCAGGTCATCCGAGAATACATCGCCCGCTTTGAGGAACTCGTGGTCCGCCTCCAGCGCGCGCAGTGCTTCGTCCAGCGAGAACGCAACCAGCTTGAGCTTTTTCTCTTCTTCCGGCGGTAGATCGTAAAGATCCTTGTCCATCGCATCACCTGGGTGGATTTTGTTAATGATGCCATCGAGACCCGCCATCATCATTGCTGCGAAGGCGAAGTACGGGTTCGCCATGGAGTCCGGGAAACGTACTTCGATGCGCCTTGCTTTGGGGTTGGATACGTACGGAATACGAATCGAGGCAGAACGATTGCGTGCCGAATAGGCAAGAATCGTCGGTGCCTCGAAGTGCGGCACGAGGCGCTTGTAACTGTTGGTCGACGGATTCGTGAACGCGTTCAGCGCCTTGGCGTGCTTGATGATGCCGCCGATGTAGTACAGCG
>CAZHLE010000194.1:0-4069 GCA_964533065.1 uncultured Woeseiaceae bacterium | reverse complement strand
GTGAACTCATCATTAAGGCCGCGCACCGCGAGGTGCGCGCGCATGACGACGACGATAAGGACGCCAAAGTTCACTGGAGCGAATTTCGCGGCAGCAATGTCTATCGCCGCATACCGCTGCCCGCTGACATTGATGTCAAGAAGGTCAGCGCGGAGTTTGAGCACGGCATGCTTGAGATCGAGGCACCCAAAATGACTGGCAAGCAGCCGTCCAGGAGCAAGGCCGCCAAACCAAAGAACGTCAAGATTGCGACTTAGGCTTGCGGTGGCAGTAGGGAAACTGCGATATTCATGCGCATGCGGCGGATGATGATGTGGAGTTCGTTCCGGCGAACAGTGGCGCTCCTGTTGCTGCTGCTCGTGGCGATGCTGTGTGCGCAGGACGTGCGCGGCCAGGAACCGGCAGTGGGCGTGGCAGCGGACCATTCTGACCGCATCGCCATCGTGCTGGACCTGGAGGGCCCGATTGGGCCGGCGACTCGCGATTTCCTGATCCGTTCGCTGGAGACCGCGGCGGAGCGCGAGGCCGTACTGGTCATCGTCCGCATGGACACGCCGGGCGGACTGGACGCTTCCACCCGCGACATCATCAAGGCCATCCTCAATTCGCCCGTCCCGGTCGCTACCTTTGTATCGCCGCCGGGCGCCCGCGCCGCGAGTGCCGGCACCTACATTCTTTATGCCAGCCACGTCGCGGCGATGAGCCCCGCAACCAACGTGGGCGCCGCGACGCCTGTTTCGATGATAGGCGGCACACCCGCTCCCGGCGGGAAGTCGCCACTGGAGCAGGAAGGCGGCAAAGACGACGGCAACGAGGCCGATGCCGGCGACGCGATGACTAAAAAGGTCGTCAACGATTCCGCGGCCTACATCCGCAGTCTCGCCGACCTGCGCGGCCGCAACGCCGACTGGGCCGAGCGTGCGGTGCGGGAGGCAGACAGCATCACCAGCGAAAAGGCGCTGGAGCTCGGTGTGATCGACTTCATCGCGGACGACGTGGGCGAGTTGCTCGAGAAGGCCGACGGGATGGTGGTGAAAGTCAACGATGTCGAGATCGAGCTCGAGACCAGCGACCTCGTGACCGAGAAGCTGGAGCCGGACTGGCGCAACGCACTGTTGGGCGTCATCACGAGCCCGACCATCGCGTACCTGCTGCTGCTGATCGGCGTTTATGGACTGATCCTCGAGGGCTACAACCCGGGCTCGATCCTGCCGGGCGTGGTGGGCGCAATCTGTCTGCTGCTGGCCCTCTACGCCTTGCAGATGCTGCCGGTGAATTACGCGGGGCTGGGCCTGATCGTGCTGGGCGTCATCCTGATCATCGCCGAAGTCATGTCGCCGACCTTCGGCGTGCTGGGTTTCGGGGGCGTGATAGCCATCGTCATCGGTTCAATTATTCTGATCGACACCGACGTGCCCGGTTTCGGCGTGTCGCGACCGCTGATTGGCTCGATCGCGGCCGTCTCGTCGCTGGGCCTGATGGGACTCATCTGGTTCGCGGTGCGCGCCCGCCACCGGCCGGTCGTTTCCGGTCGCGAAGAACTGATCGGCGCAGCGGGCGTCGCGCTCGAGAACTTCGATGGCGAAGGCCATGTATACATTCACGGTGAGCGCTGGAGCGCGGCCGCCGAGTCGCCGGTGCAGGCGAACCAGGGCGTGGTCGTCACCGGCCTCGACGGGCTGGTCCTGAAGGTTCGCCCTGCGATCGATCACTTACAGGAGAAGGAAGATGTTTGAGTACCTATGGGGAATTCTGACGTTTGCGCTTGTGGCAGTCATCGTCAATGCTTTCAAGATTTTGCGCGAATATGAGCGCGGCGTTATTTTCCAGCTCGGTCGCTTCTGGAAGGTCAAGGGCCCCGGGTTGATCATCGTGATCCCCGTGATCCAGCAGATCGTGCGAGTCGACCTGCGCGTGATGGTGATGGACGTGCCCACCCAGGACGTGATCTCGCGGGACAACGTTTCGGTCAAGGTGAATGCCGTCGTCTACTTTCGGGTTATCGACCCGGAAAAGGCAATCATCCATGTCGAGAAATACCTCGAGGCGGTCAGCCAGCTCGCCCAGACCACGCTGCGTTCGGTGTTGGGACAACACGAACTCGACGACATCCTGGCGGAACGCGACAAGTTGAACAAGGACATCCAGGCGATCCTCGACCGCCAGACCGACGCCTGGGGCGTCAAAGTGGCGAATGTCGAGATCAAACATGTCGACCTCGACGAGAGCATGATTCGTGCGATCGCCAAGCAGGCCGAGGCCGAACGTCAGCGACGCGCCAAGGTCATCCATGCGACGGGCGAGAAGCAGGCGGCCGCTGAACTCGTCGAGGCGGCGAAAACCCTGCGCGCTGAGCCCAACGCAATCCAGCTGCGTTACCTGCAAACCCTGACCGAGATTGCCGGCGACAAGAGTAACACCATTGTCTTCCCGCTCGACTTAGTGGAAAAAGTCAGAAAGCTCACAGACTGAGTGTCACCAGGACCCGGATCAGGACTCGTTGAGCTGACGTAGCATCGCGAGTGCCTGCGCGCGATATTCTTCGGATTTGCTCGCCACGTCGAACGACTCCCTGGCCGCCTGCATGTTGCCGGCCCGGAAAGCGCTCATCCCCGCGAGCAGTTGCACACGTTCGGGTTGGTCAAGTCCGCCGAGATTCAGTGCCAGCATGTAAGCATCATGAGCGTGTTCCCATTGCTCGTCTTCGAAGAGCAGGCTGCCGACCAGCTCATAGGTATTGCCATCCGGCGACGCCGCCGCAGCGCGGGACAGGTAGTCGAGCGCGCGACCGCGATCGCGCGCCAACAACCACAAGTCACCCAGCCGTCGCAGTGTCTTTGCGTCTTCCTGCATTTTGTCTTCTGCCACGGCGGCCTCGATAATACGCGCCGCCTTCTCGGGGATTTCGCTGAAGCCGTACATGGAGGCAAGACGTTCGCGATCAATGGGTTCGTCCAGCAGGCCCTGCAGGTCTGCGACTGCCATCGACGCCAGCGCCTTGCGGCTGTCCTCCACTCGAAGATAGTGATTCACCAGCATTCTCCAGTATGTTTCATTGCCTGGATCGCGGCTGGCCAGACCGTACACGACAACTTCGGCCGCATCGTACTTGGCTTGCTCAAACAACACCTGGTAGTAAACCCGATTCCAGGTGTCATTGACCGTGTTTGCACTCGCGATCACTTCCTCAAGCAACACCTCGGCACGAGCCAGGTTTCCGGTCATGTAGTTCGCGTAGGCGAGCGAGAAGATTTGCGTCGGTTGCGCATTGGCTTCGGGGTTCTGCATGACATAGGCGTACCAATCCTCGAGCAAGCCCTGCGCTTTCTCAAACTCTTCGTCACCCATCACCACCTGGCCGTAGAACAATTTGAGCTCGGCCGAGAACTTTTCGTCGACGACGGGCTGCGCGAGCGCCGTTTCCAGGGCGGACCGCACAAGGTCCATTCGATCCAGGAACAAAGCAGTTTGCGCGATGTATTGCTGGGTTACGGCGTGATCGTAGGGATCGTCACTATTGTCTGCGGCCAGTTTCTGAAGCACGCGCAGCGCTTCATTGTAGTTTTCTTCGCCCCACAGCTCCTGCACATCGATGAGCTTCGCAAACGTGCTGCGCGAGGTTTCTTGAGCCTGCGCGGCTTCGACGCCAAGCAGCATGCCGGCACCGACGATAACAGGCAGCAGCAACCGCAGACTCATGGCTGCTCCCCGGGAAGCTTTTCCATTTGAAACACCAGTCGCGTGTAGGTCACTACTGCCGTCGGATTGCCGTCCACTATCTGTGGCTGATACTTAAATTTGAGCACTGCCCGTATTGCTGCTCTATCAAACACACCCGGCGGATCGGACCGCAGTACCTCCGGGTCTGATACCGCACCTGTTTCGGTAACGGTAAAGCGCACTTCGACGAATCCTTCAATGCCCCGGTTCAACGCGTTGGTCGGGTACTCGGCGGGTATGCGCACCAGCGGCGTCAGTTCCCGCACGATCTGGATGCCACCGCTGATATCGATGTCAATATCGGGCATGTCGACGTTGAAACTGACGTCACCGCTACCGCTGCTAGCGG
>CAZHLE010000193.1:0-4079 GCA_964533065.1 uncultured Woeseiaceae bacterium | reverse complement strand
GAAGCGCACGCGATCGGCGACGCCATATAGCTGCGGCCGATATAGTTTTTCGGGCCGAGCATGATTGCCTTGCCGCCATGAACGTCCATGGCGTCATTTGCCACCTTACGACCCAGCTCGGTGCAGTGGTACTTCAGGATGGCTGATGGCACCGCGGGTTTCTCGCCCTGGTCAATTGCACCCGAGGTGACAGAAACGGCAGCATTCATGATGTAGGTATAGCCGGCGATACGCGTCAGGGCTTCGCCGACGCCTTCAAAATTGGCAATCGAGGTGTTGAACTGCTTGCGTATGCGCGCATAGGCGCCGCTGGCGTACGCAGCGGCCTGTCCGCCACCGCTGGCGGTTGACGGCAAAGTGATAGCCCGGCCGACCGACAGTAGCTCGACCAGCATTTTCCAGCCTTTGCCGGCCATTTCCTGCCCGCCGATGATGTAGTCGAGCGGCACGAAGACGTCTTTGCCTGAGGTCGGGCCGTTCTGGAATGCGATCGACATCGGGTAGTGCCGTCGGCCAACGGTCACACCCTTTGTATTCGTCGGGATCAACGCAGCCGTGATTCCATATTCGACGCGGTCACCGATCAGGTGGTCCGGATCGTACAGCTTGAACGCCAGTCCCAGCACCGTCGCCACCGGCGCAAGCGTAATGTAACGCTTGTTCCAGTTCAGGCGAATGCCGATGATCTGTTCACCATTCCAGTCGCCCTCGCAGACGACGCCATTGTCGATGAGCGCGGCCGCATCCGATCCTGCTTCCGGTGAGGTCAGAGCAAAACACGGAATCTCGGTGCCGGCAGCGAGCCCGGGCAGGTAGCGCTGTTTTTGTTCATCGCTGCCATAGTGCAGCAGCAACTCCGCCGGGCCGAGTGAATTGGGCACGCCAACTGTCGACGAGGCAGTTGGGCTGCGACTGGCCAGTTTGGTTATGACCATCGCGTTCGCATAAGCGGAGAACTCGAGGCCGCCATACTGCTTCGGAATAATCATCGCGAAAAAACGATGCTTGATGATGAAGGCCCAGACTTTCTCTGGCATGTCGACCCGGTTGTGACAGACATCCCAGTCATCGAGCATGGCGCAGAGCTTTTCGCAGGGCCCATCAAGAAACGCCTGCTCCTCAGCAGTCAACTTCGGTGCCGGGAAACACATCAACCGGTCCCAGTCGGGCATGCCGGAAAAGAGCTCACCATCCCACCAGACGTTGCCAGCTTCCAGTGCTTCACGCTCGGTGTCTGACATCGACGGAAGCATTGTCCGGTAAATATTCAGTAATGGCCGTGTGATTTTTTCCCGCCGCAGTTCGATCAGGTTCGGCACGATCAGCGCTGCAAGCAGCAGCCATGACAGCAACATCCAGAGCCAGAAGCCGTTACCGGCGACTGTGTACGCGGTGTAAGCCGCGACCGCGACCGCGGCTGCGATCGTCGAGGTGCGTAGATCGATTCGTCGATAGGCGAGGTAAATAGCTCCGCCGAAGAACAGTAGAAACCAGACGAGACTAATGAGCAGGTCGGACATCAGAGCAAGGATTCGATCGCTGCACGTTCTTCGCGAAGCTCGGTTTCCGTCGCCAGCATTCGCGCGCGGCTAAAATCACTGATCGAAAGGCCCTGAACGATTTCATAGTTACCGCCGCTACAGCGCACAGGGTACGAATAGACGATGCCCGGCGCTATGCCATAGCTGCCATCCGCCGGAATGGCCATGCTGACCCAGTCCTTCTTGGGTGTGCCCAGTGCCCAGTCGTGCATATGATCAATTGCGGCTGATGCTGCGGACGCCGCCGAAGACGCGCCACGGGCCTTGATGATCGCTGCGCCACGTTGCTGCACCAGTGGTATGAATTCGTCTTGCAGCCATGCCTGCTCGACCAGCTTGGTGGCCGGTGTCCCTGCGACGGTCGCGTGATCTATGTCAGGATATTGCGTCGCTGAATGATTGCCCCAGATCGTCATGCAACGTACATCGGTACTGTGTTTTCCGGTTTTTTTCGCCAGCTGCGTGGTGGCTCTATTGTGGTCGAGCCGCGTCATTGCAGTGAAATTGCCGGCAGCGATATCGGGAGCGTTGCTGCTGGCGATCAATGCATTGGTATTCGCCGGGTTGCCCACCACGAGTACGCGGATGTCGCGACTGGCGTGAGCATTGATTGCCTTGCCCTGCACGGAAAAAATTTGCGCATTGGCTTCGAGCAGGTCTTTGCGCTCCATGCCCGGTCCGCGCGGCCGGGCGCCGACCAGCAGGGCGTAGTCACTGTCCTTGAACGCAACGTCAGGATTGTCGGTAGCTACAACTCCGGCCAAAGTTGCGAAGGCGCAGTCGTCAAGCTCCATCACGACACCCTGGAGTGCAGGCAAGGCCGGCGTAATTTCCAGCAGTTGCAAAATAACGGGTTGGTCCGCGCCAAGCATCTGCCCGGACGCAATGCGAAATGCGAGTTGATAGCCAATCTGGCCTGCGGCACCCGTGATCGTGATGTGTACTGGTGACTTCATGTTCAGGTTCCTGGAGCCTGGTTAATGCGTGTGTTCCTTTGCGGGCCGCAATCTTAGCATTATCAGGGAAGCTTGAACTCCGGAAAAACCGCTACAAGAGATGCTCGCTCGAGGGCCGCCGCTTCCAGATCGCCGATTTCCTCGAGCTCTGCAATACATTTCAGCCAGGATTCGGGCGTGGCGCGCGCCTCTTCCGGGCATATCGGTGTGGTCACACGTTGCCCTGTGTTCGTACCATGTTGCAGTCGCGCCATTTCCTCGGCTCGCCGAAGCGCATCGCTGTCCTTGCTTCTTAACTCAAAGCTTGCCGCCGGCGCTGCCACGCTATCGTCCCGGTTGCGGCGCGCCGGTGTGGTGATATCCGCTTCATCGTGCAAGGAACTGGCTTTGGCTGCAGCGGACTCGAGTTTTTCGGTCGGTGATACTGCAGCCGGTTCGGGTAATTGTGTACCGCTGACGATTTCCTCCGGTGCCGGCACACGCGTAAGTTGCAAGGTGATCGCCAGGCAAAGCGCCACCGTCGCTGCCCAGGCCAGGGGCCGGGTCCAGCTGATCGATCGCGCGTAATCGGCGTGCTCGCCACGATTCGTCGCCATGCGCAGCACCTGTTGGTCCAGGTACGCGGGAGTCCGCTCAGTAGCCAGCTCGCGGTAGCCTGCGCTAACAGTCTCATCGTGATGTGTTTCGTCCTTCATGCTTTCTCCGCCGTCGGTTCGTCGATGGCTATACGCAATTTATGCACCGCGTAGCGCAGCCGGCTCTTAGTCGCTTCGCGATTGCTGCCTGTGATCTGCGAGATCTCGTCGAGGTCGAGGCCTGCCTCTTCGTGTAACAGGAAGACGTCACGCTGCTCATCCGGCAAATCGCGCAGTGCAAGCTCAAGTCGTTCGCGCGCCAGGCTACGTTCCACCAGCATCTCGGGTGGATCGCCAGGATCGGCAAGCGTGTCCGGCCCCAGGTCGTTGCCGTGCAGGTATCGCCTGTTGCGCCGGTGGTGATCGATAAAACAGTTATGGGCCACGCGAAACAGGAAGGTCGTGAATTTTGCCGTTGGCTGGTAGCGATCAGCGGCCTTGATGATCTTGCCCCACACCTCCTGGAAGATGTCCTCCGCGTTGTCACGATGGCGGCACAGCCGCAAAAGGTAACGATACAGAGCGTCGTTATGGCGGCGATACAGGATTTCGAATGCGGTCACGTCGCCATCCCGGAAGCGGAGCAGCAAAGTACTGTCGTCGGCCCTGTGATCCATGCAGCGAGCATAGGTGAGGGGCGCTCTGCGGGAAAGCGGCAGCAAGCCCATGTGCATGCCCTGAGTGCGCGCGGTCATGGCACGCTAACTTCGTAAGATATTGACTTCATTGCAGAAAAGAATCCTGGCTTGCCGCTGTTCTGCATAGTCAAACGACGCCCAGATGGCAAAAGGGTTAGCTGCCCGATAAAAGCGCTTGCACAATCGCTTTTTAGTGTTATAGTTAACTATAACACCAATTCACCTAGTGCCAGACCAGGAAGTTCATTATGAAAACCGTCGTTTTTCGCAACCTGAACGATATTCTCAGCCTTACGCTGCTGACATTGA
>CAZHLE010000192.1:0-4113 GCA_964533065.1 uncultured Woeseiaceae bacterium | reverse complement strand
CCGTCCACGTACACCGCCACGCCGGGGTCGGTGGTGATCAGGTGATCCTGCATGCCGATGCCGCGGATGAACGGGTTCACCGACGAGGTGTGGCCGGCCGAAAAGCCGGTGACGTTCATGTTCGGGACGAACTTGCCGACGTCGGTGAGGTCGACGATGCCCTGCCGAGCCATGGTGTCGGCACTGAAGGCGGTCAGCGCCAGCGGCACGTCGCGGATGTCCTGCTCGCGCTTGGTGGCGGTCACCATGACGGTGTCGAACCGGGTCGCCCTGTCGCTGTCGTCGGGCGCCTCGTCGCTTTGCGCCATTGCCACGTTGCCCTGCGCCAGCGCCAGGCCGATCGCCGCGACCAGAAGTTTTTCGATGTGCATTGAAGTGTCCCCGCAATGATCAGGATGTTGGAAAAACTGATGGAGAATCGAAACCGCAGTCCGAGCACGGTTATCGCCCCGTGTCGCGGGTACGGGTGCCATGGCCGACCGCCATCACGGCAACGGGCCGGCGAAGAGGGATCGCCCACTCCGTTCCCCGCCGCAGCTACGGCCAGCGCAAGTCACAAGAATGACACAAGCCCCGGGCCAGTGGCGCGTCCATGCCGTGGTCTCATGGTTTCGAAGCAGAACAGAGGCTTCGGGATGCCGCGTCGCCGATATTTCCCGTCACAGTCGGCGGTGCCGGGCAGGAGGACGTGGTGCGAGGCCGCGGCGCTGAAACGCTGGACGCGACGATGACCTTCCTGCTCGGCCTCGACCCGTTCCTTGCGTGCCCGGAGGGTCGGGCGCGCCATCGTCGAGCGTGATGGATATCGATGCGGGGGCACTGGTCGAGCGCTGGGTCGAATCACCACCTTCGTGACATGATATCGTGATGGAATGCGCAATTATGACCGACATCGGGGAGTTATTGCTTGCAGGGCCTTGGTGACTGTGCTAGTAGTCGGCCTGCGTCGCGCGAAAGATCGTCTGGGCTCTTTGCGCGGTACGCATCCACCCTGAAGCGAATCAACCAGTGGAGGGCATCCCCGTGGAAACCAAGCAAAAACTCTTTGCGTTCAAACTGGCCAGCAAGAACAGCGCCGCGAAAGACAACGGTATCGCGAAACAGGAAGGAAAATGGCAGGCCCGCAGCGACAAGGCCACGGCTGGCTGCACGTTCTACATCTACGACTACAAGTGCGACTCATACTCTTCCGCCGACGGCGGCGCCTGGTGCTGACATCGATGGCCAGCGACCACCTCACGCGATGAAACGGCATCCGGCACGACGGTTTCTCGCATCTCCGCCGACTTCGTGCGGGGGACGGAGGCAAGGTCGTGCTCCGCAGGGTTCACGTTGAGGTTCGCGCTTGTCGAATGTTGGTTCATGCAAACGGCCCCATTCCTGGGGCCGTTTGCTGATGGCGCTGGAGTTTCCGTTCACGATAAACTCAATGAATGATGGACGATGTCCTGGAATGGCTTTCAATCAGCGCATATTCCATGTCGATGTGCGAGACGAATCAGGCCAAAAAAAGCGCTGTGATACATGAGCAAACGCATAGTGATTGTCACAAACAGTGCGGACACCCATGCGGACCTGGTCGCGAATAAAATTTCAGCCTCCGGGCTGCGGCCATTTCGACTCGACCTGGACCGGTTTCCTGCCGAGTTTGATTTCAATATCGAATTGAGTGGCGATGAAGGCTGGTCCGGCAGCATCGATCATCCACATGCCGGGGACAGTCTCACTGTTTCCGATGTCGGCGCGATATGGACAAGAAAAACGGCCGAATTCAGCTTCATAAGTGCGGATTTGGGAGTGCAGGAGAAAGCATATGCATCCGAAGAAATGGAGCATGTCCTGTTCGGTTTGTTATACCCGATGAACTGCTACTGGATGAGTCATCCTTCAGCCATCCGCGGCGCGCTTTGGAAAGGTGAGCAACTGCTCCGGGCAAGGCAATTCGGGTTTACCGTCCCGGTTTCGATCATTTCAAACCAGCCGCATTCTGTTCGACAATTCAGAGAAGATGCGGGCGGAGCAATCATATTCAAGTCCTTGTCGTCGCCTTTCCTGGCTGCCGACAAGGTCGACGATGAAGAGAGGGTGGCAAGCGGTCTGGCTACCACGCTGATTACTGATGAATGCTCCGAAATGCTGAATTCCGTGACGGAAATGCCTTGTTTCTTTCAGGCATTGATCGTCAAGAAATATGAGTTGCGGGTGACGGTGATCGGCGATGCCATATTTGCAGCTAAAATACACTCCCAGGACGACAGCAGAACCAGCATTGATTATCGAGAGTTCGACGTTGATATTCGGTATGAATCGACCCGGTTGCCGAAAGAAATTGAACGACGTTGCATGAATTTTGTGCACAGTTATGGCCTTAACTATGGTGCCATCGATCTGATTGTGACGCCGGATGACGAGTATGTTTTCCTCGAAAATAATCCGGTGGGACAGTTCCTGTTCGTCGAGCGACTCGTCCCCGAGCTGAAGATGATCGATGCCGTCGCCGAATGTCTGATCCGTGGCGCACGAGCAGCAGGGTGATGCTTTGACATTGACAGCGAAAATTGAAGAGTTGGAACGGCTTCGGCCTGGCAGGACCATCGTGTTCGGGGCAATCAACCTCGACAGCAATTTGCTTCCGCCTGTCTACGAAACGCTACGGGCAATCGACCGGGTCGAGCGACTCAATGTCGTTGTCCACAGTCGCGGAGGGTCCGTGAACGCGGCGCGCAGGCTGGCGTTACTGTTCAATGAATTTACCGATCACCTTACTTTCATCGTTCCTTACTTCTGCGAATCGGCGGGAACGGTAATGGCATTGGCGGCTCGTGAAATAATTGCCGGCTCAATGGCATCGTTTTCTCCTATCGATCCTCATCTGACCGCCGCGGAAGGTTCCGATGCCTCCGGGCCGTCGGCGCTGTCGGCACAGGACATTCGCCTGTTCCGCAAGATGAGCCAGGATTGGTTCGGGCTGGATCAGGATCAGGCACAGGCTCGTTCCTTGTCCATACTTTGCGAAAATATCTTCCCAGCCACCTTGACTTCGTTTTATCGGTCCACCTTGGAGTTGGAGCAGATCGGCAACGAGTTGCTTTCACTGCACATGCCGGACAGCATGCGGGATCTGCGATCTGAAATAGTGCGTGCTCTGCTGTTCGACTTCCATTCACATGGCTATGCCTTGACAGCGGATGAGATGCGAAAAATGGGTCTTCCTGTCCTGCGTGATCCGGCCATCGAAATGGCAGCATGGGAGGCGGTCTGTCAAGTTCGGGCATGGATAGGCCCGGAGTCGCGCAGATCATTCGACGACGATCGCTACGATGCGCTGATCGGGACGCGCGATGGAGTGATTCGACATCGCAGAATGGACAATGCGCCGGCTGGAGTGTGGGAGGCGGTCGTCGAGGAGAGGGAATGATGTCGTCGAGCATTTTTTTCCTGGAGGCATGTCGGCTTTATCTCATCATCGTGCTGGTTCTAGCCGCAGCCGGTAAAACCCTGGCGTTTCGGCGGTTCGAGCGCGAGTTGCGCGAGTCTTTTCCCAGAATCGGTGCGCTGGGACGATTCCCGGCCGTCATGATCATCGTTGTGGAATGGCTGAGCGCCGCATTGATTTCCATGCCCGGCGAGGCATCGTGGATCGGCCTGATGATGGCATTGGCGTTATTTTTCGTATTCACGGTCATTATTGCGATTTCGCTCATTCGCAACGAATCGATCACGTGCAGTTGCTTCGGCTCCTCCAGTCATCGCATTTCCGTGTACGATCTCTATCGAAACATGATTTTCATCGGGTCGGCAATGTACGCATTATTGGCATTCGCCGATGGCCACGCCATGCCGGCAGCGCTTCACGCGACAGCCTTTGCTTTCGCGATGACTTTGTTCTTCTTCTCCACGACCATGCAGGACATCGCACTCTTTTTGAGTGTGAAGACGGACGAGTGAACGTGGTCAACGAGGATCTGGTTTTTTATATCCTGGGGTTTTTGGCGCTGACTGTGGCGTTCAATTCGTTTTTACTGCTGCGGCTTGTCAAGATCGTCGGCAGGAATGAATATTTGCGCTCGCCGTTGACGCTCCCGGTGGGTTCGCCCTTGCCAGAGTTCAGTG
>CAZHLE010000191.1:0-4134 GCA_964533065.1 uncultured Woeseiaceae bacterium | reverse complement strand
CTGGCGAATTCCAGGATCAGGACGAACGCTTTGTCCAGCAATCTTGGCTGCGACTGCCGGAAGGTGCCGTGTTGAAAGCGAGAAGTGGGCCGGCTGGCTGCGAGGTGTGGATGAAGGTGGGACATCTCGCCTGTCCCATGAACACGCCATCGAACATCTCGTGAAGATACATGCCGAGAATTCTTCTCGGCAGTGATGTCGGGACTCAGCGTCGCAACTGTCGATATTGACCCCAGTGCAAGCAGAGCGATGTAGCAGGTTCGAAGGCTCGATCCAAAGTGGATCGGGCCGTTCGATTTGCCTTGCTACAGCATGGTCGTGAGAAAAGGGTTTCGCCTTCGCTCAGGCGTGGGACAATTCACGGTAGTCGGTCTTCTGATACAGATTATCCCAGAACTTGTCCCAGACCTCCTTGCCCTTCTCATAGCCAGTTGCAAGCGCTGGGATGAGCTTGGGATCGGCAACGATCATTTCATCTATCGCTTCTCGAACCAGTTCACCATGGTGGATGTCGACTTCACCAATGTGAATGTTCCAGAAAAGCCAATCGATGCTCTCCTTGTTTTCTTCGATGTACGGATTTTTGATCAAATGCTTATGGGCTGCGGTCAGATAGATTTGGCAAAGGCATTCCGCGCCCATTCCGCGCAGCCCGATTCCGTACATGTAAGATTCTTCCATCATGAGATCGCTGAGGCTTTCCATAAGCGCGATGTTCTCCGGGTGTTTGCTGTGCTCGATGTTTCCCGGGGCGACGCCAATGCTGGTCAAGAAATTATCCCAAAGCTGCAAGTGTGTTTTTTCTGGGGAATCGCCCAGTTCATCCGCCGCGATTTCGGCGACCATGCATTTGAATTTGCTGAACGGCACCTTGTAAAGAAGAATTCCCAGATCGTTGATGTAATATTTGATGAAGAACCGATACTCGTGGAAAATCTCACGAAGCATGTCTGGCGTCGCGGTCTGTAGATATTCAAGTTTCCTGTCCACCATGTATTCGGCTTCGATGCGGGAAGAACTGGTGAGTTCCCAAAATTGCTCTCTGTTGATCACTATGATTCCTGTTTTCATGATTGATGGGTTTCTTCTGACAATGCTTTTTTGCGGCGTGTGAAATTGTTTTATCAGCAGTCGTGCTCTCCATTTTTTCAGTTTCATATCAAGCATTGGGAATTGGCTTGAAGCAGCAATCGAAACGTTCCCTTTCTCATCCAGGAATTAATGCACGATATAATGGGATTTTCCATGACCATTCATGCGGAAATTGTCGCGCATCATACAGATGCCTGATCAGCATCGAAGCGCAGCCGAGCGTCTCATGAAACCATGACGCCTCCGGTGCATGTGTTGATTCTCAGAATCCCCGAGTTCGCCGACTAACACGCCAAGGCATTGATTTTCCTGCTTCGAGTTTTCAAAATGACACTACGCTTGGCGGGTGGCAGGTTGTTGCGAGGACGCCTCCGAGTGGAATCGGATGCATGGTTGATCGGCGCTGTCCGGCGGCCGGCTTGCAGGAAGCGCCCGTGCTTGCGGCCGCAGATTTTGCGGGGCTTGATTTTTGAAATCAGGAGATATGCCGAGCTTGCTGTCTCATCGATGCCATAGGCGTTGCAGAATTACCCAGGCGATCGATGAGGATAAAACAAGGGCCAAGCCAGGCCCTAAAGCCCTCTCCGAAAAGCTGAATGAAAATGAATTGATGAATCCTGCCGGGTCGCGAAAAATCACTATCGAGGTCAGTAAATAAGAAAGAATGATACCGATTACAACGATTATGTAATTGTTATCAAAAGACAGCCTGTGAATGAAAAAAATCAAAAAAGAATTGCACGAAAATCTGAAGATAAAGAAAACGAGCCAGGATGGCTAATCCGCCATCCATCATCGCGCTGGCGAAATTGAAATTATTCGAGAGCAGGGAAAATGTAAAATAAACAAGAAAAAACACAAGGATGTCGATCCCGGACAATGTCAAACTATAGACAATGGATTTTCTCATCATGCTGCGCTGGATTGTCGGCGCGGGTACACGGGCTCGGGTATCGGCACCCTCATCAGTCGACAAAAGCGGCGTCGATGCAAGAGCATAGCTCTTCTTGTATCGCCAGTGTGTCAACGTGTCACGGAACGTATCCCTGCTCTCCTGCATCGACCGCCGACGCGCAGGACTCACGGTGCACCACCAGATCGACCGTCAAAAGACGACCGTCGAAGTGGACAGCCGGATCATCTCCACCAGTACTCGGAAATGGATCGGCCAAGTCGATCAGCGCAACCGCACCTGACCAAGCACAAGGCTTTCGACGCAACTCGATATCTAATGAACCCTTGAGTCCATCGAAGCTTGCTTCGAACCGGCCATGATCATCCGTACTGCTCGAGCCCAGAGTCTTTGACCGTCCGTACAACACGCCATGCAACTGCCTGAACACCACGGTCGCTCCTTGAACCGGCGCACCATCATCAAAACGGGCAATACCTTCCACCCGCAATGAACGCGCATCGGCACACCCAAAACCCGCCAAGGCCAGCAAAACACATGCTCTACCGGCCAAGTGTGCTACGAATCTGTTGCCCATGATTATTGACTCCGTAGCGAACGATATTCAGATGCGAGACAGCAGAGTTGCCAGTGAGATTGATATTTGGATCGCTGGCGCACGATCCACAGCTTACCGGGCCACCCAAAAATGGGTTGCGCCCTCCTGGGATTACTCCCCAGCGAAAAGTCACGTCGTTTTGTTGGTAGATGTTGATGGCGGCACCCACATTGCTTGGCAATGTATAACTCGGCCTTCCGTATAATTTAGCGGCAGGATGCGGATCAAAAGTAACCAATCCGGCTACGGGGATGCTGTGCCTATTCAAAGCGTGCGCCAAAGCAATAGCGGCATCACCTCCAGCGCTGTAACCGAGAATGAATACCCTAGCGCTTGGATTTGCTTCCAGTGCTCGCAGTACATATTCCGTCGCCACTCCAACCGGAGCCCCGACTACTGCGCGCGCATCATAAAGCCTGGCGCCAAGCTCGGTTGCGAGTGCAGCCAATGCTTCGTTATCCGGCAAATCATTTGGGCCTGCTCCATCAAATGCGACAACAATATCTCCCTCAGAGGGTACCGGCGACGGGGAGTTCAGTTGACTTTGGAGGTGATTGAACGCAAACGAAAACGCCCCCGTCAAAGCCCCATTCGCGAACTTGCCGCCGCTGAGCGCCGAGGCGGTGCCGCCAGCCAAGGAAGCGGCGACGCCTTGAGCATAGACGTTCTTGACGTTGGCGGCGATGGCGGGGGTGGCGACGGCGGTGAAGCCGGCGCTGGCGAAGCCGTGGCCGAACTTGCCGCCTTGCAGGGTTGACATCACGCCGCCGGCGACGCCGTGCGCCATCACCTTTGCGCCGAACGCGCCTGGAGACAGTCCGCTGCCGAGGAAGCCGCCGGACGTCTGCTGTATGCCTTTGAATACATTGCCGATGCCGAAGAACAGCGAGGCGCTGAAGGCTCCGAACAATCCACCCTGGAGGCCGCCACCGGAGACGATGCCGGACAGGAAGCCGGTGATGGCGATCTGGGCGAACTGACTGCCTATGCCAAAGGCTGTGGCCAGGAGGCCGCCGGAGCCGGGCAGGATGAAGTTGAGCGCGATCGCGAGGAAGGGCTTGAAGAACTTCTTGAAGAAACTGAAGCCGCTGGGGTCGGTATGGCTGAGGGGGTTGTTCAGGACGTAGGTGTAGCGGTTGAAGTTCTGGCCGTTATTCGGTTCCTGGACGATCGGGTCGGCTTGCAGGAAGCGGCCGAGCTTGCTGTCGTAGATGCGGCCGTTCATGTGGATCACGTCGAGGCCGTCGACCATTTCGTGGCCGGTGAAGCCGCGCGTGGTCCTGCTCGAAACCGCCGGCAGGCCGCGCGGATCGACGTAGCCGCGCCGTTCGCCGAAGGCGCCATAGTCCATGCCTTCGAGTATGCCGCCGCTGGCGTTGGTCACCCGCACCACGCTGCCGAGGTGGTCGTGGAACAGGTAGTGCGTCGTGGTCGTGGTGCCGACGATGTCTTGCAACACCACGCCGCCGAGATAACGCTTGGTGGTGGTGACGCCGCCTTGCTGGACGATTTCGACGTTGCCGAGGTACAG
>CAZHLE010000190.1:0-4156 GCA_964533065.1 uncultured Woeseiaceae bacterium | reverse complement strand
ATCGCAGCACCCGACCTCCTGTACGTGGCCAACGGAACGATGGGCACGGCTGCCGGGCTGGCGCTCGGCCTGGCGCTGGCAAATCTCGAAACGGAAATCCAGGCCGTCCGCGTAACCCATGAACAGGTTGCAAATCGTGACGCCATGCAGCGGCTCATCAGTAAGACTGCAATCATGTTGCGCCGCCTCGATGCGTCGATTCCTGCTGACGTTGCGACTCGCGTGCGGCTGCGGTTTCGCGATCAGTTCTTTGCCGGAGGCTATGCGCGCACTGACGCGGCAACCGAGAGGGCCATTACGCTCGCGCAGGAGGTGCTGGGGCTGTCGCTTGACGGCATCTACACGGGCAAAGCCATGGCGGCGCTGTTGAATGACCTGGACGACCCTGGCTGCGCGGGCAAATCGATGTTGTTCTGGAACACCTGTCATGCACGCGGGCTGCCGGTGTCGTCGCAGCGGCCGGCCGATACATCCGCCCTGCCGGGGGAATTCCTGCGTTATTACGTCTGATCGTCTTCCTGCAGGACTTCGTCCATCATCTGCCGAACCTCGGACAGCGTCGGGGCATCCGGATCGGGCTCGACAATGTTTCGCACGTGCCTTGCGCGTGCCAGAGCGTCGCCCGGCTCGTAGTCCCGTATCCGGACCGGCAGACCGAGCGCGTCCGTTGCGGCCTGCAGAAGATCCCCTTCGACTTTTTTGCTGAGCACATAACTCGATGACTCGCCGAGCTGCAGAATAATTTCGTGCAGGCGATCCTCGGCGCTGACCTTGTCGTCGGCTAGTGGTGCATGTGCCTCGAACAGCACCTCGCCATCGTGCTCACCTAGCAGGTAAGGCTCATTGATGATCTGCACAGATTCACCTAGCGCGACGAGTTCGTAGAGCGTCTCGATATTCTCCGGGTACAGGCGAATACAGCCGTGGCTCACGCGCATGCCGACACCATAGGGCTGGTTGGTGCCGTGGATCAGGTAGCCCGGCAGGTTGAGCTGCAGTACACGCGTGCCGAGCGGGTTGTCCGGACCGGGTGGCACCACCGACGGCAACGGGTTGCCCGCCTCTGCATGCTCCTTGCGCACCGACGCCGGCACATACCAGGTCGGGTCGACGGCTCTTCCGACCACGCTGGCATTGCCGAGCGGCGTTTCCCAGCCGACGCGGCCGATGCCTATCGGATAGCTCATGACCACCTGTGGCTGCCCGTCGGGCATCTTCGGAAAAAAGAACAGCCGTTTGCTCGCGATATTGAGCACCAGGCCCTCGCGTGCGACGGCGGGCAGCACGAACTGGGTCGGCAAAAGCACCGGGGTCTGATCGCCCGGCAACCAGGGATCGACGCCCGGATTCGCGGCAACCAGTTCGTCATAGCCGAGACCATAGGCTCGCGCCAGGTCGGAAAACGTATCGCTGTCACGAGTCAGAACAACCTGCGGCACGCCAATCACGGTCTGCTGTGGAGACTCGAGTACAAAGTGATTCGGCAGAGTCGGCGCTTGCACGGGCCGCTCGCTGACCGGAACCACGGCCACCGGCTTCGGGCCTTGTCGCTCCGACAGGAAATCCTCGAACGTGGTGCAGCCGTTTAGCGCAACAATGAACAGTAATGGGGCCAGACGGCGAATGATGGGAATTACTCCTTGGTCTTTGCGGGCTTCTTCTCGGGCAGCGGTGGCGCAACACAATCCGGGTTGCGGCCGTTCTCCAGCGCTTCGTTGTAGATCGGCAATGCCGTGCTCCATTGCGATATTAGCTCGTCGATTCGCTTCTCACCAGACGGGTGCGTTGACATGAATTCGGGCGGCGATTCGCCGGCCTGTTCTTGCATGTTCTGCCAGAGCGGTACGGCCTGGCGTGGATCGAACCCGGCGCGCGCCATGAATTCGAGGCCAACAACGTCGGCGTCACTTTCCTGATTGCGTGAGAACGGCAATATCAAGCCGTATGCAGCACCCTGATTCAGAGCTTCATAAGCCGTGTAGGTCGTGCCCTGGCGGCCACCGCCGAGCAATACGGCCGCAACCTGAATTCCGACACCGATAGCTTTCGAACGTCCAATGTCCTTACGGCCGTGTTTCAGCGTGACATGCGCGAGTTCATGACCGATGACGGCGGCAAGCTGGTCCTGGTTCCTGGCCGCCTTGAGGATACCCTCCATGATGCCGATCTTGCCGCCGGGCATGGCAAAGGCGTTCACCGTATCGCCGGCGAAAATGGCCATTTCCCAGGGCAGGTCTCGATACTCCGGGTCGAGTTCCAGGACCACGGCGTTCGCAACGCAGGCGATGTAGCTGATCGTCTCCTCGTCGGTCACCAGGGGTAGATTGGCCTTCATCTCGGCAAACGCGCGCGCACTTTCGGCGATGAGTTCCGCTTCTGAAGCCGCATGCACCGGCGGGCCCCAGGCCAGCAGCGCCGCCAGCACGGCATGCGATAGCAGCGTTTGTTTGCGGTGACCAGACATTCGATAGCTCCGTGACCCAGGTAACTGCATTATATTGACAATTCCTCGCACCGGCGGTTCCGCAGCCTAGCGCGGCAGGCGGGATTCAAAGCGCTGCCGCCAGCCCAGCGCGTCGGCCCTTTCCAGCGCGCTGTCGATATTGGCCATAAGCCGCTTCGGGAACGGCTGCTTGACGCGATAGGTGACCTGGTACAACTCCCGATCGGCAACCAGCCCCGCGATGACCTCGTCGCTGGTCCTGATTTCGTCTGCCAGGCCCAGTTCCAGTGCGCTCGAGCCATACCAGTGTTCGCCGGTCGCCACCTTGTCCAGGTCAAGAGTGGGCCGGTAGCGGCTGACCGCGGATTTGAACAAGCGGTGCACGTCCTCAAGCTCTTCTTTGAGCTTGGCGCGGTCCGCATCGGTGTTCTTGCCGAACATCGTCACCGTTCGCTTGTACTTGCCCGCAGTAACCTGTTCGAAGTCGATCCCATGGCCGTCCAGCAGCCGATTGAAATTCGGAATCTGCGCGAGCACGCCGATCGAGCCAAGAATTGCGAATGGCGCGGCAAAAATTTTCGATGCCACACAGGCCATCAGGTAGCCGCCACTGGCCGCGACCTTGTCCACACAGACCGTCAACGAAATACCGGCATCGCGAATGCGCGCCAACTGCGACGCCGCCAGGCCATGTTCATGGACTACCCCACCATGATTCTCGAGCCGCACGATGACGTCATCGTCAGCAGTCGCGACATCAAGAATCGCGCTGACCTCTTCGCGCAACGACGGTACGGCGCTGGCCTTGAGGTCGCCTTTGAAGTCGATCACAAAGCTGCGCGGACGCGAGGCAGACTCCTTTGCGCTGGCCTTGTCACTCTTCTTCTCGGCCTTGTGCGCTTTCTTCAGCTCGCTCTTCGACGTGACCGCGTCGCGCAAGGCCCTCGCGTGCGACTTGTATTTCTTGTTGATGCTCTCGACTTCGAGTCCTTCATGCGCCGCCTTGCGCCCGGCTGCAGCCGCAACACCAATAATGATGACGATAGCTATGACGATCGTCGCTACCTTGAGAAGAAACAGCCCGTACTCAGCAAGAAATTCTGTCATATCGTGAGCCCCACATTGTTCTTTTGCAGCACCTGTTCGGCGCGATAGCTTGAACGCACCATGGGTCCCGCGACCACTTCGAGGAATCCTTTTTCCAGACCCTCCTGACGATAGGTTTCGAACTCAGCCGGCGTCACGTAACGCTCGACGGCGAGGTGGTTCGGCGTCGGGCGCAGATACTGACCGAGTGTCAGGATATCGACGTTGGCCGCACGCAGGTCATCCATCGTCTGCAGAATCTCGCGATCGCGCTCGCCGAGCCCAAGCATCAGGCTGGTTTTGGTCAGCACTTCCGGTCGGTATTGTTTCACATGCCGTAATACATCGATGGTCTGCATGTAGCCGGCTCGCGGATCGCGAACCGGGTGGGTAAGGCGCCGCACCGTTTCGACATTTTGTGCAAATACCTCGAGGCCTGAATCGACGACGATCTCGACATGCTCACGCACGCCATTGAAATCAGGTGTCAGCGCCTCGACCGCGGTCTCGGGATTTTGCTTCTTGATTTCGCGCACACAGGCTGCGTAATGCGCGGCACCGCCGTCCGGCAGGTCGTCTCGGTCTACCGAAGTGATCACGACGTATTTCAGGCCCATCAGTTTAACG
>CAZHLE010000189.1:2986-4186 GCA_964533065.1 uncultured Woeseiaceae bacterium | reverse complement strand
GCCAGCCGCATTGGACCCTTCGGACAGGTTACCGAGTTTGGCGCCGGTGAGCTCTGCGATACAGGTCGCAAGTGCCCGCACTGCAGAATAGGCGGCGTGCCGTGTCGCAACATTACCGAGCAACACCAGGCTCTCTTTGCCATCACGCAATGCGAGCGCGACGCGCTGTTGTTCTGCACCGGGTCGGACGTCTTTGCAAATCTTTGCCACGGACTTCGGCAGTTCCTTGCCGTCCGCGGCAGCGACAGCGACACCCGCCAACAGCGCTACCAGGCCCTCACCCTCGAGGTAGGCATCGACATCGAAGTGATGCTGGTATCGAATTCGGTTTGCAAAACTGATCTTTGCGCCTTTCCGTGCGGCCTTGCGCAGGCGATGCGCCAGGATCGGTGCTTCGTGCCGGATATTGGAGCCAACCACAAATACGGCGTCCTGCGCTTCGAGATCCGCAATGGCGCAACCGAGCCAGGGGAATACCGGCTCATGGTCCTGGCCGGAAAAATCGCGCCGGCTGATGCGATGGTCGATATTGGCCGTTTGCAAATGAGCGGCGAGTCGTGCCAGCAGGTGTGCTTCCTCAAGCGTCGATGCCGGCGATGCGAGCAGTCCGATCTTGCCCGGCGCTGCCGAGCTGAGAACTGATGCCGCTTTGTCCAGCGCTTGGTCCCATTCGATTTCGCGCCACACGCCGTTCTCGCGCAGTTGCGGTTTCTTTAAACGATCGGCGCTGTAGATGCCTTCGTAACTGAATCGATCGCGATCCGAGAGCCAGGTCTCGTTGATGCCCTCGTTGGGCCGCGGCACGATACGCTTCACGGTGCCGCGCAGGACATGCGCGTACAGGTTCGAGCCCACACAATCGTGCGGCGCAATCGTCTCGTTCTGTGTCATTTCCCAGGCACGGGCACTGTAACGATAGGGCTTGTTGTTCAGCGCACCAACCGGGCACAGGTCGATAATGTTGGCCGACAACTCATGGTCGATACTCATCTCGACGTAAGTGCTGATCTGCATGTTTTCGCCGCGCGAGGTTGTACCCAGCTGCGGCATGCCCGTTACTTCCTCGCCGAAGCGCACGCAGCGCGTGCAGTGAATACAGCGTGTCATATCAGTAGACACCAGCGGACCAATATCCTTGTCCTTTACCACTCGCTTGCGATCCTGGTAACGCGATACGTCGCGACCATAGCCCATCGCGAG
>CAZHLE010000189.1:0-2976 GCA_964533065.1 uncultured Woeseiaceae bacterium | reverse complement strand
AGATCCTGCAATTCGCATTCGCCGCCCTGGTCGCAAATCGGGCAATCCAGCGGGTGATTAATGAGCAGGAATTCCATCGTTGCTTTTTGCGCCGCAATGGCCTTGGGCGAGCGCGTAAAGATTTTCATGCCCTCGCCGACCGGCGTGGCACAGGCCGGCATGGGTTTCGGCGCTTTTTCGATTTCGACCAGGCACATGCGGCAGTTCGCCGCGATACTGAGCTTTTCGTGGTAGCAGAATCGAGGTATGTAGGCGCCGATCTTATCGGTCACGGCAATGACCATCTGGCCCTTCTTCGCCGTTACGGGTTTGCCGTCAACTTCTATGTTTACTACGTCGTCGCTCATGCTGTCTCAGGCCGCCGCCGCTGCCGGATCATCAACAATGCTTCGCCCGTGATGGCGAACCATGTACTCGAATTCATTGTGGAACTGTTTGAGAAAGCTCTGCACCGGCCATGCCGCAGCATCGCCGAGCGCACAGATCGTGTGGCCTTCAATCTTGTTCGCCACGTCGACAAGCTTGTCGAGATCTGCGACCGAACCCTGACCTTCAACTATGCGCGTCAGCATGCGGTACAGCCAGCCCGTGCCTTCGCGACACGGCGTGCACTGGCCGCAGGATTCCGCCATATAGAAGCGTGATATCCGGCGCAACACCTTCACCATGCAGGTGGTTTCGTCCATGACGATCACGGCGCCGGTGCCGAAAGACGAGCCGGCCGCCGAGAGCGAGTTGTAATCCATCGTGCAGGCCAGCGCGGTTTCGGCGCGCAGCACCTTGCAGGACGAGCCGCCGGGAATTATTGCCTTCAGTTTGCGGCCGCCGCGAACGCCGCCGCAGAGTTCCAGCAGGTCTTTAAAAGGAATACCCATGGGTAATTCGTAATTACCGGGTTTTTCGACATGGCCGGAAACGGAAAACAGCGCCGTGCCGCCCGAACCTTCGGGCCCGAGGCCGGCGAACCAGGCCGCACCATTGCGAATGATCGCGGGCACGCTGGCGAGACTCTGCGTGTTGTTGATCGTGGTCGGCTTGCCGTACAACCCGAAATTCGCCGGGAACGGCGGTTTAAAGCGTGGCTTCCCTTGCTTGCCCTCCAGTGAGTCCAGCAAAGCGGTTTCCTCGCCACAGATATAGGCACCCGCGCCGACGAAGGTGTGCAGATCCACGTTGATACCGGAGCCCTTGATATTGCTGCCCAGCAGGCCCGCAGCGTAGGCCTCTTTGAGCGCGGCCTCGAAACGCGGCACAGGCTCGTGAATGAACTCGCCGCGTATATAGTTGTAGCCGACCGTCGCACCCATCGCATAAGCCGCGATGGCCATGCCCTCGACCAGCGCATGCGGGTTGTAGCGCAAGATTTCCCGATCGTGGCAGGTCCCCGGCTCGCTTTCATCCGAATTGCAGACCAGGTATTTCTGTCCCGGCGCAGTGCGCGGCATGAAACTCCATTTCAAGCCGGTTGGAAAACCGGCGCCACCTCGACCACGCAGCCCCGAGGCCTTGACAACATTGATGACTTCTTCCTGCGTCATCTTGCCGGCAATTATTCCCCGCCAGGCCTTGTAGCCATCGTATTGCTCGTAGGTCTTCAACGTCCACGATTCGCTTGCGCCGAAGGTACTGAAGCAGACCAGGTTTTGCTGGTATTGCATCAGTCGAGCCCGTCCAGGATTTTGTCGACATCATCCGTCGTCAGGTTCTCGTGATACACATGATCCACCATCATCATCGGAGCGCCGCAGCAGGCCGCGAGACACTCCTCTTCACGCTTCAGGTAGATCCGGCCGTCGGGCGTGCTTTCACCCAGCTTGATATCGAGTTTTTTCTCGACATGCTCGACGATCGCATCGGCGCCGCGCAGCATGCAGGAAATATTGGTGCATATCGCGACATTGTGACGACCGACCGGTTTGGTCTGGAACATTGAATAGAATGTCGCAACTTCGTATACGTGAATGGTCGGTAACTCGAGATACGCGGCCACCGCGTTCATCTGTTCGGCGGTCAGAAAACCGCCGTTTTCATGCTGCACGGCGTGTAATGCGCCGATCACGGCCGAGCGCTGCCGTCCTTCCGGAAAACGCGCCTTCCAGTGATCGATTTCTTCGCGCACGTGCGCGGACAATAGTTCGGAATCGCTCATCGATCCACCTCGCCAAACACGATGTCCTGCGTACCGATCACTGCGACGACGTCCGCCAGCATGTGGCCTTCAACCATCTCCGACATCGCCGAAATGTGCACAAAACCCGGCGCACGAATCTTCACGCGGTAGGGCTTATTCGCGCCGTCGGAAACCAGGTAGATACCGAATTCGCCTTTCGGGTGTTCGATCGCGGCGTAAGCCTCGCCTTCCGGTACACAATAGCCCTCAGTGAACAGCTTGAAATGATGGATCAGGGATTCCATGTCATCTTTCATTTCAATTCGCCGCGGCGCGACGATCTTGTGATCGTCCAGTATCACCGGGCCCGGGTTCGCTCGCAGCCACTCGACGCACTGCTTGATGATCCGGTTCGCCTGGCGCATTTCCTCGACGCGCACCAGGTAGCGGTCATAGCAATCGCCATTCGTGCCGACCGGGATGTCGAAATCCATGCGATCGTAAACTTCGTACGGCTGCTTCTTGCGCAGGTCCCATTCGACGCCCGAACCGCGCAACATGGGGCCCGAGAATCCCAGTTGCATGGCGCGCTCGGGCGATACCACGCCGATGTTGACTGTCCGCTGCTTCCAGCTGCGGTTATCGGTCAACAACGTTTCGTACTCGTCCACGCAGGCAGGGAACTTGACCGTAAAGGCCTCGATGAAATCGAGTACCGATCCTTCGCGCACGGAATTCAGGCGATCCAGTTCTTTCTTGCTGCGAAACTTCGAATCCTGGTATTTCGGCATGGAGTCCGGCAGGTCGCGATAAACACCGCCCGGGCGGTAATAGGTCGCGTGCATACGCGTACCCGATACCGCCTC
>CAZHLE010000188.1:3558-4194 GCA_964533065.1 uncultured Woeseiaceae bacterium | reverse complement strand
CTTTCCCTTCTTTGTGCCGGCTAGAGCCGCCTGGCCTGCGGTGAGCAGAGCGACAGGTACGCGGAAGGGCGAGCACGAGACATAGTCCAAACCAACCTGGTGACAGAATCTGATGGAGTTGGGATCACCGCCATGTTCACCACAGACACCCAGTTTGATTTTCGGATTTGTCGCGCGCCCCTTTTCAGCGCCTAATTTTACAAGTTGGCCAACGCCCTCCGTGTCAAGCGTGTTGAACGGATCTGCCTCAAGAATCCGCACCCGCGTCCCGCCGCCGTCGTCGGTGTAGTGCGCGATGAACCGCCCGGCGTCGTCGCGCGAGAAGCCCAGCGTCATCTGCGTGAGGTCGTTGGTGCCGAAGGAGAAGAACTCCGACGAGGAAGGCGAACTTCACGCCGCGCTCGGCCATCACGCGCTTCGCGGCCGCGTCGATGATCGCCCGCTGATGCGTGAACTCCAGCACGTTGCCCACCAGCGGCACCATCACCTCGGGCAGCACCTTCTTGCCCGCGGCGGTCAGCCGCGCGGCCGCCTCGAAGATCGCCGTCGCCTGCATCTCGGTGATCTCGGGGTAGGTGATCCCGAGCCGGCAGCCGCGATGCCCGAGCATCGGGTTGAACTCGTGCAGCGCGTGCA
>CAZHLE010000188.1:0-3548 GCA_964533065.1 uncultured Woeseiaceae bacterium | reverse complement strand
TGCGCCTCCTCGTGCGGGAGGAATTCGTGCAGCGGCGGATCGAGCAGGCGGATCGTCACCGGCAGGCCCTCCATCGCCTCGAAGATGCCCTCGAAGTCGGACCGCTGGTAGGGGAGCAGTTTGTCGAGCGCCTTGCGCCGGCCCTTCTCGTCGGAGGCGAGGATCATCTCGCGCATGGCGCGGATGCGGTCCTCGCCGAAGAACATGTGCTCGGTGCGGCAGAGGCCGATGCCCTTGGCGCCGAGCGCGCGCGCCAGCGTGGCGTCGTGGGGCGTGTCGGCGTTGGCGCGCACGTTCATGTCGCGCACCTTCTCCACCCACGCCATCAGGCGCGAGAAGTCGCGGAACAGTTCGCTCTTGTCGGCGGGCAGTTGCCACAGCAACGCGTAAATGATGCCGACGGTGATCGCACCGATGAAAATGTATGGCCGGCGGCGACCCCACCGCGAACGCGTGTTATCCGAGATGTAGCCCATCATGGGGTCGGTGAGTGCATCGGTCAGTCGCGGCAACGCGCCCAGCAGTCCGACCAGGGCCGGGTTCATGCCGAGACCCAGGTTGAGGACGATGACCATACCGCCGATAGCCGCGGCCAGCAGGTTATTGACGAATGCGCCGAGGCCGTAGATGAGCTTCAGTCCAAACGGGATGCGGTCCGCCGGTGCCGTCTCGTAGTGCGTGGCTTTGCTCATGCCCATGGTCCCCCACCCGTTAACAGGGTCTTGTAATTATCGGCGCTATCCTGTATCAAATTGACAGCGCTGTCAAACGTTGTTACAAGCATTGCAGGCAATGGCATATGGAAATTCAGATGCATTTTCCGTGATTCAAATGTGCCACTGTTGCGTTTTTCAAAATCCTGACGATGGCCGTGTTTTGCGGCCTTCTACAAAGTGCCGATATGAACTCAGCCAAAGCCGATTTCACGAATGAACCTGAAGTAATCGAACCGCGTGTGCGTGCGCTGCTCGCGCAGATGACGCTGGCCGAGAAAATCGGCCAGATGCACCAGGTCAATGCGAGCCATGGTTATGCTCCCGATTATCTCGGTGAGGACCTGCGGGCCGGCCGGATTGGCTCGGTGCTGAATCTCGTCAACGTTGCTGCGGTCAATGAACTGCAGCGGATCGCAGTCGAGGAGAGCCGCCTTGGCATACCGCTCCTGGTCGGCCGCGATGTGATTCACGGATTCAGGACCGTCATGCCAATTCCGCTGGGGCAGGCGGCAACCTGGAATCCCGACATTGTTCGTGACGGCGCGCGGGTTGCCGCACTCGAGGCTGCCACAACGGGTATCAATTGGACGTTCGCACCCATGATCGATGTATCGCGCGACGCGCGCTGGGGGCGCATCGCCGAGAGTCTTGGCGAGGATCCGTTCCTGGCAAGTGAACTCGGTACGGCGATGGTCAATGGCTTTCAAGGCAGTGACCTGACCGCGGTTGGATCGATCGCCGCTACGGCGAAACACTTTGCGGGCTACGGTGCAGCGGAAAGCGGCCGCGATTATGCGACAACAAACATTCCCGAGAACGAGTTGCGTAACGTCTACCTGCGACCGTTCAATGCGGCCGTCAAAGCGGGCGTCATGACACTGATGGCATCATTCAGCGACCTCGATGGCGTACCCGCAACCGGTAACGAATTCCTGCTGCGGAAAATCCTGCGGGACGAGTGGCAATTTGATGGTTTTGTCGTCAGCGACTGGGACTCGGTCCGGCAGCTGTCGATTCATGGCCTGACAGAAAACGACAAAGAATCGGCTTACCAGGCGGCAATGGCGGGCGTTGACATGGAAATGCATGGCGATGCCTACATCAATCATCTGGTGGAGCTGGTCGCGGAAGGGCGCATGGATATCGCCCGGATAGACAACGCCGTTGCCAACATCTTGCGTGCCAAGTTTCGCCTTGGCTTGTTCGAAGATCCCTACACGGATCCTGGCCAGCTGCCGCCGATAGCGAGCGAGCATGCTCTTGCAACGGCGAAACAAGCCGCGTTGCAGAGTGTCGTCATGCTGAAGAACGATCATGGGATCCTGCCGTTGTCGGCCGGGCGGCTCAATTCGGTGGCGCTGATAGGGCCACTCGCCGATGCGCCCTACGAGCAACTGGGCACCTGGATATTCGATGGCGATACCGCGCTCAGTATTACGCCGATGCACGCAATCCACAGCCTGGTTGGCCACGATGTCAACGTTCGTTATTTGCGTGCGATGGAAAATTCGCGCAGCAGGTCGGATGCCGGTTTCGACGAAGCCATAGCGCTGGCTGCCGACAGCGACGTCACGATATTGTTCCTGGGCGAAGAATCGATTCTGTCCGGTGAGGCGCATTCGCGCGCCGATATCAGTCTGCCCGGCAACCAGGCCGAACTCGTAAAGCGCATTCGGGCAACGGGCAAACCCGTCATCGCCGTGATCCTGGCGGGCAGGCCGCTGACACTGACCAACATCGTTGATGAGGTCGATGCCATCCTGTTTGCCTGGCATCCGGGAACGATGGGTGGCCCTGCCATTGCGGATCTGTTGTTCGGCGTTGCATCACCGTCCGGCAAGCTGCCGGCGACGTTCCCGCGCATGGTGGGCCAGATACCCATTTACTACAACCAGAAGAACACCGGCAAACCGCCGTCTCCGGATACCATCGCGCATATCGATAGTATAGATACGCACGCCCCGCAACTGTCGCTTGGTATGACTTCATTTCATCTTGACGCGGGATATACGCCCTTGTTCCCGTTCGGCTTTGGGTTGTCCTACGCAAAATTCGACTATCGGCACATTCGTGCCAGCGCGCCCGAGGTCAAGCCTGGCGGCACGATAAGCATCAGCGCGGAGCTAACCAACCGTGGCGATACTGCCGCCGACGAAATCGTGCAGCTATACGTTCGCGACCTGGTCGGCAGCGTGACCAGGCCGGTAAAGGAATTGAAGGGCTTTCGGCGCGTGCGGCTCGAACCGGCACAAACTGTCACCGTCGACTTTACGCTGCATACGGACGATCTTGCGTTTTACGGGCGCAACATGCGGTTGACCGTTGAGCCCGGCGAGTTCCACGCCTGGATCGGTGGCAGCTCGGATGCGGAGTTGCGAACGCAATTCCGTATCGTCACCGGTAACTGATCCGGACCTGAAGCATGAATCAGAACACACGATTTACAGTGACGGTTGCCCTGATCGTTGCGCTGGGTGGCTTTCTGATGGGATTCGATGCCTCGGTGATATCAGGTGTCGTTGGCTTCATCGAAGGTCAGTTCGAGCTGACGAAGATCGAACTCGGCTGGTCGGTTTCGTCACTGGCGTTGACTGCCACGCTCGCGATGATGCTGGCGGGGCCGATCAGCGATCGCATCGGCCGCCGACCGGTGCTGAAAATTGCCGCCGTGCTGTTCGCCCTGTCCGCGATTGCCTCTGCGCTGGCGCCGAACTTTACCCTGCTCGTTATCGCTCGCATGCTGGGCGGACTTGGGGTCGGCGCGGCATTGATCATTGCGCCGATGTACATTGCCGAGATCGCACCGCCTGCAATCCGCGGCCGCATGGTGTC
>CAZHLE010000187.1:0-4213 GCA_964533065.1 uncultured Woeseiaceae bacterium | reverse complement strand
TTGGCCTCGCGAATCAGCGCCTCGACGCGCGGATTGACAGACTGGTACTCGGCAAAAATACGCGGCACATCCGATGATTTGTTCGCCAACAGCTGTTCGACCGCGCGCAGACCCGTGACGTACCGAGTTTTGCTCATCGCGACTTCCTGGCCCCGACTTCCGTTACCGGTCGAAAATCGATGCGCCGCGTGTCGAGATCGACGCGATGCACGCGCACCCGCATTGCTTCACCCAGGGAATAGGCCTTGCGCGTGCGTTCGCCAACTAAGCGCTGCGAACCCGACTCGTAATGGTAGTAGTCGTTCGCAAGGCTGGTCACGTGTACGAGGCCGTCGATCTGCATTTCCGTGATCTGCACGAACAGGCCGAAATTCGTCACGCCCGTAATTACGCCGGAGAACTCTTCGCCGACATGATTCTCCATGTACTCGCATTTCAACCACGCCTCAACATCGCGCGTTGCTTCCTCCGCGCGTCGCTCGTGTGCCGAGGTCATGACCCCAAGCCGTTCCATTTCAGCAGCACCATACGAGTAACGCCCGGGCTTGCCGCCACGGACAATGTGTCGTATCGCCCGATGCACGAGCAGGTCGGGGTAGCGCCGTATCGGCGATGTGAAATGTGCGTACGCGTCGAGTGCAAGGCCGAAGTGGCCGATGTTCTGCGGCGTGTATTCCGCGTGCGTCAGCGAGCGCAACATGGCCATCGATATCGCCGCGCTGTCGGGTCGCCCCCGGACCTGTGCAAGAAGATCATTGAATTGCCGCGGTGCGACGTGCTTCGAGTGCGGCACCTTGAGGCCCAGCGACACCAGGTACAGGCGCAGTTCGTCGAAGCGATCTTCATCAGGCCTGGGGTGCACGCGGTACAGGCCGGGGATCTTGTGCTTGCTTAGAAACTTCGCCGCCTGCACGTTGGCCGCAATCATGCATTCCTCGATCAGCCGATGCGCATCGTTGCGGGCCTCAACCTTGATGCCGACAATGGAACCGCCCTCACCGAGCTCGAATTTGGTTTGCGGCAAATCAAGTTCAATCGCGCCGCGGCGCTGCCTCGCGACCGCAAATACCTTGTACAGCGCATGCAATTCGCGAATCACCGTGTGCAAACCCCGCGGCACCGACGAGTCCGACCTGCCTTCGAGAAAATCGCCGACCTGGGTATAGGTCAGCCGCGCTGACGAGCGCATGACCGCCTCGGAAAATTTAGCGCGCGTCACGGTACCGTCCCGACTGACGCGCATCTCGCACACCATGCAAAGCCGGTCGACTTTCGGATTCAGGGAACAGAGGCCATTGGACAAGACTTCGGGTAGCATGGGCACGACTCGATCCGGAAAGTACACCGAGGTGCCGCGCAGGATCGCCTGCTTGTCCAGCGCCGATCCAACCTGCACATAATGACCCACATCAGCGATGGCTACCAGCAGGCGCCAGCCTTCGCCATTGCGCTCGCAAAAAACCGCGTCGTCGAAGTCGCGTGCATCCTCGCCATCGATCGTGAGCAAATCAACGTCGCGAAGGTCAAGACGATCTTTCCTGGCCGCCGCGGGTACATCCGCCGCAAAACTCTTGATCTCCTCGCGCACCGCTTTTGGCCACTCGGTCGGAATCGCGTGCGACTCGATAGCAATATCGGTTGCGATGCCTTTTTGCCCCGGGTCGCCGATGATACGAACGATGCGGCCGGTGGCCTGCTCCACCTGCGATGGATAATCGAGAATCTCGGCGACGACGATCTGGCCCGGCCGGGCCCTGTTAGCCTCGCCTGGCGCGATCAGGATGCGGTGGGCGATGCGGGCGCTGTCCGGAATCACGAGTCCAATACCGCGCTCACGAATAAACTGGCCGGCAATCTCGCGCAAGCCGCGTTTCAACACTTCCACGAGCTTGCCCTCGGGTTTGCCACGCCGGTCTTCACCGATGATTTTCACCGCGACGCGATCACCGTCGAAGACCGATCGCATTTCACGGGCCGACAGGTAGATATCGTCGCCACCATCGTCGCGAACCACGAAACCAAAGCCGTCGCGATGGCCGCTGACCATACCGGCCAGCAGATCGAGCTTGGCCGTCAGGCAAAACTCGCCGCCACGATTCTCGATCACCTGCCCTGCCTGCGCCATTTTGTACAGGCGCTCGAGAAGCAGGCCACGCATGCGCTGGCCCTTGAGACCCAGCTCGGCCAGGATCTGCTCGGCCTTGACCGGCCGTCCAGCGCTCTCGAGGTACGCGAGGAGCGCATTTCGGTCGGGTACCGGATGCTGATAGTTTTTTGTCCGGGTCTTCTTGCCGCTGCCGGATCTGGTTTTCTTACTGGTTGCTTTTGGAGCCAAAAGTCGTAGCCTTTGCTGGTTGTTGTAATTGACGGCCCCACCCGGTTTGAGTAGAGTCCGCAGCCTTGCGGGTGCTGGGATTGTACGCGGTTCTGGCCCGCACGATGTAATTTGCCCAGATGGCGGAATTGGTAGACGCGCCAGCTTCAGGTGCTAGTGATGCTATGTGACTCGTGATGAAAATCTACCAGAGAATCACGCGGTTACAATGGCGGGTCGACCACGGGCAATGCGACTGGTATGGTTTTTGTCGTATATGCGGTTTGAAAGTAAGATGTAAAACCTGATTGGATAGTGAATTGCCCAGGTGGCGGAATTGGTAGACGCGCCAGCTTCAGGTGCTGGTCTACGTAAGTAGGTGGAGGTTCAAGTCCTCTCCTGGGCACCAATCAGATTCATTCAGCTCCGGCTGGAAGGCGTAATTGCCACACAGCTCGATCGAACTCAAGAAGCTCCATCCCTTTGAGGAGCGTGATTACAGCAATTTAGGGCGCTTAGAGCGCCATTTGTGCCGCTATCTCTGCCGCAACTCTGGCGTTGTTCAGTATTAATTGAATATTCGTATCCAGACTTTTGCCGCCGGTACGTTCGACAATGCTTCCCAGCAGATACGGTGTTGTCTCTTTGCCGCTAATGCCTTGTTGTTGCATCTCAGCAATAGCGTCAAGAATGACGCTGTCGATCTCCTCTTTCGGCATTGCGTGTTCCTCCGGTAGAGGGACGCCGATGAGCAGGCCGCCATTTAGCTTCATTGCCCATTTCGCTTTTATCGCTGCGGCAATCTCTTCTGCCGTGTCCACGCGATAGTCGACCGGGAAGCCACTATCGCGTGAATAGAAAGCAGGCAGGTTGTCGGTTTGATAGCCGACCACTGGAACGCCTTTGGTTTCCAGGTATTCGAGTGTGCGGCCGATATCAAGAATGGATTTCACGCCCGCGCAGACCACGGCGACGTTTGTGTTGGCGAGTTCTTCAAGGTCTGCGGATACGTCCATTGTTTCTTCAACGCCACGATGCACGCCGCCGATGCCTCCAGTCGCAAAGACCCTGATGCCGGCCATCGCCGCGATAATCATGGTTGCTGCGACAGTTGTGGCGCCGTTCATCCTACGAGCAACGACAAAGGGCAAGTCACGCCGACTGCACTTGATCGCATCCAACCCTAACTGACCCAGACTTTGGATCTCGTCGGGCGATAAACCAACTTTTAGTTTTCCGTCCAATACAGCAATCGTCGCAGGAATTGCTCCGCCGTCACGCAGCGCCGCTTCGACCGCCATGGCCGTTTCAACATTTCTCGGATACGGCATGCCGTGACTAATAATCGTCGATTCCAAGGCCACCACCGGTTTGTTGGCGTCCAGTGCTGCAGATACTTCTGTCGCGATATCAAGCATGTTGTGTCTCCATCGCGCGTCGCACGAGTCCTAATGAAAGAGCGGGGTTGCTGGTGCCGGCATGTGACAAAGTGACGTCTGCCGCGGCCATAGAAAATTGTACGGATTCTTGCAGGGTCCAATCCTCCAGCCAGCTATAGGCAAGACCGGCAAGAAAAGCGTCGCCCGCGCCGCCGGCATTAAGAATGTCATTGCTACTGCGTTGCACCTTTTGCGTACCGTGTTTGCCGTTGTCACTAAAGAAAACACCTTTCTCACCACGTGTGATAAACACGCGTGTCACGCCTTCGTTGTGCAGCATCTTCGTAATCTTAACAAGTTGCGCCTTGGTTCGTGCTTCCTGCCCCATGAGCGCTTCAACTTCAATGGTGCCGGTTTTCAGGGTATGAATATGTTGCAAGTGCGGCCTTAGACGTGGCGCCTTGGCCGTCGACACAGTGTCAGCGAAGATCGGCGTGTCCGAGAATGTTTCCGTCAGCCA
>CAZHLE010000186.1:0-4237 GCA_964533065.1 uncultured Woeseiaceae bacterium | reverse complement strand
TGGGTGTACGAATTCAATAGGGTCTTCGAGACTGATGATATTGAGGCTGCGGGTTTCGTTGAGGTGATTAACCATCGCCGCCAGCGTCGTGGACTTGCCGGTTCCGGTTGAACCCGTCACCAGTACCATGCCCTGAGGATATTCGCAGAATTCGGTCAGGATGGGCGGGGCCTTGAGCTGCGCCAGCGTTGGCACATTTCCCGGAATATACCGGAAAACGGCGCCATGCCCGGTGGACTTGCGGAATACGTTGACGCGGAAACGTCCGCCGTTTTCACTGACATAGGAAAAGTCGATATCGTGGCCCGCGTACAACTTTTCCTGCTGATTCTTGGTCAGGATCTCGAGCACGTAGCTTTCGAGCTCGGTGTCCGTTAACTCACGAAACTTGATCGGCAAGAGGTCGCCGTTCATGCGCAGCATCGGTGGCACACCGACTGCCAGGTGCACGTCGGAACACCCTTGCGCGAGGCCGAGTTTCAGGAATGCGTCAATGCGTGCCATGGTTGTTTACAGTTGTAGCCGGTCGAGCGCTTCGTTGAGTTCGTCCATTGACTGGAATCGCTTGGTCTTGTCGACGGACATTGCCTTGGCAATGATCGCTGCAAACTCGTCGGGTATCTCCGGATTGATTTCCTGGCACAGCTTCGCCTTACCTTGCACGTGTTGATACATGACTGACATGTGGTCGCCGCGGCTGTACGGCGGTACCCCGGTTGTCATCTCGTACATGATAACGCCAATACTGTAAACGTCGGCTGTTTCATCGACCTTTTTACCGAGGATCTGCTCTGGAGCCATATATTTTGGCGAACCGATAACGTATCCGGTCTTGGTCAATTGGGTGTCGCCGCTCGACGCGGCAGCGGCGACGCCGAAGTCTACAATCTTCAGCAAGCCTTCATCGTTGACCAGAATGTTGGCGGGCTTCAGATCGCGGTGAATAACGCCGGCCTGATGCGCAATCGACATGCCTATCACCATGTCGCGCGAATACTTCAGTGCCTTTTGCATCGACATTGGCTTGTTGTTCGGCATCTCACCGGACAGGGTGTGCGACGGAAAATATTCCATCGAAATCGCATAACATCCCTGCAGGTACAGGAAGTCATAGATGCGAATAACGTTGCGGTGAGTAATCTTGCGCGAGTAGCGCAATTCGTGCACGAAGCGTTTCATCATCTCTTCGTCGGATGACACGTTCGGGTTAAGGAATTTCAGAATCAGTTGTTCGTCGACCACCTCATCGTGCATCAGCAGCACGGTCCCGAAAGCGCCCTTACCGATTTTCTCAATGTACTTATAACGCCCGTCGATTATGTAACCGGGGTTGAGCTTCGAAACATCGAGCATAGGAACTGAGGTGGCGGTGGCGGCGGCGGTGGCGGCTCCAGCGCTCGCATCGGCGACGGCCTGGGGTTGTTGCGTGCCGAGCAGCTTTTCCAGTTCCTCATTATCGAGCAACAAGGTCTTGGTGTGTTCGCCAATTTTCTCGGCGCGCTTGTTCTCGGCCAGCACAGTTTCCGAGAAGCGCGCATCAAGAGCCTTGAGGGCCTTGTCGGCGCTGTTGATGATCGTAGGTTCATCGGATTGTTTGATCTTCTTCAGTACGTTGCGGACCGTGTCGGCATGCGACTCGTCCGCCAGTGCAGAAATTGCCTTGATGGCCTCCACCTGGACGTCACGCTCCGGTCGGTTAAGCATCGGCACAAGTTTCGAGATATGGCTTTGATTACCGATCTTGCCGAGCGCACGTATTACAACGGTGTCGGTCTTGGCGTCCTTGCCGAGCATTTCGAGCAGGCGGGGGAGTGCCTTGGGACTGCCGATTTTCGACAGCGCATCAACGGAACGTTCCCGTACCCACCAATCGGAGTCGTTCGTCGCTTTGATCAGGTGATCGACAGCGGACGCATCCTTGATGGCATTCAATATTTCGATCGCAGTGCGCCGGATTTCCTCGTCGTCATCGCGGATCAGCGCGACGACGGACTGCACGACTTTGGGTCCACCGATTTCGGCGAGCGCGTCGCCTGCGCGAGAGCGAACCCACCAGTCGTTGTCCTTGAGCACATTGAGCAGGTCCTTCACGGAGTCGCGGTCGCCGAGTTCGTTCAGTACTTCGACGGCGGCACGCCGGGCATACTCCGATTCATCCTTGAGTGCATCTGCAAGGTGCTTGACGGTTTCCGGATGCTTCATCTGGATAAGCATATCGACCGCCTTACCCTGCACGTCGAGGTCGGGATCCTGCAACAACTTGCTGACAGCGGAAATATTGACGGATCCACCGCGGCTGGCGAGGGCGGACAACGCGGCGCTGCGCACGAGCTTGTTGCTGTCCCGCAGCTGCATTTCCAGCGCCTGGTTGACTTCTGGGCTGTCAAACTTCGCCAGCAGGCTCATGAGGTGGATCTTGATGTAAGGGTCCTTACCACCCATGCGGGCGATCAGGTCGGGAACCATTTCGGGCCGTATGGTCTCCTCAATGATTCGAAACAGTGCCGCCGAGGCTTTCGGGTCAAGGTCGTAGGCACGCTGCAACAATTCGTGGACGCTCAGGTCCTGCTTGTGCACCCGCAGCACCTCGATCAAAGCGTACTTCGATACTTCGGGGTCGTCGAAAAAGTTGAGCAGATTGTTGGGATTGTAATTGGTGCTGCTGGACAGAGCCCAGGAGGTACCCGAGACGACGCGTTCATTGCCGTCGGCGAGGCCGTCGCGGTAGGCCGGCAGAGTCTTGTCGCTGACCAGGCTGGACAGAATGTCGACAAATACCATCGTGTGGGTCTTGTCGGACAGAGCCAGGGCGTCAATCGCTTTGGGGATCACTTTCGGGCCGATGCCTTTCAGTTTATTGACCAGCCGTTGCGCGGACGGCGAGTCCGGTTTTGGTTCCGCAGCGAGCTTGGAGATCAACTGGTCAGCACGAAAGGACCCGAGGAGACTCATCGGGCAGGATCCGGAATCTTGGTACGAGCATCACCGCCGGATACGCTGCCGCACGGCATCCCGGTACACGGAATCACTGAATCTCGTGTATCTGCTAACAAACTGTTCGCTCTTGCCCAGGCGAAGTACAAGATCCGGAAATCCTTCTGAATTTGTACCGCCTCCCAATTTTCCGAGGCGGCATTATGCCACATCGACCCCACGCGCATTCTTTTCGAAGCCTTGTGAATTCAGGGCTTGGCACCGCCACAGGCTTCGATACAATGAGCGCGCTCAGACCTCCGTCCCGGAGGCCCATAGGACTAGATTTTACCTAATACCAGCGTTCGAAATGTGACGCTGTCAACAGAATCGAATGTGAAAAACTTCCTCAATTCCATTGAGTTACCGGGCATTGCTCGAAAAATAGGCGACGTCGGGCGAGTTCTGGCGTGCGATGATGCCGATGGTCGCATCAGCGCGCATATTGAGCTCGGATTTCCGGCCAGCGGCGCGCACGAGAGTTACCGGCAGGCTGTGGTCGCCGCATTGGCGCATAAAGGTGACGAGCGGCCGGCGGAAATCCGTTTTTCCACCCGAATTGTCGCGCACGGGGTGCAACGCAATCTCAAGCGGCTGCCCGAGATCCGAAACCTGATAGCAATCGCCTCCGGCAAAGGTGGGGTCGGCAAATCGACGGTCGCCGTGAACCTCGCGCTGGCGCTGGTGGCGGATGGCGCCTCGGTGGGCCTGCTCGATGCCGATATTTACGGGCCGAGCCAGCCGCACATGCTGGGCCTCGCTGGCAAGCAACCCACGAGCATCGATGGCAAGACCATGCAGCCGCTGCAGGCGCTCGGTTTGCAGGTCATGTCGATCGGCTTCCTCGTCGATCAGGATCAGCCGATGGTCTGGCGCGGTCCGATGGTAACTTCAGCGCTGAACCAGTTGTTGCAACAAACGACGTGGCACGATCTTGACTACCTGATCGTCGACATGCCGCCTGGAACGGGAGACATTCAGTTGACCCTTTCGCAGCAGGTGCCGGTCAGTGGAGCAGTCATTGTGACGACACCGCAGGACATCGCCCTGCTGGATGCGCGCAAGGGGCTCGCAATGTTTCGCAAGGTCTCGGTGCCGGTTCTCGGTGTAATCGAAAACATGAGTACCCATGTCTGTTCCGCGTGTGGCCATGCTGAGGCCATTTTCGGTACCGGCGGCGGGCAGAAAATGGCCACTGATTTCGATGTGCCATTGCTGGCGGCATTGCCGCTAAAATTTTAGCCAAACTACAGGATGGGAAATT
>CAZHLE010000185.1:0-4293 GCA_964533065.1 uncultured Woeseiaceae bacterium | reverse complement strand
CGGACCTGGTGCGTGAGAAGGTGGCGCTTGCGCCAGGCTCGTTCGGGTTGCGCGCGCGCAATCCGGCACACGATCTCAAGGTCGGTGGTAACAATATTATTTTCGGTTCGGTCGGTGGTCCGGCGTTTTGCAGCGACCTGGAAAAAGGGCGCAGGCCGGGAAACTACGCCGAGCAATGTGACTATTTGCGCCTGATTCAAAGCCTGAATGTAATTCAGCATGAAGGCGGCGGTCCCTTCGAGGCGATGGATCTGCCGGGCGAAACCCGGCATCTCGATCTGTATCTCGCACAACATCGACTGCTGGACAAGAACTGCCAGGCGAACGCCCTGGGGCGCGAGCGCACGATCGATGCGATCGAGATGACCTGTATCGCCTTGGGTATTGATCGCGAGGAGTTGCAGAAACGACCGGCTGTGCTGGCGATCATCAATACCAATTCGCCAATGCAACTCGACATTCCGATGACCGAAGGCATCGTCGAACTTGCAACGGCAGGCCAGGCGGTTTGCATCACGCCGTTTACGCTCGCAGGTTCCATGAGCCCGGCCACGCTGGCAGGAACCCTGATGCAGCAGACGGCGGAAGTGCTGGCCGGCATTACGTTTACGCAAGTGGTTCGGCCTGGTGCGCCGGTCATGTACGGCAGCTTCGCCTCGAATGTCGATATGCGTACGGGCGCGCCGGCGCTGGGCACACCCGAGTATACGAAGGCCGCGCAGGCGAGCGGGCAGATTGCACGGCGGCTCGGTCTGCCGTTTCGCTCCAGTAACACCACGGTGTCAAATTGCGTTGATGCGCAAGCCGCGTTCGAAAGCCAGATGTCGCTCTGGGGTTCCGTGATGGGCCACGCGAATCTCGTCAATCATGCGGCGGGCTGGCTTGAGGGCGGCCTCACGGCTTCGTTTGAAAAGCTCATCATCGATGCAGAGATGCTGCAGATGATGTCCGAGTACCTGCGGCCGATTGTGGTCAACGACGATGAACTGGCCGTCGATGCGGTCGCCGAAGTCGGTCCGGGCGGACATCACTTTGGCACCAGCCACACCATGCAGCGCTACGAATCCGCGTTCTACATGCCGATTCTGTCGAACCGCCAGAATTTCGAGGCCTGGCAGGAGTCCGGCAGCATCGACATCGCAACACAGGCCAATACCGTGTGGAAACAATTGCTCAGGGAATATGAGCAGCCGGCGCTGGATCCCGCCATCGACGAGGCGCTGGTCGACTACGTCGTCAGGCGCAAGCTGGAGCTGTTGCCACGCTGATGCGATCGACTCGATTGACACTGGCTCCGATGACGCACGACCACTTTGAGTTGTTCGTGCGTGACATTCTGACCGACCCCAAGGTCGTCGAGTATTACTACGACTATCGCGATCTGTTCGACATGCAACAGATACGCGTGCACGCCGAAAAGGATTTCTGGCAGCGCTTTGAAGCCAGCAGGAAAAAGTACGGCTTCGAAGTCTGGTCGATCTTCACAGGCATGGTACCAGCGGACAAAGCGTTTATCGGCTGGGCCGGTCTCGTGCACACGGTTTTAAGCGATCGATACGGCCCACCCGAGTTGCAATTCATGCTCACGAGTCGCGTGTTTGGCAAAGGTTATGCGACCGAGGCGGCAAGTCTGGTCATCGAGGATGCGCGGGAGCGCCAGTTGACAAAGAAAATCATCGCGACGGTGGACATTGCGAACAAAGGATCCATCCGCGTGCTGGAGAAGCTCGGTTTCGAGTTCGGCGGCCAGATCGAGGCGTACAACAGCCAAGAGATGTACCTCTATAATTACACCGTGCTGGAATAGGATACGTGCCAGACCATGAGGATGAATCGTTGACTACGTCGAAAACATTTGCGCTGGCGCTGATTGTCGCGGCAATCCTTGTTTCTGCCTGCACGGGTCTGCCAAAAGGCACGAGCGCCGTTGCCGGCTTCGAACTGGATCGCTATCTCGGTAACTGGTACGAAATCGCTCGGCTCGACCATCGCTTTGAGCGTGGACTTAGCAACGTGTCGGCCTCCTATTCGCTACAGGACGATGGCAGCGTGCGGGTGCTGAACAGGGGATTCAACCGCAATACAGCCGAATGGGACGAGGCAGTCGGCAAGGCCTATTTCGTCGACTCGCCCGATGTTGGCCGGCTCAAAGTGTCTTTTTTTTGGCCGTTTTATGGCGGCTACAATATCCTCGAACTGGATCTGGAAAATTACCAGTACGCGCTGGTTGCGGGCCCGAATCGCTCCTACCTCTGGATCCTGGCCCGGTCTCCGGAACTGCCCGCCGACATCCTCGAATCGCTCGTTGACAAAGCACGAGATCTTGATTTCCCGGTGGACGAACTGATTTATGTTTCTCACGATCCGGTAACCGGGGAATAGCGACAAATGCAAGTAACCATCATCGGTGGCACAGGTTTTGTCGGTAGCTACCTGAGCGACGAGCTGCTGGCGGCCGGGCATACGGTTTGCCTGCTCGTGCGACAGGGCAGCGAGAGCAAGGTTCGACAAGCTGCGGCGGTTCGAACGGTGACTGGCGACATTGCCGATTTTGATTCCCTGCGTCGCGCGCTCGAAGGGTCAGATGCGGTCATCTATAACGTCGGCATATTGCGCGAGACAAGTTCCCCAGGCTGTACGTTCGAATCGACGCAGTATGAGGGGCTGGTCAATACAGTTAACGCCGCAATCGGAGTCGGCGTTCGGCGGCTCGTCCTCATGAGTGCCAACGGCGTCAAGATCCCCGGCACGCCATACCAGGAAACCAAGTGTCGCGCCGAGAACTTTGCGTTCCAGAGCGGACTCGACGTTACCGTGTTTCGGCCATCCGTGGTCTTTGGTGATCCTCGCGGCACAATGGAATTCGCCACGCAGCTTTTTGCGCAGATGGTTCGCCCACCGTTTCCTGCCGTCACCTTTATCAAAGGCATCGGCCCGGAGGCCGGTGCGGTATTGATGTCGCCGATTCACGTCGAGGACGTCGCCAGTGCATTTCTTACGGCGCTTGAGAATGACGAGTGCATAGGAAAAACCTATGTCCTCGGAGGGCCGGAAATTTTGTCCTGGAAGGAGATGGTGTCAAGAATCGCCAAAGTGACCGGGCGGAACAAATGGATCGTGCCCATGCCCATCGGCCTGATGAGTCTGGCTGCGACGTTGCTGGACTGGGTGCCGTTTTTCCCGGTCACGCGCGACCAGCTGACCATGCTGGAGGAGGGTAATGTCGCAGATCCGGCTGTGGTGAAAAGCCTGATCGGCAGAGAGCCAACCGCTTTCGATGCAAGGAATCTCGCCTACCTTGGGAACTAGGGGTAAAGAAATCGTCGTAAACGATCGCATGCAGTCGGGTTATCGCTACGTTTTGTCGGCGCCGACCGGAAAAGGATTTCATCCGGATTTTCAACCGGACCTGACGCCGAAAGAAATGCTCGAGCTCGGCGTCTTCGGCGGCAAGTACATGACGGACTGCCAGGATGAGTTTCCCGCGAGCTGGTTCGCGAAAGCCAAGCTCAGTCCCGGCCGGGCTGACCCGAAGATCAACTATTTTGGTGTCGCTGCGTCACAGCCTCTCCAGGAGTGGCGACGCAAAGAGTGGATCTGGCACGAAGATCCTCGCGGCTGGTTTCAATGGTATTGCCGCTACTACCTCGGCCGACGCTCTGAGGACGATGAGCGGCAGATAAAACGCTGGCGGGCCATGCGCCGGCATATCGCGCAGGTAAAAAAGAACTGCGAGGAATACGATCTCAACTGCCGCCCCAAGCAGCGGCAGGCACTGCTGCACTGGGCCTACGACTCACGGTTACTGAGCTGATTCGGTTTTGTGGTGCATTCGTAATAGTATGCCCGCTGGCTTCCCGATCTGAAGTGCAAAGACATGAAAAACGGCGACTCAAAGGAGTTTGATTACGTCATCGTCGGTGCGGGATCGGCCGGCTGTGTGCTGGCGAATCGGCTCAGCGAGGATCCGGCCGTGTCCGTGCTGCTGCTGGAAGCGGGCGGCGTTGACCCGTTCTGGGACTGGCGTATCCGCATGCCGGCGGCGCTCGCCTACCCGATGAACGGCACGCGTTATAGCTGGGACTATCACACCGAGCCGGAACCGAACCTTGACGGCCGGCGCGTGCACTGCCCGCGCGGGCGCGTGCTGGGCGGCTCCTCCTCCATCAACGGCATGGTCTACATCCGTGGCAACGCGCTCGATTACGATCGCTGGGCCTTGGAAGATACGTCGCTGGCGAACTGGGACTATCGGCACTGTCTGCCATACTTCAAAAAGGCCGAAACCCGCGA